>JACNJD010000152.1:10471-11850 GCA_014382715.1 Candidatus Desulfacyla euxinica | reverse complement strand
AGCATGAGGCCCCAGTAGATTACAAAAACTGCCCGGGAAAAACTATAAAAACGATATAAGAAGAGAAAGATCAGGATAGGCGCTATGGTGCCGGCCGTAATCGCCTTTCCATAGGAAATAAGATCCCTGATACTCGTATTTTCCCATACCCCCCGGTAGACGCCGAATATATAGAAGAAGAGGATCTGACATGCAATAACGATCGGCAGGGAATTCAGGAAAAAGGCGAAATTAAGCCCAAGAAAACCCTCGAAACGTAAAAGGTAGGCTGTATAGTAGGCTATTGTGATCAAAACGAGATCCAAGAGGACCTCAAAAAGCTTTCTTCTAAAAGTGATCTCAATCAGGATAGGAGTAATTACTCCTGAAACTTCGCCCGACATAATTGATTTCTCTGAATAGACCTTGACCTTCGCAAGATATATCCAGAAAAAAAGTATGAAGAGGAGATAGATGGTAATGAGCACTAAGCTGGCTCCAATGGACAACCGGTTGAAGGCTAGGGCCATGAGGCCTGATACGGCGGAGAAGAGGTATAGTACGAGGACCGCTTTCCTTTCGGACAAACCTATGGCAACTAAACGGTGGGAAGAGTGATCTCGCCCGCCCTGGGAGATGGGCCGTCTAAACAGTTTGCGCATCAGACTGACAAAACCTGTATCCAGGATAGGTATGAAGAGGATGAGAATGGGGATTGCAATCACGGAAATCAGGTGGAGAAAGCCCTGGCCGCTGGTCTGTGAAGGGGCCCCGGTTATGGTTAAACAGGCAAGGACAAAGCCGACGAAAAGACTTCCAGCATCACCCATAAAGATTGAGGCTGGGTTGAAATTGTAGACCAGGAAACCTGAAACAGCCCCGAGATAAGCGGCGAGTGTCAGGAGGAGGGGCGCGGAAATGTAGCTGAGATTCGGGTCTAAATAAAGGTAGAGGAATAAAAAGGCTCCTGCGATAATGGCGATGCCGGACGCAAGACCATCCATATTGTCTAAAAGGTTAAAAGCATTAGTTATGCCAACGATCCACAGAATAGACAGGAACAGGTTGAGCGTTTCGGAGTCGGTCCAGGCAAGACGGAAACCGAAGAATACTAAGATGGCGGTAATGATGACCTGACCAGCCAATTTATGTTGAGGGTCCATATTGAAAATATCATCAATTAGACCCAGTATAAATATTCCTCCCGAGCAGAGGATCATTGCAAGATAGGGTTTGCCAAAATGGGACCAGTCCGTTAAGCAGGCTGCGAGCAACCAGGCTGTTACCATTGCGCAAAAAATGCTGGCACCACCAAAAAGGGCCGTCTCTTTGCGGTGCCATCTATTATCTTTTGGCACAGCCACCTGCCCTGATCTTATTGCGAGGCTTCGCGCCAAAGG
>JACNJD010000152.1:0-10168 GCA_014382715.1 Candidatus Desulfacyla euxinica | reverse complement strand
GCATCACATTACGAGCTGGAGGCCAAAAAATTGAAAGGCCGTTCATTTGCCGCACGGCGCAGAAAATATATCATAGAAATAATCAAGAAGACATCCGGAATCCACACCCCGATTACAGGGGACATTCCCCCGCTTGAACAGATACTCCTCATGACCATGAGGCAAATATAATAGACTGAAAAGACTGCAAGGCTGACTCCAATTCCGGTCGAACGTCCCCGGGCCCGTATTTGCGCGCCAAGAGCGACTCCTATTATTCCCATAAAGAGTACTGCTAAGGGTATTGAGCCCTTTTCGAGAAGCTCCCTCATCATCCTGTTGTATGTAATCTCCCCTTTTGGAACGGTTTTTATCTGTTCAATCAGGCTCCCTATTGACAACTCATGAGGTGCCTTTCGCCTTGAGGCAAGGTCGGCCATAACATCTTTGAGCCCGATGTTTAAGCCATATGTATTGAATTTTATAGTTCGGGCAGTGTCCAGGTTTTTATCAACAATAAATATTGTGCCGTCAATAAAATAGATGGTAATAATTCTTTCATCAGGCCGCATCATTATCCGACCTTCCTCAGCCACAATGGTATTTGTAACATCTTTATCCCGCCTGTCTACCACAAACACATCTTTTAACACCCTTTCCTTTCTGGAAAAATTGTTCACATACAAGAGCAGATTGTCAAATGGTTCACAGAAAACCCGTTCCTTGATTCCTATGTCAGCCTTTGACTCTGCGATCTTGAAGATGATATCCTTAAAGGCCCTGTTACCCCATGGCGCCGCGTAAATACTGATGGCGAGTCCAATAAAAAAAACCAGGAGAGAAAACGCTATAACAGGCGGCAGCATCTGATAGAGGCTGATTCCAGATGATTTCAGGGCAATAATTTCGCTGTCAACGGAGAGACGTAAAAAAGCTACCACCACGGACATGAGGGTCACCGCCGGGAGGGCAAATGTCAGGATATCGGGCAACAGGTATACGACCATACCTATTACCTGTGTAATACGCACCCCCCGGGTTACGATTAATTCAGTTATGGAAAGCATTCGCGCCGCCACCATAATGAAGATAAAAACGAACAGGCTCGCCAAAAATGTGGGCCATATTTCGTTTATGATATATCTGTAGAGAGTCATCTCTTGAAGTGCCTAAAGTTTGGAGTGACTAAAGTGACTAAAGTGCGCCTTACCCAAAACTGGGATTAAGAACCTTCGTGATTTGGATTGATTTTCTAATAATTTGCGTAACACCAAGGTTCGAACTTGGATTGACGATTGATGATTGTTTTCCATTTCCCTCCACATTGGGTGTTTGATATTCAGCAGTTCGATGCCTTACTATTAATTCCTTACTTCTTCATTAGGTTGAAATAGATTTTGTGTTGCCCATTCTTCTTTAACCTAATTCTGTTAGACGATGTCAGATTCCGCCTACAACTTTAGGCACTTCAAACTTTAGTCATTTTAGGCACTCTTCATTATCGACCGCCGGTGAAGACCGGCAGCATAGGCTACACCGCCAAGGAGGCTGAGGGCCACCTGCACGGAAAAAAATAGAAGACCGAGGCCTAATGCAGGTTCTGCCTCTACCCCTTTGAGGCCAAAGAAATAGATAAAGGCCCCTTCCCTCACCCCGATCCCGTTAAAGCTGATAGGAATGAGTGTTATGATGAACACCAGAGGAAGACTGGCAAAATAAAACGAGAGTGGGAGTTTGATGCCTATACCGGCACCGAGCAGAGCTATTGCACCTATCCCCAAGGCCTGAAGACAGAAGGAAAGACCCAGTACAGCAAAAAGTCTCTGCGGCCTTTGCCAGAGAATAAGCAGGCCTTCAAGATGTCGGGAGAAACCGGGCAGAATACCTTTGATTACCCTCTGGAAAAACGGCAGACCCAAAAGGGCGGCTAAAATAATCAAAGCGCTGATATAGAGAAAATCTCTAAAAGGTTCCGGCAGGAGATCGGGCCATATTTTGACCGCTGCTGCTCCCATAAATAACATGGTGATAAGTCCGAAGAAACGATCCCCCACAACAGTAAAAGCGGCAAGGAATCTCCTCCCTTTTTCGCGTGAGAGGAAGTGTATCTTAAAGAGATCACCCCCAATACCGGTGGGGAGAAATAGATTGAAAAACATCCCCACAAAATAAAAGCCCAGATAAGTCGACCATCGCCCTGGAAATGAGAAGGTGTTTGACAATATCCACCATCGCATACTGCTAAGGACCTGGGCCACAAGACTCATTAAACAGGCTACCACCCAGATAGATATCTGCAGATTTTCAAAATAGGTTAATACACCCTTTAGATCGAACCGGGAAAAGAGCCAGATGAGAAGTCCTGCGCTGATGCCGATTCTGATCAGGTTCCCTGCCTTGCGGCGTATATCCTTCCTCACTCCAGGACCTCGCGCACTGTATAGATCCGCTTGCCGGAAGATTCATAATAGGTGCGGATTATCAATTCGGCACAAAGGCCTATAGCGACTAATACGATTCCCGTGATTATCAATAAGGCGCCAAAAAGGAGTAGGGGCCTGCTGCCGATGTCCTCTCCATGCCACAGCTTCAGCCATGTCAGATACAGTTCGATAACAAAACCCGCGACAAAAAGAAGCCCGCCGCTGAGACCGAAGAGCTGGAGAGGCCTGGTGGTAAATTTCTGAAAAAAGAGCATGAGGATCAGGTCCAGGAGGACCCGATAGGTGCGGTCGATCCCATACTTGCTCTTACCCCTGCTGCGTGGATTATGCGACACCACCACCTCTCCGATACGTGCCCCGTAAAAGCATGCCAGGACAGGGATAAAGCGGTGCAACTCTCCGTAAAGAAGAAGGTTCTTGGTTAAATCGTTGGTGTAGGCCTTGAGGGAGCATCCGTAGTCGTGGAGTCTTACTCCCGTGGCAATTCCTATAAGTCTGTTGGCGATCTTCGAAGGAAGACGTCTTGAAATGAAGGGATCCTGACGGTCTTTGCGCCATCCATTAACAAGGTCATAGCCTTCCTCCAATTTTGAAACCAGCAGCGGAATATTACGAGGGTCATTTTGAAGATCTCCATCCATGGTGACAACGATGTCGCCCCGCGCATGGTCAAACCCGGCAGTCATGGCAGCACTCTGACCAAAATTTCGGCGTAGAAGAATGACACGCAATTCGATGGTATCGTCTTTAATGGTTCGGAGCAGCTCATGGCTGTTGTCGGTGCTCCCGTCATCTATCAGTATAAGCTCGAAGGGTCGTCCCGTGGCACGCATGACTTCAAGGGTATCTTCGACAAGGGTCCGGAGATTAGGGGCCTCGTTATAAACAGGTACAATTATAGAAATTTCAGGGGATGTAGTTGTACGCATAGGCTCCCTCTCTACAAAATCATATCTCTCGCAGAGACCGCAGAGTTATCCCTTCCTGAATTCAAAAACCTCTGAGATCTGCGTGTGCGATATCCAAAAAACAGATCTAAGTTATTAAATCAAATTATGAGGCCTGTATGTATGAAAAGTGAAGAATCACAACAAACTTATACGATAGGTCCTAAAAAGTAAACTCCCGCCCGTTTTCCACTCAATTATTGGCGGTACTATGGTCTGCTACTGAGTTTTCGCAATAACCTGCTGCTCAAGGCAATAAATGAGACTACGACCATAAATGGGTCAACAAGATAGTCCCACAAATTTGTGGATTCGAGAAGATGCAGGTTATAGGCTAATATAGCTGCCATAAGAACTACTGCAAACCGATTTTTTATGATCAGCAGCAAAATAGTGACACCACACACCACCACAAACAACCAGGAAAAACTCCATCCAGCCTGATATGGATCAAATCTGCCCAGACCCAATGCCATAGGGTAAAGTATCACACCCGCAGTTAAAGAGAATACCCAGCATGTCAAAAGGGCGTTTTTATCCAACAGCTTGACACCAAAAGAGTTTTCAGTGATTTTACAGAACAGTATTGCCGTCAGGGAGATGCTGAAATTTGCATTGAAGCTTATCATCCAGCGGGCCAATGGTAAGCCTCCCACCGGGATAACCACTACTAATGCAGCAATGAGTACGAAGATCAGGGTCGGGCGCCAGCCACACAGATCTCTTCCAAGCAGGCCTGCTCCTCCCTGCAACAGGGCCATAATAAGAAGAAATGGGAAGATAAATGAGAAACCCAACTGCATTATTTTGCAATCCTTTTCATTTGGGCATTGATCCAGGCCTCATTAAACACCACATGCTTAATCCTTTTCCTGTGCCACGTATAAACGAGATGAATTAACCCGTCCCGGCTGCGTATCATGTAAGGGTATGAATATTTTTGACCTTGCGTACTATCGAGTGTTGCGATCCGGACCCAGTTAGCGCCCCCATCATTGGAGACCGCGAGTCGCAGGTTTTCCCGGTTTTGCACACTGTCGTTGAAGGCCAGGAGGATGCGGTGATCAGAGAGGAGAACGGCGTCTACCGCGGCGTCCGGATTTGGCAGGTTGGATGTCTGCGGTTCAGACCAGCTTACCCCTGCATCCTTAGTAACTGCCACTCCAACGGCTTTCTCTTCCGATCGGCACCTGTAGAAAGAGGTAGCAAGGGAAGGGCCGTAGGCCACGACGGACGGCTGGATAAAAGATTGCCCACCCGTCATCCTGCTTTTTCGAAAGGAGATTGCGCCATCCTCCCTCCCGGATTGGATCCAGAGGATTTCCGGGAAATACCCCAGGCATTCATGATAGATAGGCAGGGCAAAGCCACCATTGCTCAGAGGCAAGGGTTTGTTTCGGACTAATTCACTGATATTAAAAAAAGGGCTGAGGGTAAGTCTCCGGCTATTATTCCATGTGGCCCCGGCGTCAGATGACATTTTGACATTGAGAGAACTGCCAGACCACCCACCAGCGCTGATAGTGACATAAACCAGCCAGAGTTGGTCTCCGGAACCGGCAAAGATGACAGGGTTGCCCACCTTTTTTATATACCTGTACAGCTCCTTTGAGGCAGATATCCTATCCACTACCCTTTTCGGTTTAGACCAACGGGCCAGGTGTCCAGAGTCTTTTATGGCAAGAAAGATGGCAACATCTTTGGCCCCTTCCCTTGTTCCACCATACCAGGCAGCCATTAACCTCCCGTCAGAAAGTTGGCAAATAGATCCCACATGGACCATCTCTTTTTCAGGATCGGCGTTTATGAACTCCTCAACCATAAACGGTTTGCTGTGATCTGCAGAAGCAGGCGGGGCATAGGAGGTAAATGTCGCAGGGTCCAGGCCAAGAGTGGAAAGCCAACCCGTCATTGGCCACGCGTAAAGGATAAGAGTAGCAAGGATGAGGATTATAACGAGGCGTCTGTTCATCGGTATCCGAAACTAGTGGAATTACCAAACAATAGTATACTGGTTAAAGTTAAAACTTAACTTAAGCATATCACGTAGTATAGATATTGTCAATATAAAACATGTAATATCTTATTGTTTTCATTAGCTAAATATGCCTGAATCTGAAAATCGCCCTTATTTTATTGCCTGCATCGGTTATATGATGAAAACCATCAGGGAAAGGGTTCCCTGTATTTTTCACCCAAATATTTGACCTTCGACCCATGATTTCCTATACTCTCTGCGTAACCGTTCACGGTTTCAACCTTCAACCGCTCACTTTAGGTCAAAAGGAGATAAACAGATGCGGAAGAGAGTCGTCATCACAGGCCTGGGGCCGGTTACGCCCATAGGGATCGGGAAGGAAGTATTCTGGGAATCCCTGATAGCGGGCAGATCCGGTGCAAAGAAGATTCAGTTTGAAGGGTGCGACATGGATCAATATACCTCCCAAATCGCCTGCCCCGTTGATTCTTTTTCGTTGACCGATTTTTTGCGAAAAAAGAAAGATTTCAGATACCTTGGGAGAACTTCCGCGTTTGCCATGGCCGCAACGAAACTGGCCTTTGAGGATGCAGGTTTAGATCTGGATTATATTGAAGGGAAAAAAGGTCAAGGGGCCTATATGGTAAAGCATATTCATCCAGGCAAGATTGGGGTCATCCTTGGTGTAGGCGCCCAAAACATGGATCTCTGCGAAAAATGGCACAGGCAACTTCTAAAACATAACGGCCCAAAACGGGTTTCACCCTTTGCCTTACCCCATGTGCAGATATGTTCGGTACCGGTAAACGTTACCATGGCATTCGGGATCAAAGGGATTGCCTGTAGCGTTTCCACAGCCTGCGCATCCGCCAATCATGCCATGATTGCAGCATACAAACAAATCCTTCTCGGTGAAGAAGAAATCATGATCACGGGAGGGGCGGATGCCTGTATTACGCCCTTTGTATTTGGTGGCTTTGTATCCATGAACGCCATGAGCAGACAAAATGATGCACCCGAAAAAGCCTCGCGACCATTTGACAGGGATAGGGATGGCTTTGTCATGGGGGAGGGTGCAGGAATCGTTGTTTTGGAAGAGTTGGATCATGCCAGAAACCGCGGTGCACATATCTACTGCGAATTATCAGGCTATGGGGCTACGTCGGACGCTTACCACATTGCCGCGCCAGATCCTGATGGAGAACTGCAGGCCCAGGCCATGATAAACGCCCTGAAAAGTGCACATACCTCTCCTGAAGAAATCGATTATATAAACGCCCACGGCACGTCCACACCGTTGAATGATCCTGCCGAAACACTTGCAATCAAGAAGGCCCTCGGACCAAGAGCTCACCATGTGGCCATAAGCTCCACCAAATCAATGACCGGTCATTTAATAGGGGCCGCAGGCGGGATCGAGATAATCGCCACAGCCCTCATGACGGAAAAAGGCAGGATCCATCCGACCATTAATCTTGAAAATCCCGGGGACGGGTGCGATCTCTTCTACGTGCCCCAGAAACCCATCGACATGGAGATCGGAAAGGCCATAAGCAATAACTTCGGGTTCGGCGGGCAAAATGCTTCAATTTTGACAAGCAGATACGATCAGAAAAACTAAAGCAGCCGTTCAAAGGTTTCCCGCTTTGAGCGCGTAACCCTGAACCTTGAACCCTGAACCTATGAACGTTTATAAAAAGGAGTCTAATGCTATGTCGGAAAAAACAGAAAAAAACCTTGCCTATGCCTTTGCTGCTGAATCAAAGGCTGCAGTTCGTAATGCAACTTTTTCCAAGAAAGCCGACGCAGAGGGCTATTCCCAGATTGCCCGCCTGTTTCGGGCCGTTTCCGAGGCAGAGTCTGTCCACGCCCGCCGGTTCCTGTTATTGATGCGCGGGAAGATCGGATCCACAGAGGAAAATCTGGAAACCGCTTTTCAAAATGAGATCAAGGCCAATGTGGAAGAATATCCCGGTCTGATAAAAGATGCCTCCGATGAAGGAAAGGAAGGGGCATTAAAGGCCTTTTCACATTCCAAGGACGTTGAGGACGGGCATGCCGAACTTTACAAAAAAGCAATGAACGATATGCTGTCCGATCGTGAGACCGATTATCACGTATGCCAGGTTTGTGGTTATGTGGCCGAGGATAACCCGCCGGATAATTGCCCCGTATGTGGTGCCGTAAAAGGTAAATTCAAGCAGGTCACGTAACAAGAATCGTTCCCATATGCCGCTCTATCTCATGCTTTGGCAGGGCGCCAACGAGTGAGTTGACGAGGCTTCCGTTCTTAAACAGCAGCATGGTGGGTATACTCTGAATACCATATTTGGATGCGGTTGCAGGATTTTCATCAACATTTAACTTTGCAATCTTCAGACGGCCTGCATACTCTGATGCTAATTGTTCAAGTACCGGCGCGACCATCTTGCAGGGCCCGCACCATGGGGCCCAGCAGTCCAAAAGAACAGGGCCGGAAAAGGATAAGACTTCCCGGCTGAAGGTTTGATCGGTGACATCAACAGGAACAGCAGGAGAATGCGCCACCTTCAGGGGGGTCCTGCACTTGCCACATATCGGCCCCTGGTTTATCCTCTTTTCAGGAATTCGATTTTTGGCCCCGCAGTTGGCACATCTTACCATAATATTATTTTGATCCACTTTAGCCTCACAAATCAGATTCTTAGCCCTAACGCCCGTCTCTTGTCCAGGTAGTATAGCACAGGCACGGTCATACGCGATAGAAAAAGTGAGGCCACCTCTCCCGCCATCAACGATATGGCCAGACCCTGGAATATGGGGTCAAACAGCATGACAGATGCCGCAACAACAACGGCCGCAGCCGTGAGCATCATGGGCCGGAAACGGACTGCTCCGGCATCTATTACTGCCTTTTCCAGAGGCATTCCCTGTTTGAGACGCAGTTCAATAAAATCCACCAAGATAATGGAGTTGCGCACCACAATTCCGGCCCCAGCTATAAAGCCTATCATGGAGGTTGCGGTAAAGAACGCGCCCAACAACCCGTGGGCAGGCAGGATACCCACTAAGGAGAAGGGGATTGCCGCCATGATAACAAGCGGTGTGCTGAAGGATTGGAACCAGCCCACCACAAGAATAAAGATAAGGATAAGCACTACCCCGAAGGCAATCCCTAAATCTCGGAAAACCTCGTAGGTGATATGCCACTCGCCATCCCATTTCATGGCAAAGTGCTGGTCGCTTTCAGGAATACGAGCAGTGTGCTGGGTGATCCGATACCCCTCAGGCAGAGGGATGGCAGCGATCTTTTTCTGCATCTCCAAAATGGCATATACCGGACTCTCTATCACCCCTGCCACATCTCCGGTGACATACACCACCGGCATCAGGTTTTTGTGGTAGATGCTCCGGCCTGGTTCGGTTTTTTTGGCGGAAATCAGCTCAGCAAGGGAGATCTGACGTCCATCGACAGAAGGAATCTTTATGGCCTCCAGACGCTCGATACCGGCCCTGTCCGCCAATGAAAGGCGGAGCACAATAGGTACATCCTCCTTTTCCTGGGGCATATGAAGGAGACCGGCGGTTGTGCCTCCCAGGGCAAGTTTGAGGGTCTCGTCGATCTGTGCGGCGCTGATACCATGCAGGGCCGCCTTTTCTTTGTCGACCAGGAGGTTCACCTCGGTTTGCCCCTCTTCCATAAACCAATCCACATCTACTACCCCGGGTATCTCCTCAAATATTGTCAAGACTTTCCCGGCAATCCTGCGCTGACGTTCATAGTCAGGGCCATAGATTTCTGCAACCAGGGTAGACAGTACCGGCGGACCGGGGGGGACCTCTGCCACTTTCATCCGGGCATTATACCTGTCTGCGATCAATTTTAGTCCTGGCCGTACCCTCTTGGCAATGTCGTGGCTCTGGGACTTACGGCCATGTTTACCAATAAGGTTCACCTGGATATCGGCAACGTTTGGACCCTCTCTTAAGTCGTAGTGTCGAACCAGACCGTTGAAGTTGAAAGGCCCGGCCGTACCGATGTAGATCTCATAATCGGTTACTTCATTGACACTCTTCAAAAACTCGCCCATCTCCAAACAAACTGCCGAAGTCTCCTCTAATGTGGCGGATTCAGGCATATCAATAATCACCTGGAATTCACTTTTATTGTCAAAGGGGAGCATCTTCACCCGAACCCAACCCACTGCAACAAGCGCGCAGGCACCTACAAGCAGGACCACAACGCCGACTAAGAAGAGCCAGCGCCACAAAGGGAATTCAATGAGGGGGGTCATCATTCTACGATAAAGCCTTACACTCCAATCTTCTTTTTCGCCGGTCCTTTCACCCCTCTTATTCTTCTTCTCTTTAAGAAGACGAACAGAGGCCCAGGGCGTAACCACAAATGCCACTAACAACGAGAATATGATGGCTGCAGAGGCCCCCACCGGGATTGGCCTCATATAGGGACCCATTAGACCACCAACAAAGGCCATCGGCAGTATGGCGGCAATTACGGTCAGGGTTGCAAGGATGGTGGGGTTCCCCACCTCATCCACTGCACCGACCGTCACGTCCATGACAGGACGGCCTCTGTTTTCAGCCAGCCGGAAATGGCGAACAACGTTTTCCACAACAACGATAGCATCATCCACCAAAATACCTATGGAGAAGATAAGGGCGAAGAGTGTGATGCGGTTCAGGGTGTATCCATAGAGATAGAAAACAGCAAGGGTCAGGGCCAGAGTCACCGGAATAGCGAGGGCCACTACCCCGGCCTCACGCAGGCCAAGGACAAGCCATATAAGGAGTGTCACAGAAAAAACCGCGATGAACATATG
>JACNJD010000301.1 GCA_014382715.1 Candidatus Desulfacyla euxinica | reverse complement strand
TGTCTGAATTACTCTCAACACAACCCGCAACGAAGGCCTCACTTTCACCCGTGAGTTTCCTGTTGCCTCCCTCACTCCTTTTGTCACGTAAGCCTGATTCCCCGGACTCCTTCCATC
This sequence comes from Candidatus Desulfacyla euxinica, assembly GCA_014382715.1. Lineage (GTDB taxonomy): Bacteria > Desulfobacterota > DSM-4660 > Desulfatiglandales > Desulfatiglandaceae > Desulfacyla > Desulfacyla euxinica. Next base: position 11,783 of record JACNJD010000301.1, on the reverse strand, counting down.
TGCTTTTATAGAGATAGTATTGTGAACGGCTAAACGGAACGTTGAATTTCTCAAAAAACTCTGCTATTGTACATCCTGATTTTTCAATTCTATTTAACCAGGCTATGATGCTTTTTGTGCGATCGTCACCCTTATCGACAACAATCTTGATCTCCTGGTTTCGTATGGCTTCGTTCAGCATACGTAACCATATACACTATGTCCTAACTAAAGTCAACTATTATTTTTGATGGCCGAAAGTCATGTATTACAGAATCGATGTCAGGGGATGCGGGTCCCTCATTTCCAACCCCATTTTTGTTGTTTTTGAATAAATAGTTTTCCACCTGAGTTAATGGCTCACACCCCGTCACAATATTAACCGAAACGCCAGAAAAGGAGGGCAGGCAATGAAAGAGGATGGATTGGGGAGGTTGTTTATCAGGCATTTAGTGATGGCCGTGCCCTGGGGCATAATGTTGCTGGCAGTTTTTTTTATCGCGCAGTTCGGAATCAAGCAGCAGGTCAGGGAAGGGATAGAATATGGGATAGTCAGAGCTGCTAAAGAAACGACAAGGCTGGCGTTTGACTACGATGTGGTTACCAAGGTCAAGAAGAATGTCAAGGAGGGCGTCGAATTCATTGCCAAGACCGGGAGAAATGAGATAAAAAATATCTTGAACGACCCACAAGTTAAGCGAGATCTCAAAGAAGTTTTAGAAGACGGCGGGAAAAAGTAAAGGCCGCAGACACTCCGGGTACTGGGGGGGTAAACAGCAATGATTGTCGCCGTGCATCAGCCGCAATACCTGCCTTGGCTTGGCTATTTTGACAAGATTCGCAGGGCGGATTTTTTTGTCCTGTTAGATAATGTGCAGTTTAAGAAGAACGAATGGCAGAACAGGAACAAGATAAAGACGGCCCAGGGGTGGCAATGGCTGACGGTTCCGGTCAGGTACAAGTTTCCTCAACTGATCAATGAGGTGATAATCAATAACACGGTAAAATGGCAGCATAAGCAAAGACAGGCTATTTTAAGCAATTACAAGAAAGCGCCCTGTTATCATTATTTAGACGATTTTTTCGATGAGATTTTCTCTCATGCCTGGCAGTCGATATCTCAATTGAATATTCGTGTGGTAACCAGACTGGCTAAGATCCTTGGAATTGATACGCCGCTGTTTGTGGCCTCAGAGATAGGGGAGTTCCCCAACGATCCGGATGAAAGGCTGATTGCCATCACAGACCATTTTAAGGCAGGTTCTTATCTCGCGGGTAGTGGCGGCAGACAATATATGGACCTGGTGAAATTCAGGGCCGCTGGTATTGACGTAATATTCCAGGATTATAGACACCCCGTATACGACCAGCGTTTTGGTGAGTTTGTCCCCTATATGTCGGTGATTGACCTTATTTTGAACCACGGGGAAAACAGCCTGCCGATTTTAAGGAGGAGTCAATGAATATTCTGGCAGTTGGCGCCCATCCGGACGATATCGAAATAGGTTGCGGTGGTACCCTTATTAAATATGCACGGAAAGGTCATAACATATTCCTACTCCTCATCACCAAAGGCGAAAAGGGGGGAGATATTGAAACAAGAGAGGTGGAGCAGGTCAAAGCAGCGGAGATAGTTGGCGTCAAAGATATATATTGGGGAGATTATCAGGACACAGAACTGCTTCACAAAGGCAGAGAAATCATTCAAACGGTCGAGAACCATATTAAAATCGTTAAACCCGACCTTATCTTTGTTAACTTTTCTGATGACACCCACCAGGATCACCGCAGGGTAACTCAATCCGTTCTTTCCGCCACCCGATACGTGAAGAACGTCCTTTTTTATGAAGTGCCGACGACGAGTAATTTCGTTCCACATGTTTTCGTGGATATTTCCGAAACCCTTGAAGAAAAAATAAGGGCGCTTGAGGCCCATCAGTCCCAGGTGATGAAAACCAATATTGAAGATCTCTCCATTGTCGAGATCGCCCGATCGGCCGCTACCTTTAGAGGTATCCAGGGGAGGGTGAAGTACGCAGAGGCCTTCTCTGCCCTCAGGCTCTTTATGGATATTTGATTCACATTCTTTGACCGGTTAGAGCAGAGGTTTTTTTGGACCTGATTCTCCACTCCAAGCCTACCTTGGGTAATAAGGAAATCAAGGTTGTCTCCGAGGTCATCGCCTCGGGGCATATCGCTCAGGGCCAAACAGTTTCACTGTTCGAGCAGTCGGTCGCTCAAGAAATCGGTGTTAAAGGCGCAGTGGTCTGTAGTTCGGGGACAGCGGCCCTACACCTGACGCTCCTTGCCATGGAGATAGGGGCCGGGGACGAGGTGATTTTTCCGAGCTATGTCTGCTCCGCCCTCCTTAACGCTGTCCGGTATGTAAAGGCAACGCCGGTATTGGCCGAAGCAGACCCTCGCACCCATAATATTGATCCAGTCGACGTGAAAAAGAGATTGAGCAGTACCACGAAGGCTATTGTTGTCCCGCATCTTTTTGGGCTGCCGGCAGACCTTGCCGAACTGACGTCCTTCGGCATACCGGTCATAGAAGACTGTGCACAGGCAGTGGGGGCGAGATACAACGGTAGAAAGGTTGGTGCTTTCGGTCACGCGGCTATTCTCTCTTTTTACGCCACCAAGGTGATGACCACAGGGGAAGGGGGGATGGTTGTTTCAAACAACCGGGACTTATTAGACCGGATCAGGGATCTCAGGGAATATGACCAGAAGAAGAGCTCGGCTGTACGCTACAATTACAAAATGACCGATATGCAGGCCGCTATGGGCCTCTGCCAATTAGAACAACTTCCGAATTTTATTAGGAGGAGAAAGAAGATTGCACAAGAATATTACAGTGCTTTTGAAAAACTCCCGGTCGAGTTGCCCTTGAGGGATGAAGGCCATATATACTACCGATACATAATTGGTTTGAAGGAAGACGTAAAGCCTAAAATCGATGCACTGGAAGGCAAAGGAATTATGTGCGCAATGCCGGTCTATATGCCAATCCACCGGTACTTAAAACAGGGAGGTTATCCTGTTACAGAAAAGATCTGGAAGGGTTCTCTCTCCATTCCGATCTATCCATCTCTAAAGGACGAAGAGATCAGTCGGGTCACCCATGAAGTATCGAATTTGTTGGGAAATTAACCGATGAAAATAAGACTTGATTTAGGTATTTCACCCAAAATCTATCCTGTAGGTCTGTTCCTGACCCTGCTACTCCTGATCCCGTCTATCAGGTTCCTTTTCGTAAATGCTGGTTATCGATGGGCGTACATCCTTGGCCTTTCTTTCGGTATCTGTTTTTCTATTACTCCACTTCTAAGACGTATTGCCTTCAAATGGGGTATCTTAGACGAACCTGGTCCCAGAAAAATCCATGGAAGTCCGACCCCTTTACTTGGCGGAGGCGGCGTGTTCTTTGCCTTTGTGCTGGGGATTCTGATAAACGGGATCTATTCTCTGGAATTGATGATCATCCTCTTGGCTTCAGCAATAATTTTTATTGTGGGAATTGTTGACGACATTAGAGAAATACCTGCATCGATCAAACTCCTGATCCAACTCCTGAGTGCCGGGTTGGTAATCTCTTTTGGAATAACGGTGACCGTTATACCGTTGAGTTTAGGGCTTATTGGTAAGATCGGTAACATTGCGTTGACCATGATGTGGATCATAGGGATTACCAATGCCATGAATTTCTTGGATGGCATGGATGGTGCGTCTGCGGGTGTGGGGGCTATTATCTCTTTTTTCCTTGGGATATTGGCCTTTCTGACAGATCAACCGTTCTTCGGCTGGATCTCTCTGTCAATGATGGGGGGGTGTCTCGGTTTTCTCCCCTACAACTTCAAGATGAAAGAGAGGGCTTCTATCTTTTTGGGGGACGCCGGGAGTACATTTATCGGTTTTGTATTAGGCACCCTTGCAGTATATGGGCATTGGTGGGAAGGTGATAGTAATCCGATCGTCTCGTTTGCATCACCTCTCCTGATCTTCTGTGTCCTTATTGCGGATATGGCCTACGTTACCGCGCACCGGATCTTGAGAGGAGAGGCCTTGAATTTCAGGGAATGGTTAGAGTATGTGGGAAAGGATCACCTCCACCATCGCTTATTCTTTGTCTTGGGGGGCAAAAGGAAGGCCGTTTTTTTTATCTATGCCTTTGCAATCACCCTCGGCATCAGCGCACTGGTTCTTCGTCATGCCGACACTCTTAACGCTGTTTTGTTGCTCATTCAGGCCGTATCTATTGTTATCTTGGGCACCATTCTGGAAAGGCATCTGAGGCATGTGATTAAGAATAATGACGCGTAATTCGCGGATGATCCGGGATGGGAGGGCTGTCCATACACCCAAAATATCGGAGCAGAGGATCATTAAAAAAATCTTATTGACAACTCCTTTACGTACCCTGTACAATTTAAATATGGGTACTCGTTTTTCCAGGGGGGGGGCGCCATGAATAATCAAAGAAGCGTAATGTTGGGGAGAAGGGGGTTTGTCCTGACCGTTGCCGGGACGTTCTGCGGGGTCCTGTTTTCGGGAGGCAGATCCCTGTACGCCGAAATCCCCAAGATCAGGGGGATTGTACGAGATCTGGAAAGAGATCTCATTGAGAAATCAAGACCGATGAGAGATCCCTCGTTCTTATGCCGAACCGCCGGGGATAAAACCGGCCTTTTCAGGAAGACTGCGGGGGGGGAACAACCCATATGCAGGATGAATCGGATGGGAAGGTTTATCTGGGAGACATGCAACGGGAAAAACACCCCTCGAGAAATATCAAGGCTGATTGAGCAAAAATGTGCCGTTTCCCATGCCAAGGCATACGAGGACTCTCTTCCCTTTTTGGTCGAGTTAAAGAACGCGGGGGCGATTAGGATTTAGATCTTAGTGTAAGCTGTACTGCAATATGGACCCTACTCAACGCTATAAAATAAATAAAGAGATCGTATATAGAGAAGAGGATGACGGGGCTTTTCTGTTCGATCCGGATTCGGGTAACCTCAAATATATGAACCCCACTGGCAAAGAGACCTTTTTGATATTAAAAGAGAAAAGGGATGTCGGGCAGGCGATCAGCCACATTCACGGGCAGTATCCTGATGTGGACCAAGAGCAGGCCCGAAAGGATGTAGAAATTTTTTTAGAACAACTCAAAGAAAACGGGTTTATATCTCCCCAGGATAATGGGTAATAGGCCACTCCCTTGCCATCAGCCGATCTGATGCCAACTAAAGAACCAACCTTTCAACTGTCCAGTCTCTATATTTACCAGACTGACTCCTGCAACCTCTGCTGCTCCCACTGCTGGATTTCCCCCAAGTTCTCGGATTCCAAACAGAACGACCTTCCTTTAGGCCCTCTCAAAAGCGCAATTTCAGAGGCAAAGTCCCTGGGTCTTCAAAGCGTCAAGATTACCGGTGGGGAGCCGCTTTTATACCGCGAATTACCCTCATTTCTCAGTTTTTTGGACGTCGAAGGATTGACTGTATATATCGAGACCAACGGTACCCTGATGGATGAGGATATCATTAGCCATTTCAGATCTTCTAATGTACAGCAGGTCTCTGTTAGCGTTGATGCCGCGTCTGAAAAGGTTCACGATGAAATCAGGGGCATGAAGGGGAGTTTCGCCCGTACATTAGAAGGACTTCGTTTTCTTTCAAAGGCCGGGGTGAATTTTCAAATCATGATGACCGTTCAACGGAAAAACAGCAATGAAATACCCGGGGTTATTCGTTTGAGTGATGAGCTGGGGGCCGGTTCTCTAAAGATAAATCATCTAATTCCCACCGGGAGAGGGAAAAAGGCCTTTGCACGGGGGGACAATTTAGGGCTTGAAGAACTCATCCGCCTTTACCGCCTGGTGGAAGAAAAATACCCCAAGCCGGAGAACCTTGAAATTATCTTCGATCTTCCCCTGGCCTTCAGGTCTATCGAAGCGATAAAAAGGGGTGGGACCGCAGACTGTCGGATTTTGAACATATTAGGTGTCCTCGCCAATGGAGATTTCTCTATCTGCGGCATTGGTCAGACCATTCCGGAACTTCGAATGGGCAATATTCACCGTGATTCGGTTTCCAGTGTCTGGAACAACAATCCGATCCTAAAGGACCTGCGCCAATCTCTTCCATCGAAGCTCAAAGGTATCTGTCATGACTGTATCTTCAAATTCCAATGCTTAGGTGGTTGCCGGGCAAATGCGTACGCCCTTGCCGGTGATTTCTACGCCCCTTATTTCCTGTGTCAGAGGCTATTCGATGCTGGAAAATTTCCTTCTTCGAGGCGGATTAGTCCGAGGGAGGACCTATGAGGATAACGCTCAACCTGGCCGGCACCCATATTACAGTTGTCTTCCAGGGCCAGACCAAAGCGATTGCGCATGTATATGACTATTTTTTTGAGGGGTTCATTATAAGGGAAGAACGAACGGATGCCCATTTAAAGATCAGCTTCTTGCCCGATTCCATAAACGGTGGGCCTTTCAACAAGCGAAATCAGGATCCGACTTCCCATGCACCGGTTTTGAGCCCTGTCTCTAATCCGGAAGTGGTTGAATGGCTCAAGGAGATTGGGGAAGTCTCCCCACATCTTCCTTTCAGCAAGGAGACCGTCTGCACCCGATTCCTCAATGGCCTCCTTGTGTATTCTCCCGAGACCGCAAGCGGCCAGATCTACATTCTAAAAGATGGTTTGGCTGATTTCCGGTCTCTCTATTTCCTTTTTTGGCTGTATTTTGCCGAGGTCTTAGGCGAAATGGGAAACTGCTTTCTCCATGCGGCAGCCCTGGTTAAAGAGGGGCGGGGGCATCTCTTCCTTGGAGATTCAGGGTCGGGGAAGAGCACTATTTCACGGATATGTAGTGATTACCAGATATTTTCCGATGATGGCCCCATTATCAGTCCCCGGAATGGTGGTTACCGCGTATTCCCGTCCCCATTTCATCAACAGGACTCCCTGAACGGACTTGAAGATGCGGCGATTACCTCAGGCGTCCCAATTGTTAGTTTTTGCTTTCTTGTCAAAGATGAGGAGACATTTTTTGAGGAAGTACCCAAGAAGAAGGCGCTTTCCATGATTTTGACCCGTCATATCCATTTCTTCCGACGCCTTTCGGCTCAGACCAAACTAAAACTGTTTGACTTTTTTTTCGGGGCATGTGATAATATATCCCTATATTATCTTCATTTTTCAAAGGAAAGTAATATAGGTTTATATTTAACCCAAATTGATGGGGGATGAGATGGCGAACCAGGAAAAAAACAACGAGCGGGTCCCGTACGAAGCCCCCCGGCTCTTTGATTTGGGCGGGGGCATTGCCTATGCAGCGGCCGCCTGTACAAACGGCAATAAGGCCGATAGCGGGTGTTGGAACGGGAATAAAGATACTGGCGGTGGCGGCGACGCTGAATACGGGAACTGCGGGAACGGAAATAAGGCCTTGAGCGGTTCCTGCGATAATGGAAACTGGGCGGGTCACGGATGCGCGAATGGTACTAAATTTTGATAGTCATCCGGTTCTGTGCAACCCGATTCGTCAAGTCCATTAAATCACTTTTTTCTATCGAAGACCCAGGGAATACTCACTCTAAGTTTCCGTTCATTATGCTTAACGTGACCTGGCAACTTGCAATGGGTAGCCAACCTGTTGGAAGAGCCTATTGAGAGCCTGAAGGCCTGGCTCAGATCAGCCCACAACAACCCAAAAGCTACAGTAGTTCGTCTTGCGAGCAGCCAGGGCCGGCCTATTTCCGGCTCATCACGGAAAATCTGGGCCATTATCTCTTTTCGAGGAAAAAGGGTCTCTGCCAAAAACCTGACCTTGGGACAGAACCCCCTGATAGTAAATATCCATAGGGCATTGCAATATCGATCTGAAGAGAATCCATTTAATCTTAGGCTGATCAGATATTTTTCAATGGTGCCCATTCTCTGAATTCCCAGTTTTTCTTTGACCCAGTACGGCACTTCTTGAAAAAAGACACCCTCCAATATGAGAAGGGCATAAAGGACCGTTTTTTCCTGAAGCCAGAGTCTTGTACGTTCAATCACTTCTTCCCACCCGCCAGAGGTCCTGGTCAGGGCATTCAGGGCCTCATGAAGGTCTGTTAACCAGATCAGACGAGAATAGCTGTGCTTTAAGGCATGGGCGGAAAGGCAGACGAAGTTGTCAAAGGAATCTAAACGTAACAGGCCTTTTTCGTTGCCAAAAAAGGGAGTAGCACGTTCCCACATCAGCTCAAGGTCTTTGGGGAAGAGGTATTGCCGGTTTCTGATCCTATCCAGGTTAAGGATGTGGGTGTGAATGTCAATCCATACACCGTCCTTAAATAAAAGGTCCGGGTAAACGGGATAAGGGGTGGAAAACCCCTCATCCAACAGCAGCCGCCTGAATTTTTCCTTATGGCATGCCCTGGTCATCAAGTCTGCGTCGAGAAGAGGCCGTATGCCGGGGTCCCTGTAAAGTTTGATCAGGGTTATCCCCTGCAGGGCCAGGATAGGTATCCCGGCTTGCGCTGCCCGGAAAGAGATTGATTTCAAGGCCAAGATCGTGGCAAATAGATGTCTGGTTGTCTGTCTGTATGTGTCTTCGAGCTCTCTGATAACCGGTTCGGGCGGAACGTCAAGCAGCTTTAAGTTTTTTAGATGATAATATAATAGTTCAGCAACCCCCTCTGCTCCTGCGACCGCGAGAAGCGGCTCCCATGAGGCATTTTTCTCTGAATAGTCCAGTAGAGACGCGATGTCGGACGGCTTCACCTCTAACTTTGAAATAGACCTCAAACCCCTGGCTATATCGTTCAAGCCCAACATCAGATATCACCGCACAACAGATCTTCATCCGGGAGCCTGCCCCCCTGATCGATAAAGTGTCTCAGGCATCCATCTGGACTCGGGTGGTTCTCTTCCCCCACAGTCATATAGGCCAGTGCCGGACAGTTCCCAGTACAGTAGTTGACATAATCGCACCCCTTACAGAATTCGAAATCGGTCAGGGGGATGTTCAAACGGGATCGAAGCCTTTTCATCTCCTTGTGGTTTTGCCAGACCTCCTTGAGATTATCCCTGTTTATCCGGCCCAGTTCAATGTGGCTCATCTGGGTGCAGGGAACCATGATTCCGTCCGCCCTCACGTCAATCGCGGTCATTGGTCCATTGCAGCCGCTGAGACAACCGGCCCCGAACCTTCCTTCTACACCCTGCCGACGGGCATGCTCCATCATAAGCCAGTTCCTGGCATCGGCCAGTGGACCTGCATTCGCACTAATGCGATTGTCATATTTCATGTTGAGTCGCAGAAGTTTTCCCATGGCGATTGAGTGCTCTTCTGTTGTAAGCTGGATCATTTCGGAATTCTGGCGGCACAGTCCCATATAAGCGGCAGTGTTGGTCGAAAAACTATGAAGGCCTATCTCTTCCAATAGCAACTGGGCAATTCCATCAAGATCGGTGACATTTTTCCTGTGAATCGTAACCCTTACCTGAACCGGGACATCTTTTCTCTGAAGGGACTCGATCCCCTTAATGGCCTTATAAAAAGTCCCCTTGCCCCTGAAGGCATCATGTGTCACCGGGATTGAACCGTCGATTGAGACCTGCACCCCGTCACACCGACCGGTCGAGGCCAAAAAGGCCGCCATTTCTCCCGAGATTAAGGTCCCGTTGCTAAGGATATTGAATCTCATCCGGTTGCGGACAATCCCTTCGATAATTGCCTCGAGATCTTCGCGGTAAAAGGGTTCACCCCCGCCGAGCGTTACGCGCATGACCGCGCACCGATTGAGTTCTTCAAAAAAGCGGAGCCATTCTTCCGATGGCAAATCTTTACCCACATCACCCGGGCTGGTAAAATGGCTGCAATACTTGCATCGGAGATTACACCTGTTGGTTATTGTCAGGCTAACCGATATCGGAGTTCTAAGTATCTTCATATTGCTTATGGCCTCTGCTGCTCCTTTACTGAGGAGAGGGGACAGAGATACTACCAAACTCAAACGAAAGGGCCTCGTCTTATTTGACGGTGTGCAAGAACACTATGTCACGTGAGTAATTACCAATTCAGGCCCGCTTTCGTCTAACTGATGGGTGATTTTGAGTGACTAAGAAATCCGTATGCACTTGGATTAAAAAATCATCTCTTTTCCGCTACTACCCATAAAAAATCCCGAAATTGAGGGAAAGCTAATAGAAGAGGAAAAATCAGAGATTTTAAAACAACCTTTTTCGGAAGATCTTTCTTGTAGATACCCTGTCTAATGAACCCTGAAGATAGTATTTTAAACCCTGATTGAGAGGTAAGTTCTCTTAACTCCTTTATGGTATACAGCCTGTTATGCCTGTAAAAGAAACTCTTTCCTTTATAATAGATGGGCTCTTGACAAAATCTCTTCAAGTCCGGATACAGGTTATGACCGGCCAATAATTTGAAGACGTTAATCAGGCTAAGCGCATTGGGAGTGGTGATAATCAATTTCCCCCCTTTTTTCAGAGCCTTTCGTATTTTTTTCAGGGAGGTAATGGGTGAATAGTTGAGGTGCTCTAATACCTCCCCAAACAGAATCACATCAAAAACATCTTTTCCGAAAGGAAAATCATCTACCTCAATATTCAAATGGAAGAAAGGAATTCCGTTTTTCTCACATCGAACTGCGGGTATATTCCCATAAAAAAAATCTATACCAACGACATCAAGTTGTTGAAGCTTAAGAAATTTTGTTAAATAGCAGAAACCGCAACCTATATCCAGAATTTTGGCTGAAAAGGGTACAGGCAGTATAAACTCTAACATCTTAAGGTACCGACCTCTATTTTCCTGAAGATGTCTTAGGTTAAGATTACTGCCTTCTAATTCTAAATAAGCTTGTTTTAACTTTCCAGCGAGTAAATTAGCCCTCATTATGCGTTTTCTCTTTTTGGATTAAGGTAAGGAAAAGATTCAGGTTTCAATTCCTAAATTCCTGAATTCGCAATTGTCTGCAAAAAGGATTTCTTCAGGCTCTTCAATAGTGATGAATTCGTAAAAAGTCACTGACCCGTTTTCGTCATTCCCGCGAACGCGGGAATCCAGGAAAATCAACCATTTATGGACTCCCGCGTTCGCGGGAGTGACGGCCTTGGAGACTTTTTACGAGGCCATCAATAGTGATGACCTCGCAAAAAGTCAGATGCAAATTTTTTTGCCTATAACCTTAGATATCACTACTGGGCAATTTGAATTTTTGTGGATTTTGCGCCTTTTTGCGGCGTCATCAATAGTAGTTGCACAAAATTATTAATGGCCAAAGTGATTTGCGACTGGGCAAGTCGATAATGATATGAAGATTTGCCAAACGGGTCAATAACATCATCTATACTCGGGCCCGCTGAAACAAATCTGCCGAAGACCTGTAGTTTGGTTTTTGCCTCGGGCCACAGATCCATAATCTTTTTTGCATGGTCCGTCTCCATAACCAGGATAATGTTTGCCCAGTCGACATCCTGTTTTGAAATCTGTTTCGGCCGGTGTTCTCCCGGTGGTATTCCGATTTTTGAGAGGTGGGCAACCATCTTCCGGTCAGGTTCATTGAGGTCAAACGTATTCAGGCCTGCTGATGCGACCGAAATATCTTTTATGTTTTCTTTCTCAATCTCTCGTTTAAGCAGGTTTTCGGCTAAAAAACTTCTGCTAACATTTGCACTGCAAACAAAAAGAATATTCATTATTCCTCATCCCGATAAAAAGGGAGGCTTACGCATACCCCCCGTTTGAAAAATGTATATATTTGGCTTAGGTTTTTTGCAATAAAAAA
>JACNJD010000298.1 GCA_014382715.1 Candidatus Desulfacyla euxinica | reverse complement strand
TCCAAATTTTTTTCGGAAAAATGAGCTGTCAGCCTATTCTCGGACAGCCTCCTAGAACAACCCCATATCCACATAGACCCTCTCGTCCTTGGGGAATGGATCATTTTTAGTCCAACCTTCTTCCTTTAGATCGCTGATGATGTGTTGCCTGGCAACTTCCCCAGCCTCTTCCCCAAAAAGCTCAACCGCCTTGTTTACCCCTTCTTCATGGTGCCGTAGCTTTCTATGACGCATTCCATACTTTTCCGTTCCCATGAATTCATCAAGCCATTTATGAACTTCCTCGTATGGCCTCCCAAAGAGCTTAATCGACTCCTGGCAATGTTTTTCAAACGTAGACATGGCCTTTCCCTCCTTTCAAGTTTACAATTTAAGGACAGATATAAGGTAGGGGAAGCCGAGAATACAAACTTTGAAATTCTTTTGTATCCTTGGCTTGGGTGGGCCTCGTTACCATGGGTTAAACGGGCCGTGAGTTTGGCCAAGTGAGGAAGATGTCCCACAATTGTGATCTCCCCATCTGGCTGGAGTTCAATTGCCATGATTTCGGCAGTTTCCTGGGGTCATGTCTTACCAGATAGACGTTCACGATCGGTCCCTTCGTTGATTGACACATAGCCTGGGCACCCATCCCCCACGATCAAACATAAAAAATAACAAAGGCGTCTTTCGCCGTCAATGAAATTTCTCTTGGTAACATTATTGTGAGCCGGCATAGTTTTTGTAAACACATCGGTTCCAAAAAAATCAAGATTTTGTTTGACAAATTCTGAGCACATTTCTATATTTTTTTCTCAATAAAATCCGGATTGGAGAATACACTGTGAAAAACCTATTTTCCCCATATGCGATTAAAGGCTGCAAACTCAAAAACAGAATTGTAATGCCAAGCATTGCATCTTTTCTGATAGAAGACGATGGGTCCATAACTGACAAGACTGTGGAACATTATAGACGGAGGGCTGCCGGAGGACCAGCTATGGTCATCATGGAGGCCTGTGCTGTTTCACCGGAGGGTGTTGTTGCCGCTCATCAAGCCAGGATTTATGACGATCGATTCACGGAGGGGCTCTCCAAAATTGCCATGGCAATGAAGGCGGAAGGCGCGGTCCCTGCCGTTCAAATCCATCACGGGGGTAGGCAAACATCGGCCAGAGTGATAGGGCAAAAACCTGTGGCACCCTCTCCTCTACCCTGCCCTGTCATCCGTGGTGATGTGGAACCCCTTAGCATTGAGGACATTCATAAATTGGTTAAAAAATTTGGCGATGCTGCAGACAGGGCGGTCGAGGCCGGGTTTGAATTGATAGAAATCCACGGGGCTCACGGGTATTTGGTCAACCAGTTTCTTTCTAGGTTCTCCAATATCCGTAATGACGAATATGGTGGTGACATCCTGGGAAGAACCCGATTTGCATCGGAGATCGTTCGTGAAATAAAGGATCGGGTTGGAAAGGACTACCCCTTGTCTTTTAAAATCAGCGCCGAGGAATTTGTAGAGAATGGCCTCACTATTGATGAGAGCATTGAGATCCTGAAAATTATTATGGATGACGGGGTGGACGTCATCCAGGTATCAGCCGGTAATGATGCCACACCTGAATGGATCTGTCAGCCCATGCTCATGGAAAAGGCCTGTCTGGCTAACTTGGCTCAAGAAGTCAAAGAAGCCCTAGACGTCCCTGTAATGGCTGTGGGAAGAATTAATGACCCCTTCATTGCCAACGAAATCATAGAAAAACAAAAAGCGGACCTGGTCTGTATTGGCAGGGGACTCCTGGCAGATCCTGAGTTGCCCCTTAAGGCCAAGAAGGGTCAGTTCGACGATATACGGGTCTGTATAGCCTGTAACACTTGTATGGAATCTATTTTCCGAAAAGGGCGTATTGAATGTCTCGTCAACCCTTCTCTCGGCAGGGAAAGGGAAATGGCATTCCACCCCACCCAAAACCCTAAAAAGGTCATGGTGATCGGAGGCGGTCCAGGCGGACTAAATGTGGCTTGGGTTGCGGCCAAGAGGGGACATGATGTGTCACTTTTTGAAAAACAGGGAATCCCTGGCGGGTGGCTTATCTTGGGAAGCGTTACCAGTTACAAAAAGGAATTGCTGAATTTGATCAAATTCCAAAAAAGGCAAGCCGAAAGATTTGGGGTCAATTGCCACTTCAATCAGGAGGCAACTGTAAGCACTGTCCAAACCCTCGATCCAGATGTGGTGATTCTGGCAACCGGATCTGTACCCACCCTTCCTCCTGTTGAGGGGATTGATAAAGAGATGGTTGTCCTTTTTACGCAAGTATTGACTGGTGAGTACAAAATTCAAAAAAAGGTGGTTGTGGTAGGTGGGGGAGCAACGGGGTTGGAGGTCGCACTTCATCTTATGGAAGGTGGAAGCAATGTGACAATCGTCGAAATGCTCCCAAAGGTTGGAAAAGGGATCGAAAGCACGACAAGAAAACTCCTCTTGAAAAAGCTGAAAGAAAACAATGTAGAACTCATGGTGAATTGCCGACTTTTGCGTGTTGAAGACACCGGGGTGGCTGTTTTAGACAACGATGGTAGAGAGGTATTCTTGGAAGCGGAGTTGGTAGTTATTGCCACTGGATTGCACCCGGATGGCTCGCTTTTTGACCAAATCAAATCCCTGGGATATGAAGTCCATCAGATTGGAGACTGCCTCGAACCAAGAAGCGCCAAGGCCGCCATCTATGATGGGGCGGTATTGGGACGTTCTATATAGCTTTCTCTTTCTAAACTGCCCAAGTGGTTATCACCCCTTTTTCATCTTGGCTGGAAGGCCAGCAAGCCCGCATATTTGCAAAAGGGACGAATAACCCCCGGGCTTTTCTGAAGTCAATGCAGGTGTATGAGGCTATGATGCGCATTACCAAAGAGGACAATGCATTGGCACGACAGATGGCGGAAGAATTAATCGCTCTCCTGAATATTATAGGGTATACCAGGTGCTGGCTTGGGCGTACCTGTTTGAGGTTTGAAGCCTACTCCTACAAATCGGCTTCGAGGGGCCAAACCCTCATCTCTTGCGCAGTTACGCGCACTCTATATAGAATGCATTCGTGGCGCACTTGCATTAACCCTCTTAACACATCCGCCAAAATCATTCAAGACTGCCAACTCAAGTCTACTCTTTTTTCAAAAAATCCCTGCAACAACAATGATATAGAGAATCTTTCACATTTGGATCAACAGTCTAAGAAAAGCGCACCCACAATATATTGTGGTCACTTTGTCCTTGACTCACAAGGGGAATTTCTCTATAGCCCTCCCTCGGAAAAGCTACGTCTTATTACCTCACCCCACCTATCACCTCACCTTTGAACGGCATCATAACGGGTTCGGGCTGGTGACCCTGGCTTTGGTTTTCCCTGCACCTTTGAACAGTGACACCGATTTTTCTTGACTTAAAGAGTCTTTCTATTGCAAAATCTTCAGAATTTTCTTTAGGCTAACCCATATGGTATCTGGGCATTACCCTTCCAAAGAAAAACGGCTACATTTCCCCACGGGCTTTCTGCTTTCTGTCTTTGGTATGAAGGTGACCCGCCTCAAGGCCCTTAGCAAGAATTGGTCGCTTTTGGAAGACCTATAAAGAGGAGAGGAGATCTGTTGAAAGCCATTCTCATCTATCCTGAGTTTCCTGACACATTCTGGAGTTTCAAGCATGCCCTTAAATTCATTCATAAAAGAGCTGCCTTCCCACCGCTCGGTCTGCTCACCGTTGGGGCGATGCTGCCTAAAGAGTGGTCCATACGCCTAATAGATCTCAATGTGACAAAACTTACCATAACAGATCTTAAGTGGGCTAATTTTGTTTTTATCAGCGGTATGGCGGTACAAAGGGATTCCGCGCGTCAAACTATTTCCCTTTGCAAAGAGGCTGGCGTAAAGGTCGTTGCTGGGGGGCCGCTCTTCACCAGTGAGCACGATCAGTTCCCCGAGGTTGATCATTTTGTGCTCAATGAAGCCGAACTGAC
This sequence comes from Candidatus Desulfacyla euxinica, assembly GCA_014382715.1. GTDB lineage: Bacteria > Desulfobacterota > DSM-4660 > Desulfatiglandales > Desulfatiglandaceae > Desulfacyla > Desulfacyla euxinica. The sequence continues at coordinate 8,023 of JACNJD010000298.1, read as the reverse complement.
CCTACCCCCTTTTCTGGTGGATTTACAAAAAGGATGCCCTGAAAGGATGTACAAAACGTCCGAGTATCCCGACATGATTCAAACCCCTGCTCCCATGTGGGAATTGGCTGATATGAAACGATACGCCTCGATGAGTATCCAGTTCTCCCGTGGGTGCCCGTTCGATTGCGAGTTTTGCAACGTGACCGCCCTATTTGGGCACCGACCGAGAATTAAGACTAGTGATCAGATTATTGGCGAGTTGGACGCTCTTTACGCATTGGGCTGGCGTGGGCAGGTCTTTTTTGTGGATGACAATTTTATTGGAAACAAGAGATATTTAAAGCAACACTTACTGCCCGCTTTAATCGAATGGCAGAAAAGGAAACGAAGGATACCCTTTAATACCGAGGCCTCCGTAAATCTGGCTGATGACGAACAACTGATGGAGATGATGGTGCAGGCCGGCTTTAATGCGGTTTTTGTTGGGATCGAAACTCCTGATGAAGGAAGTCTGGCCGAGTGTAAGAAAAAGCAGAACAAGAATCGAGACTTGGTCCAGAGTGTAAAGCTTATCCAGCGTGCGGGATTGCAGGTACAAGGGGGATTCATCGTGGGCTTTGACAACGACACCGTTTCCATTTTTCAACGGCAAATCGATTTTATTGAGAAAAGCGGCATCGTAACTGCGATGGTCGGCCTGCTTCAGGCCCCTGCCGGCACAAGGCTTTATGAGCGCTTAAAACAACAGGACCGCCTACTGGGCCACATGTCGGGAGACACGGATGGCACCACGAACATCATCCCGCAAATGGACTTAGATACCTTGCGCGAAGGATATAGAAACATCATGCGCCACATCTATGCTCCCAAGCATTACTATAAGCGTATTAAAACATTGTTTCAGGAGTATCGGGCTCCGCAGATATTACTCCCCCTGGACTTCCAGCGTTTCCTGGCATTCTTCCGCTGTAGTATCCGCCTTGGCGTTATAGGCAACGAGCGGTTTCAGTATTGGTGGCTATTGTTGTGGACCCTTTTTCGCCGACCCTCCTTCATTCCCCTAGCAATCAGCCTCGCAATCTACGGGCATCATTTCCAGAAGGTTTGCAATCTACATATCCTGTGAGAAGTGGAGAGCCTAAACCCCTTAGCCAACCCCTCTCCGCTTCAAAGTTTTAGGGTTTGGGGCACTTTTAGCTTACCACTTTGATCCCTTTAATATCCGGAATTGTCTTCATAAGTACGCCCATCCGGTTGACCAGCTCAGACTCCTGACCCAATGGCATCTCGGGTTTCAGATAAACGAATTTGTTACAGAGCATCCTCAAGGCGAAAGTTTTCTGTTTGGAGTGGGTGATGAGGACCCTGGCCTCTGTTTGTTCAAACAGGGGGGTAATTTCACGGGGGCTGAAAGACAATCATTTCTTAGTTATCGTTTTCGATGCTGGAGCAAGGCTTCTGTTGGCGGCTTAGTCAGGGGGAAAGCGGTCGGGCCAGGATGGAAGCCATCCCTAATGTGATCAAATAACGGAATACTTTTCTTTTCATAATTTCCCTCCTTTTATGGTGTAAATGGTTTTCAATGACCTCATTCATTCTCATTCATTCTCAAATCTCAAAAAAGGCTATTTAACCTTTTTTCGTGAACACCATAATATTCTTAAAGCGAGGATACATCCCCCGAAACGGGGGATAAATGGGGGATTTTTTTCAGGAGGAGAAAAGGGAGGGTTGACTTGAGGATGTGAGATATGGACCAACTATATATCTCCATTGAGCCATACCTGGAAGTGAAAAGAGATCGCTTTCCTGGTCAAAAGCTTCTTTTCGCTTCATTTCAGCGCCTCCTTTCCCACTTATCCCATATTATCCGAGTGTGATATGGGTGTAAATCCTTCAATTGCCGAAACCGCAGATCTTCTCTTAGCCTGCAGCCTCAGAGTCTTCTTGGGTACAACGGTTTCTTGTTTGGTCCTTATATCGGAATTCCTGAGACCTAAACTGTATTGTTGACTATTTTACGTCAACCATTTAAAATATAAAGCAATATTCACTGGGCGATATTTTTAAGACAGCTTTACAGATGGAAGGATAACGAGTAAAAAGAGTTTGACCTTTTTTTTTTCTTTGCAGTATAAAAAAATTTAAGCCTGACCCTGAACTAAGAGGCTGCTCCCCGGATAAATATGCTGCGCATTTAACAGGACAGGCACAAACATTGGACAAAAGGGGGCGACTTTAAAAGGTTTCGTAATATGCAAAGGAGGCCCCTAAGTGAAAACAATAACAGGGAAAAATGTGAACAAACATACTTCCATTTTCGATAAGGTGGTCAGGTACAATGACGCGGAGACCGTCCGTGGGCTGGGCCTTTATCCATACTTCCGTGAGATCGAGTCTGGCCAGGACACCGAAGTGATCATTCAGGGGAAGAAAGTCCTTATGTTAGGCTCAAACAGTTACCTTGGACTCACAAACGACCCGCGGGTTAAAAAAGCTGCAATCGACGCCATTGAGAAATACGGGACCGGATGTGCAGGTTCAAGATTTTTAAACGGCAGTCTCGATATCCATACCGCCCTTGAAGAAAGATTGGCTGCATTCGTGGACAAGGAAGCTACCATCATTTTCTCTACGGGTTTTATGGCTAATCTGGGCTTTATTGCGGCGGTTGTGCAAAGAGGTGACTACATATTGGCCGACCGCCTTGACCATGCAAGTATTATAGATGGCGCCAATCTCTCGTTTGGCCGATTGAAGCGCTTCGAACATAACGACCCCTCAAGCCTCGAATCTGTCTTAAAATCTATCCCTCTTGAAGCCGGTAAGTTGATAGTCATTGATGGGATATTTAGCATGGACGGTGATATCGCCGATCTGCCCCGGATTGTTCCCCTGGCGGAAAAGTATAACACAGCCGTTATGGTAGATGATGCCCATTCCCTCGGTGTCATCGGGCCGAGGGGGGAGGGCACTGCCGCACACTTCGGCCTGCAGGACAGGATCGATGCCATAATGGGGACGTTCAGTAAATCACTGGCCACAGTCGGCGGTTTCATTGCCGGCAATGCAAAACTGATTGATTTCCTTAGGCACACCTCGCGCACCCTCATGTTCAGTGCAAGCCTGCCACCCGCGTCAGTAGCCGCTGTGATGAAATCTCTGGATATAATTGAACAGGAACCTGAACGGCGGGAAGCCCTCTGGGAAAACACCAAAGCCATGGCAGAGGGGCTTGTGGATCTAAAATATGATATTGGCTCCTCTAACACGCCAGTGATACCAATTCTTCTTGGCGGGATGGAAAAAACTCTCAGGATGTGTATCCGCCTTCAGGAAGAGGGTGTGTTCGTAAATCCTGTTGTCCCCCCCGCCGTACCACAAAACCGTTCAATCATAAGAATCAGCCTTATGGCAACCCACACGCGGCAGCAAATAGATATGGCCCTTTCTTCCCTCAAGAAGGTGGGACGGGAGATGAACATCATCTGAGAGGCCATCATATGAATACCTGCAAAACTGTTCCTGTTTCCGGTAAACGTTTGCTCAATGAGTTCCTTCGCTTTCCCTGGAGAGTTTACAAGGGTGACCCCAACTGGGTCCCTCCCCTTCTTTTCCAGCAAAAGGAGATGTTCGACGAGAAACGGTTTCCATTCCATTTTCATTCCAGGGTCCAACCATTCCTGTGTATGGATTCGGCAGGGAAAACAGTGGGAAGGATTTGCGCCGTGTACAATAAGCGGCACCTTGATTTCCACGGGGATGGCAGGGGTTTCTTCGGGTTTTTCGAGGCTTTTGAGGATCAGGATATTGCAGACGCGCTTTTCAAAGCCGCCTCGCAGTGGCTAAAGGAAAGGGGATGCACCCATATCAGGGGGCCTGCAAACTTCTCTATGAATGAGGAATGCGGTCTTCTCGTGGATGGCTTTGATTCCCCACCTGTTTTCATGATGACATATAACCCTCGCTACTACATCGGCCTCTTGGAGAATGCAGGTTTTTCCAAGGTAATGGACCTTTACGCCTACTTAGGTACCCTGGACAGCTTTCCCACCCGGTACGATAAGGTTTCAAAGCTTCTTAGACGCAGGCATAATGCAAGCATAAGGCCGCTGAACTTCAAAAAGATTAAAGAAGAACTGGAACTGACCTTTTCCATTTACAATAGCTCCTGGGAGAATAACTGGGGGTTTATCCCCATGACGAGGGAGGAATTTTTACACATTGCAAAGGACTTCACGAAGATAGCCGATCCTTCCCTTATTTTAATCCTTACGGTGAACGGAAGGCCTGTTGGCTTCTCCATTGCGCTGCCGGACCTGAACGTGGCCTTCAGGCAAATGAACGGCAGAATGCTGCCCCTGGGGATTTTCAAGTACTTTTACTACAAAAGGAAAATTAAGCGCCTTAGAATTCCCGCAATGGGTATTATAAAGGGATATCGTGGACTGGGCCTGGATTCGCTCCTATACCTTGAAACTGCTTTGAAGGCAATGGAAAACGGGTACAATTCTGGAGAATTTTCCTGGGTACTTGAGAGCAATACCAAGATGAACATCAGCTCCGAAAGGATGGGAGCAAAAAGATATAAAACGTACCGTTTTTACGAGAGGGAAATTTGAAAGTTCTTGTTACGGGTGCAACCGGCTTTATCGGCTGGCACTGCGCCAGCCTCTTGAGGGAAAGAGGCCTTGCCGTCTCTGCATTGCTGAGGCCCCAGAGCGATGAAACAAAACTCCCGAAAGGCGTTGCCGGTATTCGAGGCGATTTTTCTTCAGTTAAATCACTTGCGGCAGCGGTTCATGGAATAGATGCGGTGGTCCATTGCGCCGGGGTTGTAAGAGCGGTTTCACCTGCCGCCTATTGGAAGGCAAACGTCGATTCCACTGAAAATCTGTGCCTGGCCTGTAGGGATCAGAAGGTAGACAGGTTTATATTCATAAGCAGCCTCACCGCTGGTGGACCCTCCGGTCGAGACAAGCCGCGTGATGAAAGCGATGCGGATTATCCCCTTACTCATTACGGCATGAGCAAAAATAGCGCCGAATCTGTTGTGAAGAGTCTGATTCGCGATTCCACGGTTCTTCGCCTCTGCGCGGTTTATGGGCCGAGGGAGACAGATATCCTCCGCATGTTTAAACTTGTTGCGGAGAAGGGATTTGACATAAGGCCGAAAGGGGACTCCCCGCTTCTTTCCTTCATAGAAGGCAGGGAGGTTGCAAAGGCCGTCCTTTCTGCCCTAAAGTTTGATGTTACAAAGAAAAAAACATACTACATCAGCGACGGCAATATCTACGAGTGGGATGATTTTCTCACATGCGTGGAAGAAGCTGTGGGAAGAAATGCAAGAAGGATTTTTATCCCCATGTGGATGGCGGAGACATACGCAATGTTAGCTGACGGCTTCTCGAAAATCACACGAAAGCCCCCCCTTATCAACCGTGAAAGGATACTGATACTCCGGCAGAAAGCCTGGACTTGCTCACCAGCGCGGTTTTCTGACGACACTGGCTTTCAGCCGGATAACGACCTCAAAAAAGGTGTTTTCGCGACAGCAGAATGGTACAGGGAAAAAGGTTGGCTAAAATAGAGAAGTTGAGGCAGCTTAATGCCGTTGATTTTATTTTTGTAGCCTACCTTCTTGGCGTTGTCCTCATTATGGTATTACTCGGATGGGGACATAAGTATTTCAATCAGGTAGTTTTAACTCATATCGTATTTACGGCCATCATTCTTGTATTCGCCTATTATGTGGGTCCTGGCTCAAACCCTGCCTTAAAGTTTATTCGGGCCTGGTATCCGATCCTGCTCTTAATCTATCTGTACTCGGAATCAGGACTGATAAACAACATTCTATTAAATGCCCCTCTTGACCCGATTTACATTGCACTGGATAAGTTCATATTCCACTGCGAACCCGCCATGGTACTGCCGGTCAAATTCAACAACCGTTTCCTGATAGAGTTTTTCCACTTCTCCTATTTCACATACTACCTATATTTGCCGGTTATCGGCGGAATACTGTATTTTAAAGATAAACAGTTTTTCGAGGAATTTCTCTTCGCAATATCGTTAACGTTGCTCTCTTGCTACCTGCTGTTTATCTTTTTTCCGGCAACTGGCCCGATCCCCCTGCGCCAAGGTTTATATTACGGGTTCTTCACCTCGCTCATGGATCTTATTTATTATCTTGATACTCCAGGCGGGGCATTCCCCAGCTCTCACGTCGCTGCTGCGGTAGTCTGTATGGTTATGGTACTGCGAAAGGAACGGATTCTCGGGCTGGTACTTATACCGTTCGTTACAAGCCTCATCGTGGCAACAATCTATTGTCGGTACCATTACGTCGTCGATGCCATAGCTGGTATTATCTATGGAGCACTGATGATACTGCTTTGCAATTTTCTCTATAAACGAATGGCTTCATATTTTGTAACCGTTCACGGGTTCAAAGGTTAGATTTCATCGGACCATGGAATTTTGAATTCCATCCTTCAAATTAAGAGTCTTTTTCATTGACACACTGAACAATTTCTTACTATATCCCATCGCGAAGAAGTGAGTCTATCAATTAAAATTGCACTTTGGAGGTAAGTATTATGCAGTCTGTAATCCAGCCATTTTTGAAAACTATTTTTGCGACCATAATCTGCACCGCCCTTCTAATGCCTGTGCTGTGTTTCTCTAAAGAACTGAAAATAGAGCATCTTTTCAGGATTGAGCGGAGCAAGAACGCTAATATAGTCCAATATGATGCCCAATTGACACCGGAAGGTAAGCTCAAACCGGAAAAACCAGTCATCGCCTATTGGATTATGAATGCAAATGGCGGAGAAAAAGAAGATCTCAACTGGGTTGAAAAAAAGATAGCCTACGGATTTAGTGTCGAGTATGACACAAAAGGCTATTTTTGGATAATGGACTTAGTAGCTAACATCCAGCGCAAGATAAAAGTCTACAAAGTAAACGGAAGATATCGCGCAGAAACTTTGATTGACGGTCGTCCGGCATTTATAGACAGGATCTACATCAAATCCATTGAAGGTGGCATACGTCCCAAAGTCAAGTACATAGAGTTTTTCGGTAAAGGCATTAAAACTGGCAGTAACCTATACGAAAAGTTCATTCCAGCATAAAAGACTAACCGTCTGTTAATCCACTCACCATGCGCAATGCGTCAGGTTTTTTCTCTAACACTTTGCACCTCATAAAGCTCATTGACACTATTTTTCATTCGAAAAATGACTTCTATTGTTTTTTTAGAACCAGTACCTCAACCTTACCTTCAAGGGCCTTTTTAAATGTGATGGCATCCTGCTCATCACCGACTATAGCCCCGTAATGCATTGGTAGATTAGGTGAACCTGAGATATCTGATTCCCATATCTCAGATCTGGCATTTGTTTTGGTAAATTGAGAATATTCAAATATAGACAGAATTTGTGATATCACCGTACCCTCAGGTGAAACTTACGTGCATGATACTTGCACGCCACACACGCCCAAATAAGTGAAGGCTACATAGAATAGCGTTTTATCAATCGTTGCAGTCAGAATATACTCCGTTACAGTTTTCTGCGCAAGAGTTACATGTCAACATATTGCAATGATTGATAAAATGTTGAACTGAGCCGGCTATGGCTGAGAGGACGTATTCTTGTGGTGTCTATGGGGATTGTATAGGTTTTAATGGGACAATCTTATGGAAGGAACCTGCCAATGCAAACATGATAGAGTTCGTGTTTAGAGGATTGAATGACAGCTGACTGGTAATTTTTGACATAAATGCCCCCAAATTTAATGGCTGCGATTCAAAAAAGCTTACCTTGGACAAACGTCTCCCTTTGCGCCCGGATGGCACTTTTTCAGTAATGAAGCTCAAAAAAGAGAGAACAGTTACAATAAATTCCTATTTGGTTTTGGCAACTTTTTGATCAGTATCATTTTTCCTTTCTTGCATTGCGGACAGCATGTAATATCCATGTCAGTCAATCGCAACATCATTTCCTGGATCGTTTCTTTGACTTTTCCCGGCAATATT
>JACNJD010000296.1 GCA_014382715.1 Candidatus Desulfacyla euxinica | reverse complement strand
GCCGGTATGGAGAGGAGGAAAGAGAAACGACCCGCCAATTCTCTGTTGAGGCCTAAGAGCAGGGCGCATACTATAGTGGAACCCGAGCGGGAGATGCCGGGCATGATGGCCAGCCCCTGGGCCGTGCCAATGGCTAAAGCTATCAGTACCCCCACCTGTGTAAGCTTTTCGTGAGTCTTGGGGATGAACCTTGTTGAGCCGACAATAATACCGGTTATTACAAGCATCACCCCTACCGTGGTTACAGAACCAAATATCCTTTCGAGAGGCGTTTTAAAAATAATCCCTATGAGAGCCGTAGGAATGGAACCGATCACGACCATCAGTGCAAGTGAGGCATGAGGCTTGAGTCTAAACCCGTGGTCTGCTCCCGGTGCAGCAATCTCCCATATCTCCTCCACCATTTTCTTGAGGTCAGAACGGAAGTAGATGCATACGGCCAACAGGGTCCCCAAATGCAGAGAGACGTCTAACAGGAGTTCAGGTTCCTTGAACCCGAGCAGGTTTTTGAAAATTACAAGATGACCTGAACTACTGATCGGCAAGAACTCGGCAAGACCCTGGATAATGCCTAAGAGTATGGTGTCTATATTGGTCATGGGAGGGCCCCCTAATGGATGTTGTGTAATTACCAGATCGTGGTGTTAATTGGCAAGAATAAAGCTTTCAATCCATCCTAACTCCCCCCTTAAAAATGTGCAATCGGGTAAGGTCTATGGTGAGGTTGATGATTTCGCCCGGTCGGAATGACGCATCTTTGGGAGCGCGGAGGGTTAGATGTTCCCGGCCGATCTGTGTATGGATATACTTTTCAGAACCCACATCGCTTATCATCTCTACCTTGACAGGGAGCGTCTCTGCCCCTGCCTCTACTATTTTAACATCCTCGGGACGAAAGCCCAAATCCACTTCCCCGTCTACGGGATTTAGCTGGAGATCTCCCATATCCATGTGAAATCCCCGGCCCTGAAAAACAGGGTGCTCACCATTGTGCAGAATCATCCCCCGGTAGAGATTCATTTCGGGAGACCCGATAAAGGTGGCGACGAATGTGTCAGCCGGAAACGAATAAATGGTTTCGGGCCGCCCTGTCTGGCGGACTTCGCCATCCCTCATGACGACTACCTTTTCTCCTAAGGTCATTGCCTCAACCTGGTCATGGGTGACATAAACGATGGTGGTCTTTAGCCGGGTGTGCAACTGCTTCAGTTCGAGACGTACATTGGACCTCAGCCGGGCGTCTAAGTTACTCAAGGGCTCATCCAAAAGAAAAAGCTTGGGCCTGCGCGTTAATGCGCGGCCCATGGCCACCCTCTGGCGCTGTCCACCCGATAGCTCCCGTGGTTTTCGGTTAAGAAGGCCATCAATTCCCAATAGACTGGCAGTGTCCAGGACTTTTTTCCGGATGGTTGCCTTTGGAACCCCGCGCATACGAAGCCCGAAACCCAGATTCTTTGCAACGGTCATATGGGGATAGAGTGCATAGCTCTGAAAGACCATTGCCACGTCTCTGTCACGGGGGGCAAGACGATCAATGGAATGACCATCAAGCTCAATAATGCCTTTGTCCTGGGGCACGAGGCCTGCAATAACATTGAGCAAGGTGCTTTTCCCGCAGCCTGACGGACCTAATAAGACGCAGAACTCGCCATCTTCCACGTGTAGATCCACCCCGGAAAGGGCTGCTGTTTTCCCGAATTTCTTCCCAACGTCTTTTAGAGTCAGAGAAGCCATTTTCAGCCTTTCATTGCTCCAGAGGTCATCCCGCGCGCCAGGTAGCGTTCAAAGAAAAGAAAGAGAAACAAGATCGGTAGGGTAACCAATACCGACGCGGCCATCACCAATTGTTTGGAGAGATGAACACTACCGGCCAACTGGACCACACCCCTGGAGAGGGTGAATTTATCAGGAGTGTCCAAGAACATGAAGGCGAACAGAAACTCATTCCAGGCGATCATGAAGGTGTACAGACCAACACTGGCCAGGGCAGGGGCAGAGAGGGGGATGATAATTCGCCAGATAACGCCAAAACGGGTGCACCCGTCAATCAGACCGGCGTTTTCTATTTCGAGGGGGAGGGTCTTGAAATAGCTCCTGAGCATATAGAGGGCAACAGGAAGGGTCTGGGCAAGATATACCAGGATCAGCACGTTAACGGAATCCCTGAGCCCCATATGAGAAAAAATCACATACAGAGGGATTACCAGGACAATGGCCGGAAACATATAGATGATCAGGATACTATAGGACATGAACGATTGCCCCCTGAAACGGAGTCGTGTCACTGCGTAACCCCCCACCGTTGCTAAGGCTACGGATAGCGCCACCGTAATAATAGAGACATACAGGCTGTTTAAAATATACCTGACAAAGCCATGATCGAAGAGGACGTTATAATAGGCGCTAAGATCGATTTTCCGGAAATCCAATCCCAAGTTGGCAGGGTTCATGAGGATCTCTTCGAGAGGACGCAAAGATGAGGCTATCATCCAGTAAAATGGAAAGGCCACCATGAGGACAAAAAAGAGGATTCCCACGATTCTGAGGACACGGATAATAGTGTGTTCAATTTGTTCTCTGCTCATGATGTATCCAAGGTCCACCAAACTTGTTATTCGTTATTTGTTATCGGTTATTAGTTATTGCCAATGACGAATACCCAATACCTAATCCCCAGTACCCAATCCAGTACCCAATTGTTAATATTCAATTTTCTATCCTCATGCCCCAGCGGAAATAGATGAAAATAAAGATAGCAAGAACCCCAAACAGGACCATCGCCGTTGCTGAACTCGCCCCTATATTGAACTCACCAAAAGCGTAGTCATACACATTAAGGGGAAGGACCTTTGTCCCTGCCTGGCCCCTCGTGAGCAGAAAGACATCATCGAATTTGGTGAACGTCCAGATGAACCGGAAGAGAAAGAGCGTAGAGAGAACAGTTGCAAGTTGCGGCAGGGTAATGTGGAAGAAACGCTGAAACGGTGTGGCCCCGTCCACTGATGCAGCATGAAAGAACTCATCCGGTATGGCCTGGAGACGAGCAAGGATAAAGAGGAACGCAAAGGGGAAATAACGCCATCCCTCGAAGAGGATCACCGAGAAGAGAGCCAGGGGGATACGAAAGCCGACGCCTATGATACCAAGGTCAAGCCAGCGCTGGGAGAGGAAGGGGATCGGCTGGGCAAGGATACCATGGTTCACTGCGAACTGGTTGAATACGCCCAACTGGGGATCCAGGATAAAGCTCCAGGTAAAGGTGAGTGCCACTACAGGGGCGATATAGGGGGCGATAAAAAGCCCCCTCAAGAGGGCACGCCCGAGGAACCTCGAATTGAGCAGCAGGGCCGCCATCAAACCTAAGAGAATAGAGAGGAGACTTCCCCCGATGGTATAGACCAGTGTTGTCAAAAGGACTGTTTCAAAGTCAGGATCTGAAAATACCTTTTGGAAGTTGTCTAAGCTAAGGTTGAATTGAAACAGGGCGTCTCCCCTGAGGTCAGCCAAAGAAACCGGCTTTAAGGAGATCCAGAGGTTCCAGAGCACCGGGAATACAACAAAGGCAAGGACGACCGCGAAGGTGGGGGCCAGCATCCAGAAGGCAAGACGGGATTCCCTGTGGTATTTGCTGTTAATGGTCATCTGTCTTCCAAAGCCCTTACCTTCTCATCCATCAGCCGGGCGGCCTCTTCTGCATTCAGTTCTCCGTCAAGAAAGCGTTTGAGGATCTCGGGGATGATCTTTGTGCCATAGATCTTGGATATGAGGTCGCCTTTTCCCCTGGCAAGGCCCCACCGGTCAAGTCCATTCACGCCCGCGGTCATGCTTTTGGCCACGGACAACCCATAAAAGCGAGAGACCTTAGCGCGGGTGGTTACTCCAAAATCGAGATCCATCCAGCCGTTGATAAAACACTCAGGCCTAACCTTAGTCCCCTTGCGAACGGGCAATTTACCCTCTGCCGCCATACTCAGCCATCTCAGATATCCTTCGCCTAAAAGAAATTCCACCCATTGTTTGGCAGGGGCCCTGGCTGCATCCAGTGTTATCCCGATACAGTTTATCTGCCCGTATTGGGCCGAGCCGTTTGGCCCTTGTATGACAGTAACAAAACCGGTATTCCTGGCCAGAAACCCCGGGTCCTTTTTTATAATATCAGGCAAAACAGGCTGGTCGTTACGAAGTCCGGAGAGTTCATCCAAAATAAATGGTGACCAGATGATCATGGCCGCCCTACCGGAAAGGTAGTCAATCCGCGTGTGTAGCCAGTTGATGTTTCCGGGTGGGGTAAAACGGGAAAGGGCCTTGTAAAATCGAAGGGTCGCCACCATTTCGGGGGTGTTTAGATTGATCTCCTGGTTGGGGTCTCCGGTTCGACCTGCCAGTCTAACCCCGTTGGAGAGGGCAAGATGCTCAAATACCTGTTGGGTGTAGGTCTGACCCGGGTCTGTTGCAACTTCGAAGCCCCACATCTTAGGTGGATTGTTCAGGGCCTTGGCTGCCTTCAGGATTCTGTCCCAGGCGTCAGGGGTCTCAAGCCCTTTTTCTCTGAAAAGATCTTCGCGAAATAGAAGGAGCTGGCCCCATGCATCTAAAGGTACTGCGGCATAGCCGCTCTTGACCCGGACGAGGTCTAAAGGTCCCGGGCTGAAAGTATTCTTGCCGAGGGAGGTCACCACTTCGGTAGAGGACTGCGAATCGAGTATCCCCGCCTTTGTCCAGCCGATTGTGAAATCAATGGGGTGGTACAGCACATCAGGGAGAGACCTGGCAGCGTAAGCTGCTGTGACTCTTGCGGCCAGAAAATTCTCCTCAACAGGGATTATTCGGACATCGATACCTGTTTTTTCAGCAAATCCTTCAGCGATATCCTGCTGGATAGACAGGCGGTCTTTCTCCACCTCGGTGGTCCAGAAAACGATCTCATCCTCAGCGTTAGCCAGGTTACTGCACATTATTATGAGGCTGAGGATGGTCAACAGGGACAAGGTCGTCTTTTTCATAATTGTCTTATCCCTCCTGGTTTGGTGTCCTTCAAAGATCTGTATATGGTGACAGTTCAATCACCTCCCCATTATTACCTGCGAGCAACCTCTGCGAGTGAGTCTATCTGCCCCTTTAGTGTTTGAACGGATTCAACGAGCCCGTCCAGGGAGTTATTACGGGCCTCCTTTTCAGTCTTCATGGCCAGATCATAAATTTCCATCAACCCAAGACTACCCGAAGCACCTTTTAACGAATGGGCAGCATTGGCGGCTTCCTCTGTATTTCCTTCTTCAATCGCAGAGCGAAGTTTATCTACATCAACTATTCCGGTATCGATAAAGAGTTCAAGTAATTCCAGATATTCATCTTCTTCCAATCCCAGATTTTCTGCCAATTCCTTTATGTCCATAATGCCTCCTTTCTAAAAAGCCAGTTTTCAAAGACTGTAAGGACGATTGCCAAAGTCTCTTTCAGAGAGTGTCAAATTAACCACTTAATCTCTCAACCACATTCTATGACTGCAAAGAAAACCTCAGGGGCAATTAAGGTGATATTTCATCAGCAGATCTCGTCTTCCAGGCGGTCGGTCTTGTCCTCATCTAATCTAGGAGGCTGTCCGAGAATGGCTATTTTCCGCAATCTCTGCGTCAGGCTCAAATTTTAATCCTCAAAATACTTCAATGTATTCTTGCGGTTAAAATTTTCGCCTTCCTTGACCTTGCAAAAAATCTCTCATTCTCGGACAGCCTCCTGGTAAAGATTATTTTATGCTGATCTTCAAAGCCCTCAAAACATTGGCGGCAATCAGCATCCAGTTCGCATTTTTCTTCTACCGGGTGCTTCCGTTGAGGAGGAAGGGGTTCAAGGTGAACCTGGAATCCTGCCTCTTTATACATTTTGACTGCTTCGCTGAGCCGAGGTTCATTGGTTACAAACTGTTTGGTCCAGCCCTGTTGTTCCAGGGCCTTAACTGTTGCTTTTTCTCTATCCACAATCTACCAGCATAAGGGTCCTGCCTGAAAATCCTGCCTTTACAGAATCTTTCTCCATCCGGGTGTCAACTGAAACCCGGGGGAGATGTATTGTCCTGAAGGATGACTTGCCGTCCTCCCTGGATGGTTCGGGGAGCCCGGTTCCAAAGAGCTCGGCTGCATAGCTCAGAACGTCGGGGGCAATCGTTACAAAGCTGCCGTCCTCCGGAAAAGAGCGGCCGAACAGACCGAACCATGCTCCCAGCACTGGGCTGAGGTGGCGCTCCCCTATGGAAAGTTGTGAACTGGAAAGGGGGAGGTCGTCGAAAAGACCGTGTGAAGGGTTCGCCTCCTCGATCGCCTCTGCAAGGGGGGATCTTTCTGCCTTCACTCGAAGCAGCATCTCATCTGCAGAGGTCCGGCTCTCTTCAAGTTCCCGTTCTAAATGGAGGACGAGATGCCATTTGAGCGCCAGTTCTTTAACCGGTTCGCGAACCTCCTTTCCTGTCTGACGAAGGGCGTGCCTGATTTCCCACGTTGCATTTTCCCCGCCCCCTGCTGGTAAAGGACTATATCCCTGGTTCTGGCTCATCCACAGCCGGTATTCAGAAAGGATTTTCCTTATATCCTTCGGGGGCTTCAGGTCTTCTGGTGGGCGTACGATGGTGATATGGCTGTCATTTTCTTCTGTGCCGGCAGCGGACTCCATGTACCATGGCCTGCAAACTATTATGGAGCCAAAAGAAGACAATATTCGGTCCCTGGCAAACTCAGACAGATAAGAATGGGGAAACAGGATTGCAGTACGGGTTTTCATTTTTTCGTTATGATCTGTTGTCATGTCTCTAACCGTGCTTTCAAAAAGTTTCAAATTTTCCCCTACTATACGCGGTGCGATAGATGTAGTCAAGCTCACCAGAAGCACTTGCATCAGTATGCTTTTTCTGATAGTAGATTCGAGTCATGTTCATGATGGACTCCCTGTATGGTGAAAGCTCTACTCCTAAGGAATAGCGAGAATGTCTGGTGTAATGGAAATACTTTTGATAATTGCAATTATTTTGGGCATTTTTTTTCTCCCCAGACTGATGACCAGAAAACCGGAGGGGGATCTTCAACCCCGTGATCAGGGCTTTAGATTTACAGGACGGATGCGATTTGCAATTGTGGCTTCTCTTTTGTGGCCGGCCATAGTTGCGTTTTTTCTGGAACCCTGGGAAGGCAGCTGGGCTTTGTTTTTCTATGTTGCTGCAGGCCCGGTGGTATTGCTATGGGGATTCTACTGGGTGTTTTCGGGTTTCAGGAAGGAGAGAGAGTGAGGAGAAATCGAAATGATGAAACTTTAGACGGGTTTGAAGCCATAGATTAGGTTTTCGACCGGGACGTCTTTCTGGAGACTAAAGGGAATGATTCGCATAACAGATACCATCGCAATTGACGAAAGCGAAATCGAGGAGGAATTTATCCGTGCCTCAGGTCCGGGAGGGCAGAATGTCAACAAGGTTGCTACTGCTGTCCGGCTTCGTTTTGACGCGGGCAGATCTCGCTCACTTCCCCCGGATGTTCTCAGACGTCTATATGGCTTAGCCGGAAGCCGGATGACCGAAGAGGGCGTTTTGATCATACATGCCCGGCGATTCCGCACACAGGATCAAAACCGTCAGGATGCCATGGACCGGCTGATCGGTCTGATCCGTCAGGCGACTCTGAAGCCCAAACCCCGCCGCAAGACAAGGCCGACGCTCGCATCAAAAAAACGCCGGCTGGAAACCAAGCGACGCCACGGTCAGACCAAACGGATACGACAGTCTGTTGCTCTTCACGAAGAATAGCTTTAACCGGCAAACAAGAATTCATAGAGGTCCTTAACCGATTTCATTCCAGATAGTTTCATCCCGGCTGGCGGTTTCAACCCTATTAAGTTGGCCTGAGATAAAAAGCAGTGCGAAAACCCCAATTTTTTGGCCTCCCTCATTCTAATCTCCGGCTGGTTTACCCCCCTTACCTCACCGGCAAGGCCCACCTCCCCAAACACCACGATGTTACGGCTGATCGGTTTGCCCAAAAAGCTGGACATCATGGCAGATACGATACCGAGGTCCGACGCGGGCTCATCTACCCTCAGTCCTCCGGCCACATTGACAAAGATATCCTGATCTCCCAATTCCATTCCCAATTTTTTTCCCAGAACAGCCACAAGCAGGGAAATACGGTTTTGGTCAACACCGATGGCCGTTCTTCTCGGCATGCCTAACGGGCTTGGGCTGACTAATGCCTGGATTTCAACAAGGAGGGGTCTTGTCCCTTCAATACAGGCGATTACGGCAGATCCCGGCACGTCTTCAGGTCTTTCTTCGAGAAAAATTCTGGAGGGGTTGTCCACCTCGGCAAGGCCTGAGTCCTGCATTTCAAAGACGCCTATCTCGTTGGTTGAACCATAACGATTTTTGGCCGCCCTGAGTATCCTGTACAGATGTCCCCTGTCTCCCTCAAAATAGAGGACTGTATCCACCAGATGCTCTAAGACCTTTGGCCCTGCAATGGCACCATCTTTAGTAACATGGCCCACCAAAAAGACGGGTGTCCCCGATCCTTTTGCATAGGCCATCAGACGTGAGGCCACTTCCCTTACCTGACTCACACTGCCGGGTGCCGAGGCGAGATCGTCAGTGTAGAATGTCTGGATCGAGTCAACGGCCACAAGATCCGGCTTCAGCGGAGCTACACGATCAAAAAAATCTTCAATGCAGGTCCCTGTCATTACATAGAGACCCTCTGAGTTAATGCCAAGCCTCTCTGCCCTTAACTTTATCTGCTGTGCGGATTCCTCTCCCGAAAGGTATAAAGAACGAAAATCCTGTCTGGCAAGTCTGTCGAGCACCTGAAGGATAATAGTGGACTTTCCAATCCCGGGGTCTCCGCCGATAAGGATTAATGATCCGGGAACCACTCCCCCGCCAAGCACTCGATCAAATTCGGCCAACCCGGTCTTCAATCTCATCTCAGGTGCTAAAGATATGGCATCCATACGCTCTGCCTGGCTCATTGTAGAAGGTCTTGCCTGCTTTTTGAAAGGTTTTTGGACCTCCTCTACCATGCTGTTCCACTGGCCGCAGTCAGGGCATCGACCCATCCATTTAAGGGCTTCATAGCCGCAACTCTGGCAGATGTAGCTCGTTCTTTCTTTTTTAGTCATGTTGATAGCTGATACCCCTATCCTTATTCCCACCTGCCATCATCTCTTTTCCTCAGGTCGGTGTACTCTACTCTTCCCTGCTCATTGATAAATGAGTTCAAAAGCCAGTTCACTACACTGATCACTAAGGCACCAAATACTGCCGACCAGAATCCATGGACCTGAAACCCCTCTATTACACCGGATGCCATCTTCAACAAGAGAGCGTTTATGACAAACGTAAAAAGGCCAAAGGTCAGGAGATTGATAGGCAGGGTGAGGATAAAGAGGATCGGACGAAAAAAAATATTTAAAATGCCCAGGATAGCTGCAGCAAAGAATGCGCTGAAAAAGCCGCTTATTTCGATGCCGCTTATCAGGTAAGAGGCGATCACAATAGCCGCTGTCAGCACTAACCATCTCACGAGAAGTCCCATGTTCTGTCTGGCTCCTTAGTGCCCACCCATAAATGGCTATTTTTCGTCCCGCCTATCGGCGGGACGTCAGATTCGGATTTTAATCCTCGAAATACTTCAATGTATTCCTGTGGTTGAAATCCTCATCTTCCTTGACCTTGCAAAAAATATCTCATTTCTGGATGGACACTATTTTATACCCCCGGACCCTGTCTTTTCTATGGGCCTGCCTTTTGAAAGGTCTATCGCCCTGCCAAGTGCGGAGCTATGGAGTTTGCCGGCCAGATGCACGGGGCTTTTTCCGTAAATGGGGTCCCAGCCCGAGGGATCTGCCGTGCAAAAAAACTGTACTTCGAGACCCATGCGTATAATTGCTCCATCGGGTGACATCCCGACCATTCGCTCCGCAGCATCCCAGGTTGCTCCGCAGGATGCCCCACGCACCACATCTATTCTGGAAATGCGCCCGTCATTAATGTCCACAATGTATTCCGGTGCACCAAATCGCTCGCCATACTCTCCGAGGCAGACCTGCCTCGGAAGCGAACATCAGGTGGGAGGGGTAAGGACCCCTTTGATTCTGCTTTTCTTGCCGGAGGCAACCACTGGTATTCCCTTTTTGAGGCAAATTAGGGAAAGATCGTGGGAGAGATCGGGGTGCCTTAGAAAGTCCAGAACCAGGTCCGCCCGAATGTCTTCCGGGAGAAATGGGCCTGTATCGTCGATTACGGGCGGAAAGGTCTGGTCAATGTCAAGGATTTCAATATTAAACAAATTATTCCCGAATCGTGTTATCCCCTCGATTTTCCCCTTCCCGCTGTTGTTCTGCTGAAAAATCATTATTTTTTGAGGAATTGCAACCATCTGTTACTCCTGAGGCAGTATCTTCATTTCAGGGCTATGATTCTATTGTATAACATTTTATAATGTCAATCCTTTGAGGCATTGAACTGCATGTTTCTCAGTCGAGGGGTGTGCACATCTGATGGCTTAAGTGCAACTGTGTATGATTTCCGCGAATTTTTTTAGGTGGTACAGGTGAACAAAAATTCTTTTCCCTTGAAATTATAACGAATTTGCGCTATTTAGAACGTTGCTCTGAACAGTTCCTAAGGAGGATTTATGTTGAGAACCGGTTTTGTGGGATGGCGGGGAATGGTTGGATCGGTCCTCATGGGCCGGATGAGGGAGGAGCAGGATTTCAGGGGTTTTGACCCGATTTTTTTTACCACCTCCAATGTGGGCGGAAAGGGTCCTGAGGTGGGTCTTGAGATCCCTCCATTAAGGGACGCATACGATGTTGATCTGCTCTCCACACTGGATATCATCGTCACCTGCCAGGGCGGGGGTTACACAAAAGATGTTTACCCGAAGCTCAGGAATAACGGCTGGAAGGGCTACTGGATAGACTCGGCTTCAACAATGAGATTAGATGACGATTCCATTATAGTCCTCGATCCTGTAAACAGATCGGGCATCGACAAAGGTTTGTCATCGGGAATCAAGACCTATGTGGGTGGTAACTGCACGGTCAGTTTGATGCTCATGGCCCTTTCGGGGCTGTTTGCCTCCGGCCATGTTGAATGGATATCTGCCATGACATACCAGGCTGCCTCGGGTGGCGGGGCCAAGAACATGAAAGAGCTGATTGCCCAGATGTATGTTCTTGGAAACGTCTCAAAGGAACTGTTAGATGATCCCGCGTCTTCGGCCATTGCCATGGATGAAGCGGTCACGAGGGAGATGCGAAACAGCGATTTTCCCACTGATAACTTTCTGGCGCCGCTTGCCGGAAGTCTTCTTCCGTGGATTGATTCTCCAATGGAATCAGGCCAGACCAGGGAGGAGTGGAAAGGGTTTGTGGAAACGAACAAGATTTTGCAGACAGAACAGCCGATTCCCGTAGATGGCATCTGTGTGCGTGTGGGTGCCATGCGTTGCCACAGTCAGGGGGTCACCATTAAATTGAACAGCGATGTCCCGCTTGATGAATTAACCGAAATAATCCGGCGGGGGAATAAGTGGGTGGATCTTGTCCCGAATGATAAAGAGTCCACGCTGAAATACCTGACCCCGGCCGCGGTAAACGGAACCCTGACCGTCCCGGTGGGCAGGCTCCGAAAGATGCTCTTAGGCCCTGAATATCTCGCTGCTTTCACTGTGGGGGATCAGCTCCTGTGGGGGGCAGCGGAACCTATTCGCAGGATATTGAACATAATAACCGAGTCCATATCCTAATCCGGATAAACCGGGATTCTGGATTTAGGGATTTAGGGATTGAGGCATTTAGGAATTGAGAAAAATCTTCTCAACGTAGTCATGAATCTCTGTGTTGACAAAACAGCCGGTATGAATAGAATGGCGGCTGAACAGCGCCAGAGTGGAAGTGGAAAGCTCACTGGTGGGGCTCCCGGACTTCAAATCCGGTGTATCGGGCTAAAACCTCGATAGGTGGGTTCGATTCCCATGCACTTCCGCCA
>JACNJD010000139.1 GCA_014382715.1 Candidatus Desulfacyla euxinica | reverse complement strand
CGAGCCGACGCAGTGGATAATGGCTACTTTCGCAGGCACCCGGCCGTCCTTGGTCCGGATCTTTCCCTCAGTCGGGCCCGTGGCATTGTTCAAACGTTCAAACTGTAAACTGGTGTAAACCTCTGGATATCGGCCAAAACCATAGTGCGTTATGGGTGTGGGGTCAAAGATCTTGAAACCTGTGGCCACAATTATCGATCCCACATCCAGCTCACGAATACGTTCATGGTCATTCAGGTCGATGGCCTGTGGTCCGCATTTGCGCACGCATTCTCCACATTGGCAGCAAACACTGCAGCTGAGACAGCGCTGCCCTTCCGCCCTGGCCATCTCTTCGGTAAAGCCCAGTTCCACCTCTGCGAAGTTCCCCTTTCGCTTGTCGGGAGTAAGGGCGGGCATCTTTTGCCGTTCCACGGGACGGGCCCTTTTCCTCTCTTCTTCGGTCAACCCCGGATCAACCTGCCCTTCTTTTGGTTTAACCTCCCTCAGCCCGCCATGCTCCAGAAAGCTCTGAATGGATTCAGCCGCTTGTCTTCCATGAGCCACCGCCTCCACGAAACTCGCTGGCCCCAGGGTACAGTCGCCTCCGGAGAAGACCTCTGGCCGCGTGGTGGCCAAGGTCTCCTCATCAGTCACGATCCTTCCCCCGGGGCCCACCTCCAGGCCGAGACTGCTCAATAATTCCATATCAGGGGCCTGGCCGATAGAGACGAGGACAGTATCGCATGCTAAATCCATCACCTCATTTTCATCATATTGGGGATTGAAGCGTCCGCTTTCATCAAAGACTGCGGTGCACCGCTTGAACTCCACTCCATTGACTTTTCCATTCACCCCGATGAACCGTTTCGGTCCCCATGAATTATGGATCACGATCCCCTCTTCCAATGCCTCCTCGATTTCGCGCTCCCAGGCAGGCATCTCGTCCCGTGCCTCAAGACATACAAGGGACACCTCTTTATCACCAAAACGAAGCACGGTCCGGGCAACGTCCACGGCCACATTCCCGCCCCCGATCACGACGACTTTCTCGCCAAACGGGAATTCTTCTTTAAGAGAGACCTTCCTGAGCAGATCGACCCCCTGCATGACCCCATCGAGGTCCTCCCCCTCCACATTCAGGGAGCGCCCGAGATGGAGACCCATTGCGATGAAAATGGCTTTAAAGCCTTCATCCTCAAGGCTCTTGAAGGTGATGTCTTTGCCAAAGGTTATGCCAGTCTTGATGGTAATTCCCATCTCAAGAAGATTTTGGATTTCTGCCGCAAGGATATCCCGAGGGAGACGGTAGTCGGGGATACCCACCGCCAGCATACCACCCGCGACAGGGAGTTTTTCAAATATGGTCACCTGGTACCCTTCCAGGGCCAAGTAATAGGCAGCGGAAAGCCCTGCTGGCCCAGCCCCAATTAGGGCCACTTTTTCCTCGCGTGGCTCCTTCAAGGGTGGATGGTTAAAGACCCCACGTTCCAGCTCATTGTCTCCCAGGAACCGCTTAGTATAACAGATGGCCACGGGCTTATCGAGCTGCCCTCTCTTGCAGATGTCTTCGCAAGGATGGAAACAGATGCGGCCGCAGATGGCGGCAAAGGGCATACGTTCCCGGACCATAGCAATGGCCTCATCGAATTTTCCGAGACCGGTCAGGGTCATGTATCCCACCACATTTACTCCCGCAGGGCAGGCCGCCTGACAGGGGGGTATTCCCGCGCGTAGGATGGAGAAGGCACCGGGGACGGCCTGGGCAAAAGAACGGCCGATGGCATGACATGTAGTAAGTCCCGACTCATAGGCACTGGGGATGTTTATGGGACAGTCCTCCTCACAATCACCGCATCCGGTACATTTTTCCACGCTTACATAGCGCGCTTTTTGACGGACACGGACCTTGAAATTTCCCACAAATCCTTCCACATTTTCAACTTCGCTGTACGACATGAGTTCTATATTTTCATGCTGGCCCACAGCGACCAGCTTGGGCGTGCCAATACAAGCTGCGCAGTCCAAGGTGGGGAATGTCTTGTCAAATTTGAGCATGTTACCGCCAAGGCTGGGCTCTCTCTCCACCAGGTAGACCTTCTTCCCTGCATCGGCAATATCCAGGGCCGCCTGCATGCCTGCAATACCCCCTCCGATGACCAGGACGTTCGGGTTGACATCTGCCACTCCCGACAAGAGCATTTCATGGTGAATGACCCGGGAAACGGCTCCCCTCACCAGGTCCTTGGCCTTTTCTGTGGCCTTCACGGGATCCTCCGTCACCCAGGAATCATGCTCTCGGATACAGGCCATCTGAAAATAGTAGGGATTGATACCCGCTGTCTGGCTGGCCTTCCGAAAGGTTTTCTCATGCATCCTGGGGGAACAGGAGGCCACAACTACCCGGTTTAGTCCCTTCTCCTTGACATCGTCGATCAACAACTGCTGCCCAGGGTCGGAACACATGAACTTATACTCGTGGGCTGATTCCACATAGGGGAGTGTACTGGCGTATTCGGCCACCTCAT
>JACNJD010000291.1 GCA_014382715.1 Candidatus Desulfacyla euxinica | reverse complement strand
TCGCCATCCACCTTTTCCACTTTGAGCTGAACAAGCCCGTCATTGATAAAGATGGTATCCCCTGGGTGTACTGCTCTGGGCAGGCCTGCAAAACTCATTGAGACACGCTTGGAATTTCCTTCAATCTCACCAGGCACAAGTGTGAAGGCCTGCCCGCGTTCCAATTCGATCGGCTCTTCGGATAGATGACCTATACGCATTTTAGGGCCTGGCAGATCTGCTAATATTGCGACCCGCTCACCCACGGTTTTTGCCGCGGCGCGTATATCTGCTATCAGCTCTTTATGGCTTTCAAAATCACCATGGGCAAAATTAAGACGCGCCACATTCATACCGTTTATAATCATCTGCTCCAGGGTTTCGCTGGACCGGGAGGCAGGACCGATTGTGCAGACGATCTTGGTTTTTTTTGTGGGCAAATTCATGATTCTATCTCCTTACTGAGCGTGCAGGGGTTGATTGACGGTTTTCAGATATCTCCGTCTGTGTGTGGCCCTGTCTTCTATCAGGTAATATACTCCTACCTTGACAAAATCCTGAATGAACATCCATAAGAAGTTGTATACCCAGACAAGGCCGATTAATGCCCACGGCAAAGGTGGAACCAGCCAGCCAAAGGCACACATGAGCATTGCAAAACCCTGGGTGCCCACGATGGCGCAGAACAGCGGCCACGAGGGAAATGGCGGTGTAAAGAAAAACTTTTTTGTGCGTGTTACAAAGAGCATCAGATGCCCGCCAGCCACCAGTTGAAGGAAGAGCATGGTCTGGAGATGGGGTTTGTCTATCCGTATCCACTGCTGCCACTCGGGATTTTCTATCCACTCCCATCCGATGAGGAGTAGACCAAAGGTTTCGGCAACAGCAAGCAGCCCGAGGACTGAAGATATGGACAGTACCCTGCTCATCTGCCATCGCACCGGTTCAGGATCGATACGGGTATTGTCATAGGCAATGGTCATGATGGGAATATCATCCAGCAGGGCCAGGACGATGATCATTACTGCTGTGAGAGGTGTGAAATCGAACGATAACATTGCTAATACGACAAAGAACATGATATCGATAGTCATTGCGATACGGTAGATGGTGTAGCTCATCATTCGCTCAAAGATCTGTCGAGCCTCTTCGATTGCCTTGATGATGACAGATAGACCGGGTTCGGTGAGGATCAGGGCAGCCGCGGCACGGGCCGCGTCAGTGGCGCCGGACACTGCAATACCAGTGTCCGCCTGTTTCAGGCCGGGGGCGTCGTTTACACCGTCACCGGTCATGGCAACGAGATGCCCCCGGTCCTGGAGGGCCTTGACAATAGCGTATTTATGTTCCGGGAACACCTCGGCAAAGCCGTCGGCGTCTTCAATTTTTTGTCCTGCCTCCGGGCTTAGATGGGCTGGGTCCACATCGCCTTTAAAGAGTTCCGTAGCCGCCTGGATGTGCGTGCCCATACCTAACTGACCGGAGATCTCCGATGCAATGGCAACATTGTCGCCTGTGATCATGTAGACCTTGAGCCCATGTTTCTTGGCCTGGGCTATGGTTTCAGCGGAATCGTCCCTGGGGGGATCAAATAGAGGCAAGATACCCGAATAGTCCCATCTACCCTCTATTCTGGACTCTGCCACGCTTAGCGTGCGATAACCCTTTGCGGCCATTTCATTAACGACCCTGTCGGCCCTGTTCCGGGTGTCATCGTTCACATCACACAGGTCTAAGATCACCTGCGGAGCTCCTTTGGTATATTTGATGGTCTGACCGTCAGGGTCTGTCACCGTACCCTCGGTACGTTTCCCTACGGGATCGAAGGGGATAAATTCGGTCTGGTTGAAATTATCAAGGATAGACTTGTCTTTAAGGGCGTCAATTACGGCGAGATCGATGGCATCTCGGTCCTCTGCCTTTGAGGCAAGGGCCCCGGATAGGATCAATTCTTCAGCGTTTTTTGCTCCAAACAGCACCGGCTCGCCCAAGGTCAGCTCGTTTTTCGTAAGGGTGCCTGTCTTGTCAGAGCATAGGATGTCAACCCCGGCCATCTCCTCAATGGCCTGCAGACGCGAGACAATTGCCTTATCTTTAGAAAGGGATAGCGCCCCCAAGGCCATGGTTACTGAAAGCACCGCGGGCATGGCCACCGGAATCGAGGCTATAACCAGGATCAGGATGAACTGAACAAGCTCAAGGGCAGGTTCTCCACGATGAAGCTCCACTGCAATCAGTATAATACTCAACCCCACAGCGACAAAGATCAGGAAGTCCCCTATCCGCATCACTGCCTTCTGGAAGTGAGACGCTGCCCCTGCTTCTCCCACCAATTTGGCGGTTCGGCCAAAAAATGTGTTGCTGCCGGTGCCTGTCACCAAGGCGACCATTTCCCCCTGCTTGGCCACGGAACCCGAGTAGGCGATGTCCCCGGTCTTCTTGTTCACCGGCAACGACTCACCGGTCAGTGCAGCCTGGTCTATGCTAATGTACCCGCCCTCGATGAGTTTAACGTCCGCCGGGATGATATCGCCAAGACGCAGCCGGACAATATCGCCTGGCACCAGGTTCGCGGCCTCCACCTCTCCCCATTTGCCTCCCCGCAGGACCTTGGCTTTGAGTGCTAATCCCGCTTTGAGGGCGGCCAAGGCATTCGCGGCCTTATGCTCTTCCCAGAAGCCGATGCCAGCGTTGAAAACCAAAAGCACCCCGATGATAACTGCATCCACCCAGCGCTTCACCACAATTGAGAGGATTAGGGCTACTTCGATCATCCAGGGGATAGGTCCCCAGAAATAACCTAAGAATTTGAGAAGGGGGCGCTCCTTTTGTTCTGCGAGGGCATTTGGTCCATACTGCTCAAGACGCTTTCGGGCCTCATCTACTGATAACCCTTCACTGCTTGACGAGAGCATCTTGAAAAGTTCCTCAGGACTCGCGTCTTCGGCCCTCTTATTGCTGACCAGTTGGGCTTCCATGGTTGCCCTCCTTTGCCTCAATTATTTAAATCCCTGCGCCCTTGAATGCAGCATGAACAATCGCTATGGCTTCTTCAAACACCTTTTCCAGGTGGTCTTTCCCTTTGAAGCTCTCGGCGTATATCTTATTAATGGCCTCGGTCCCTGAGGGCCTGGCCGCAAACCAGGCGTTTTTTGAGACCACCTTGAGACCGCCGATGGGGGCTCCGTTTCCCGGAGCATTGGTGAGTTTGGCATTGATCTTTTCTCCGGCCAACTCTTTTTCCGTAACCATATCCGGAGATAATTTTTCCAGGGCGGTTCTCTCTTCGGGAGATGCAGCTATGTCAATGCGTTTGTAAAAAGACTTACCGAGTTTCTCTTCTAAATTGCTGTACAGTTCATCGGGGTAGCGGCCCATTTTCGCAGTTATTTCCAAGGCGAGAAGGCCCATGATGATACCGTCCTTGTCTGTGGTCCAAACAGTGCCGTCTTTTTTGAGGAAAGAAGCCCCTGCGCTTTCTTCGCAGCCAAATCCATAGGAGCTGTCGAGGAGTCCGTCTACAAACCACTTGAAACCCACAGGCGTTTCGCAGAGTCTGCGCTTCAGGGATGAGGCCACTCGGTCAATCATGGAGCTTGAGACTAATGTTTTTCCTATGGCGGCTTCGGGATTCCAGTCAGGGCGGTGCTGGAAGAGGTACCAGGCAGCTACAGAAAGATAGTGGTTGGGAGTGAGTAAACCGGCGCCCCGGGTCACAATGCCATGACGATCGGCGTCAGCGTCATTGCCGAAAGCGATATCAAACTTGTCTTTGAGCCCTATCAGATTTGCCATGGCGTAAGGCGAGGAGCAGTCCATACGGATCTGTCCATCCTTATCAACGGTCATAAACCCGAAGGTGGGATCAATGATCTGGTTTACCACCTCTATATCAAGTCCGTATCGTTCCCTGATAGGCCCCCAAAAATTAATACCCGCACCGCCCAAGGGATCTACGCCCGCCTTCAGCCCTACGCCGGCTATGGCTTTCATATCGATGATGTTTGCCAGATCTTCCACATACGGGGTTATATAGTCGTGTTCAAAGGTGGTGTCTGCGGAAAGTGCCTTCTTGTAGGAGATCCTCCGCACGTGCTTGATTCCGTCGCGTAAAAGCTCGTTGGCCCTCTGTTCGATAATACGGGTGGTATCTTTATCTGCCGGGCCGCCCTGGGGAGGGTTGTATTTAAAACCTCCATCGGCGGGGGGATTGTGGGAGGGGGTGATGACGACGCCGTCTGCCAGACCGCTTTTCTTTCCACGGTTGTAAGTCAGGATAGCGTGGGAGATGACCGGCGTGGGCGTATAGCCACCTCCCTTTTGAATCATTACGGTAACCGAGTTGGCAGCAAAGATCTCTAAGGCGCTCGCCATGGCCGGTTCTGACAGGGCGTGGGTGTCTATGCCCATATACAGGGGGCCGGTGAAACTCTGGGCATTTCTATATTCGCAAATGGCCTGAGTAATGGCAAGAATATGATCTTCGTTAAAGCTGCTTTTAAGAGCTGATCCCCGATGGCCGGATGTGCCGAATGCAACCCGTTGTGCCGGATCAGAGACGTCTGGTTTGTGTGTGTAATAGGCGGTGATAAGCGTAGGGATATTCTCGAGAAGCGAACGCGGAGCGGGTTTTCCTGCAAGTTTGGACACAGGCATGAGATACCTCCGAAAGACAGTTTGCCAAGGTTATCTGTATTTTTAATAGTCTAATTTATTTTTATGGGCAATGCATCTACAAAAAATGTTTGGCTCGGACAATATCAAGGGTTTGACAAGATTCTTTATGAAGTTTTTCAAATGGTTTTCCGCCTTTATCGATTGCATTCCCTGAAATCGCTTGTTGAAAGGAACTTTAAGGGCGATTGAATCAGCGCTGTGGTCATTTTTTGCTTGCATTTCGTTACGTTATTGTTTATAAAGATCTGATTCGTTAGATCCGTCCACTTGAAATCATCGGGCGGAGTCAGGAGAAAGCTCAGGTAATTTTCTGAGACCAGAGGGGATTCGAACTTGAGGGTTTTAAAACGTTAAACCCTTATCCTCCGGTAGAACGATAACGTATTTAATGTCTGAACGAAAAAATACAAGGGTTTCGATCGGACACTGTTTAGAAGGATAACCTCAAAGATCTGTTTCTTTAACACAATATATTCAATTGCGTTGATAATTTAAATGAAGATTTTATGAGGCATCTTGAGAAGTGGCCCTTTACTTCGGATGCCTTATTTTCTTTGATGGACAGTTGAGATGAGAACTTTTTCAATCCATTTGAAAGATAAATCGGTCGAGCAGCTTGAGGCAGAATCCCTGTCTGCCCGGGATGCCTTGGAATATCTGGAGGTTGGAGGGTTAGACAGGGTCGTGGCCGTAAAGGTTAACGGGGAACTCCACGATCTATCAACAGAGATAGAAACCGAAGTCGAACTGGAGCCTGTCTATGTAGCCTCCGAGGATGGCCTCGAAATACTCCGGCACAGCACATCTCATGTGATGGCAATGGCTGTTAAGGAACTTTTTCCTGGTGTAAGGGTTACCATAGGCCCCTCCATTGAGAATGGGTTTTATTACGATTTTGATTATGATCGTCCTTTCAAAGAAGATGATCTCCAACCAATTGAAGAGAAGATGAAGGAGATCATCAAGGCCAATCTTCCATTTACCAGAAAAGAGATAAGCAGCCGGGAAGCGGTTGATTTTTTCAAGGGCCAGGGCGAAGACTACAAAATCGAATTGATCAATGACCTGGAGGTTGATAGCGTCGCTGTTTATACCCAGGGCAGTTTCACGGATCTGTGCCGGGGGCCGCATATCCCTTACACGGGGATAATTAAGGCCTTTCAACTGACCAAGGTGGCAGGCGCTTACTGGAGGGGCGATGAAAACCGGCCCATGCTGAGCCGGATCTACGGTGTGGCCTTTGCCGATAAGAAGAGTTTGAAAAAACATCTGCACAGACTCGAGGAGGCCAAAAAGCGAAACCACACCAAATTAGGGCCTCAACTCGGGCTTTTCAGCACCTATGAAGAGATTGGGGCCGGAATGATCGTCTGGCACCCTAAGGGCGCTATGCTGAGGCATCTTTTGGAAGAGTTTGAGATAAAGGAGCATTTGAGAAGAGGCTATGAATTGGCGAGGGGCCCTCAGATCTTGAAGACTGAACTGTGGAAAAAATCAGGTCATTTCGAGAATTACCGGGAGAATATGTATTTTACAGAGATTGATGAGCAGTCCTACGGCATCAAGCCGATGAACTGTCTTTCCCATATGCTCATTTATGGCTCCAAGTTGAGAAGTTACAGGGATTTACCAAAGCGTTATTTTGAATTAGGCACGGTCCACCGGCATGAACGTTCAGGTGTCTTGAACGGCCTTTTCAGGGTTCGGGAGTTTACCCAGGATGATGCCCATATTATCTGCACACCGGAGCAGCTCAACAGTGAGATAAAAGGAGTCCTTGATTTTGTAAAGGAGATGATGGGTGTTTTCGATTTCAAGTATGACTTGGAGGTCAGCACCCGCCCGAAAAAATCGATCGGCACAGATGAAGACTGGGATCTGGCTACAAAGGCTCTAATCGAGGCGATGGATGATGATCATCTTCAGTATGAGATTAATGAGGGAGACGGGGCCTTTTACGGCCCTAAGATTGATGTCAAACTCGAAGACGCATTGGAAAGAAAGTGGCAGTGTGCCACCATACAATGTGATTTTACGCTTCCTGAAAAATTCGATCTCTATTATATTGGCAAAGACGGTGAAAAACACCGGCCCGTAATGATCCATCGGGTGATTTTAGGGGCCATTGAGAGGTTTATTGGGATCCTGATAGAACACTATGCAGGCGCATTTCCCACATGGCTTTCACCTGTGCAGGCTACCATACTTACAGTAACCGACAGGAATATATCCCACGGGGAGAAGATGCTGGGGGCCTTGGAAAATGCGGATATAAGAGTTGAGGCCGATTTCAGGAATGAGAAACTGGGTCTTAAGGTTAGAGACGCCCAAATGAAGAAGATCCCGTACATGTTGATTATTGGGGATAAAGAATGCGATAATAACGGGATAACCCCGAGGCAGAGGAGTGGTCAAAATCTTTCGCTTATGAGTGTGGAGGAGCTTATTGACCTGATTGTTGAAGAATCTAAACAGAGGAGGTAATGACCATAAGAAAGAAAACTGATGATGTCAGGATAAACGAACGCATCCGTTCGAGTTCGGTGCGATTGATCTCTGCTGAAGGAGAGCAATTAGGTATCTTATCGATTCGTGATGCCATACAAGTGGCTAAAGAGGACGGACTTGACCTTGTGGAGGTTGCGCCCAATTCAGATCCCCCGGTTTGTCGGGTTATGGACTATGGAAAATTCCGTTACCAGGCTGCCAAGAAAGTGCAGGAGGCGCGGAAGAAAAGCCGGGGCGGCCAGATGAAGGAGATTAAACTCCGACCCCACACCGAGGATCACGACCTGGGCTTCAAGATCAAGAACCTGAAGAAATTTCTTTACAAGAAACACCGGGTTAAAATAACGGTCTTTTTCAGGGGAAGAGAGATGGCCTATATGAGTGCCGGAGAGGCCCTGCTGAAGAGGGTAGCTGAAGAGATATCTGAGGATGGAACAGTAGAACAGCCTCCTACCAGGGAGGCGAGAAATAGAATGACAATGGTCATTATCCCAAAATAATTAATTCCGGGAATGCAGACCTCGTTAAGTGGTTATAATAGCATAATTTTGTGTTATCTGGCTGCAAATTGGATATTCAAAATGGTTGAGGTCCTAAACCGCTCAACTATTTTACGAGATCTGAGATGGAGGTAAGAAATGCCAAAGATCAAGACAAACCGTGGTGCGGCCAAGAGGTTTAAAACCACGGGTTCGGGTAAGATTGTGAGGAACAAGGCTTTCTCAAGTCATATCCTCACCAAAAAGAGTACAAAGAGGAAGCGGAATCTTAGAAAATCGGGGTTGGTAGATTCAACCAACTTGAAACAGGTAAGGAAGCTGATTCCCTACCGTTAAACGATTTATTTCGAAACATGAAACTGAAAACTCGAAACTTGGAGATATTCTTTTAATATCTTTCCGTTTTTGCGGTTAGGGGAAGTTCCGAAGGGCGGTGAAAAGGCAGAAGTTTTTTCAAGTTGCCTAGTTTCAAATTTCAGCCCCGCGTATCGCGGGATCAAGTTTCATTAACACAACAAAGAGGTTTGAAAATGCCAAGAGTAAAGAGAGGCTTTAAGGCCAGGAAAAGACGAAAAAAGATATTGAAGGCGGCGAAAGGTTACAGGGGAGGGCACAGCAAACAGCTAAGGACCGCTGATACGGCTGTCAGCAGGGCCGGAATGTATGCGTACCGCGATCGTAGGACACGGAAGCGGGAGTTTCGCAGCCTATGGATTATAAGGATCAATGCCGCAGCAAGGGAAAATGGCCTGTCGTACAGTCGTCTGATTGGCGGTCTGCAAAAGGCGGGTATTATCTTAGATCGAAAGGTGCTTGCTGATATGGCTGTAAATGATCCAGCGGGATTTTCCCGGTTGGCAACTATTGTCCAGTAGTCTGTTTCATATTCCCGATAGATAAGCTGATGAAAGAACAACTCCTTGAACTGGAAGAACGTGCCTTAAAGGAAATTGCGGCAGTCGATGATCCGGCTGAACTCGAAAACTTCAGAATCAAATATCTCGGTAAAAAGGGCCAACTCACCTCGATAATGAAGAATGTTGGTGGGTTACCGCCTGATGAACGTCCCAAGATTGGAAAGTTTGCCAACCTTGTAAAGACAAATCTGTCTAAGCGCTTTGGGGAGGCAAAAGATTCTCTACTCTCCGGAAAGGTGAGTCGAGACGGATTCATAGACGTTACGCTTCCTGGCAAAGAGCCCATCATTGGGCACCTGCATCCCATAACATCGGTAATAAAAGAGGTCTGCCAGATTTTTTCGAGGATGGGATTCAGGGTGGTAAAAGGACCCAATGTAGAATTGGATTATTATAATTTCGAAGCCCTCAACATCCCCAAAGACCATCCTGCCAGGGACATGCAGGATACCTTTTACATCTCCGATAATGTTGTCTTGAGGACCCACACCTCTCCCATTCAGGTCCGTGTTATGGAAACCCGGCAACCGCCTGTGAGTGTCATTGCGCCCGGAAAGGTCTATAGACGCGATTCAGACGTTTCGCATACTCCCATGTTCCACCAGGTGGAAGGGCTTTTGGTGGATAAGAACGTCAGTTTCGGTGATTTGAAGGGAACTCTCACAAGCTTTGTCCACCAGATGTTTGGCAGTGACACCGAGCTTCGTTTCAGACCCAGCTTCTTCCCCTTTACAGAACCGAGCGCTGAGGTGGATATCCTCTGTGTATTATGCGGAGGCAAAGGATGCAGGACCTGCTCACAGACCGGATGGTTGGAGATATTGGGTTCCGGTATGGTTGATCCTGAAGTTTACCGGTTTGTTGATTATGACGCCGATGTTTACTCCGGTTTTGCCTTCGGGATGGGCATTGAGAGGATTGCCATGCTCAAATACGGGATAGATGATATCCAGTTGTTTTTTAAGAACGATATGCGGTTTTTGAGGCAGTTTTGACGGAATAGAAATATGAAGGTAAGTCTAAACTGGATAAAAGAATATGTAGATGTTGAGATGCCACCTGATGAGCTTAGCCATCTCCTGACCATGACAGGCTTAGAGGTGGAAGGTCTTGAGGCTGTCGGTCAAGGTCTTGATGATATTATCGTAGCTAAGATTATGAAAGTTGCGCCTCATCCCAATGCGGACCGTTTATCTGTTTGCACTGTGGATACCGGACGGGAGAGGATAGAAGTTGTCTGTGGGGCCACCAATGTTGCAGAGGGCGCATTAGCGCCATTAGTCCTGGCTGGGGGAAAGCTCCCGGACGGCACCCGGATGAAAGAAAGCCGGATAAGGGGAGAGATCTCAAGAGGAATGCTTCTATCCGAGGATGAGTTAGGTCTCACGGATGACCATTCCGGCATAATGATTCTCGCCCCAGACCTGACTCCCGGGGCATCGTTTTCCTCGGCGCTCTCATTTCCCGATTGGGTTTTTGACATAGGTATTACGCCAAACCGCCCTGATTGCGCCAATGTAATCGGGATAGCAAGGGAGATTGCGGCCGTAACGGGGAAAAGCCTCAGAAAACCGGACATTGAGCTGGAGGAGAGCGGGCCGGCAATTGAGGACCTCACAAGCATAACGATCCTGGACCCTGATGGTTGTCCCCGTTACGTTGCAGGTATTATCCAGGATGTTGAATTGGGATCGTCTCCCTTCTGGATGAGATACCGGCTTTATCAATCCGGCATCAGAAGCATCAGCAACCTGGTTGATGTGAGTAATTATGTGATGTTAGAGATGGGTCAACCCCTGCATGCCTTTGATTATGACCGTCTGAGGGAGAACAGGATCGTGGTCAGACGGGCGGATAAAGGGGAGACTTTTACTACTTTAGATGGAGAGACCAGGAGACTTAATCATGAAAACCTCATGATTTGTGATGGGGAGCGGGCCGTGGCCCTCGCCGGGATCATGGGTGGACTCAATTCGGAGATCTTTGCCGTAACCCGGAATGTTTTGGTTGAGAGCGCTTTTTTTGACCCGGTCACCATTCGCAGGGGCTCAAAGAATCTGGGCATTTCCACAGAGGCCTCCTATCGTTTTGAAAGAGGCGCTGATATTGGGGGGGCTACCTCTGCCCTCAAGCGGGCCGTTTCTCTCGTGTACCGGTTGGCAGGAGGAAAGGTCGCCAGGGGTATCATAGATAATTATCCTAAAACCCTTATCCCGCCTGTTATTCATTTCCGGAAAGACAAGACGAATCGAATTTTAGGCACCTCCATTTCAAAGAATGTCATGAAGGGGTATTTTGAGGCGCTTGAGATGGAGGTCCATGATGTAAATGGGAATGAGCTGAAGGTCATACCACCATCTTTCAGGGTGGACATTAAGAGGGAAGTGGATCTGATCGAAGAGGTTGCAAGGTTGTATGGGTTCGACAAGATACCTCTTACCTATCCGAGTGTCAGACCTTCAGAAGAAGGGGACGCTCCCGAAATCAAGGTCCGGGATCGCATAAGATCAATAATGATAGGTTTAGGTTTCAGTGAAATCATTACTTATAGCTTTATCTCACCTGATTGTGCTGATATGCTTGGCGCTGAAGAGAATAGCGATTTGAGGTTATTTACAAGCCTCATGAACCCCCTTACGGTTGATCAGTCTGTGCTCAGGACCTCTCTAATCCCAGGGTTAATGACCACGGTCAAAACCAACATGCTTCATGAGGGCAGGGGTCTGAGGCTTTTCGAGTGGGGTAAGACGTTTATCCGGAAAGAGGGAGATCAGCAGCCCATTGAAAAGATCTATCTGGCCGCGATAATGACCGGTTTGTGTCAGGAAAAATCATGGCACGATGATGAGAGGCATTGCGATTTCTATGACATAAAGGGCGCGGTGGAGGGCCTTTTGAAGGCCTTAGGTCTTGTGGGTGTTCATTTTCAGAGGGAAAATGCCTTTCCGGGACTTGACCCGGAGGTTTCATCAGGGATATACTGTTCCGACAGACTCATCGGACAGGTGGGGAAAGTCGATTCAAGTGTGATTGAGGCCTATGATCTGAAAAACGAGAGGGCATATCTTTTTGAACTCGATGTAGAAGCCCTATTGACGCTCCTTTCCGTGACAAGAGAATTTCACCCTTTTCCCAAATTTCCAGCTGTGTTCAGGGATATGTCACTTCTCGTAGAAAGACGGATAGAGAGTGCAAAAATTATTGAGATTATCAGGAAAGAGGGGGGCGAGCTGTTAGAGTCTGTCCAGATTTTTGACCTTTACGAGGGAGAGAAAATCGATCCCTCAGAAAAGGCCATAGCATTCAGGATATCCTATAGATCTGCTCACGAAACCCTTGAAGGTGAAAAAATAAATAGTTTGCATGAGTCCATTATGGATAAGATCAGACATGAGACCGGGGGAAGATTGAGGGAGGGCTGAGACAGTGGTCCAGATTCCTGACAACAGACGATATTTCCGTATTGGAGACGCGAGCCGTATTGTTGGTGTTGAGCCATACGTCCTGAGATACTGGGAGAGTGAATTTCCTCAACTGAAGCCCAGTAGGGCTGACTCCAAACAAAGGACCTACCAGAGAAAGGATTTAGAAACTCTTCTT
>JACNJD010000232.1 GCA_014382715.1 Candidatus Desulfacyla euxinica | reverse complement strand
TATTAGGTGGTTTTGCTGCTCCCTTCGGTGTGATTCCAGGATGTATTACGGCAGAGAAGTACCGCAAGTACTATCATACATCCATATGCCTGATCCCACCCTGGTTAGAGCATCATTTCAAATGGTCAACCCTCTATTTTTTTGATCTGGAACAGGCATGCAGTGTGCCGTACGAGATCTGGAACAGTATGCCTGAAGCCGAGAGACCCAAAAAGCCGGCACTCATCATGGAAGACACATTTGATGGCCGGGCCTTTGCCGGACTTTTCAGGAACCTTGCAAAAAAATACGGGTACCAGTTTGTCTTAGATGAGCCCTGGTCCGTGGGAGCCAAGGATTACTCGGCCCAGATTATCAAAGCCAAATCTCTCGGTGTAGACTCCATACTTATCTTTGGTGCCGACACAGATGTTATCACCTTTGTGCGGCAAATGAAGGAAAACAATCTCAATGTCAAATATTTTCACGGATGGAAAGGTACCTGGGCCGGAGAATTCTGGAAGGCCTTGGGCAAAGATGCACAGTACATCCTCTGTGATGGGTTCTGGTCCATGGATTTTCCCTTCCCCGGTGCCAGGCAAATAGGAGAACGTTATTATGACCACTTTAAGAAATATTCCGTGAGCGTAGGAGCAATATACGCCCTTTGCCAGATCCTCTGGCAGGCCATTGAAAAGGCAGGAACCCTGGATTCGGCAAAGGTGAGACAGGCGGTGCTTGACAATGAATTCGAGACGGTGAATGGAAAGGTGAAGTATGACAAAGATGGGGTCGCCATCTTTACAAGCACTGCCAGCCAATGGTGGAATGGTAAGCAGATGACGGTTTATCCGTTCAAGTGGAGCAAGTATAAGATCAAGCTGGCGCCCCCCTGGAACAAACGGTAGCAGACCCAACCTAATCCCAGGAACATCACCCCTGAACAGATCAAGGAAATCATGCGCTCCTGTATTTAGTCCGGAATTTGAGTTAGAAGAAAAACCCATCCGCCCTGGCTGGGCGGATGGGTTTTGCCTGCTCCTGCCATTTTATGCTTGGATTTCTGTAGAGAATTGTGTAAGAATCATTCAGCGGTGTTGATTTGAAAGGTGGAGGGAAAATGGCTTTAGCAGAAAGCTCATTTTAGGGCATCTTGCTGGTGCTGGATAATCTCAATTCAAGGAGGGAAACATGAAATTTTTAAAGGTAGACATGAGCACAAAGAGTGTGAACGTGGAAGATGTGCCTCAGGAATATATGGGGCTTGGGGGCAGGGGGCTTACTTCAATCATGATCAATGCGGAGGTCCCGGCCACGTGTGACCCGCTGGGCCCGGAGAATAAACTGATTGTAGCGCCCGGTGTCCTGAGTGGGACTAGTTTAGTGAACACCAGCAGGGTTTCAATAGGGGCAAAAAGCCCGCTCACAGGCACAATCAAGGAGAGTAACGCCGGTGGAACCGTTGCCGCTGCCCTCGGTCATTTGGGAATCACTGCCATTATTTTTGAAAACCAGGCTCCTGATGGTGAACTTTATATCTTCAGAATCGATGAGAACGGTGATGCCAGCCTGATTACTGCTCAAGAGTATAAAGGGATGGGAACCTATGCTTTGTCTGAGAAGTTGCTTGAGACCTATGGGGAGAAGAGCTCGGTGCTCTGTATTGGACCTGCCGGCGAGCAGAAGTTGACCGCAGCTTCCATCCAAACCACTGATGTGGATGGGCGTCCCTGCCGGGCCGCAGGTCGCGGGGGATTGGGGGCTGTCATGGGATCCAAGGGGCTCAAGGCCATTGTGGTGGATCAACGTGGCAAGAGCGCCGATGCCATAGCGGATCCCGAAGCCTTCAAGGAAGCGGCCAAAGCCTTTGCCAAGGCTGTCAAGGAGCATCCTTTCACCGGGCAGATGCTGCCTGCCCTGGGAACGGCGGGCATGGTGGCGCCGGTCAATTCCATGGGGGCCTTTCCCACCCTCAATGCCACACAGGGGGTCATGGAAGGCTGGGAGAAAATCAGCGGCGAGGCCCTGGCCAAGGTCATTCAGGAACGGGGCGGGAACCCGAGCCACATGGGCTGCGCCCAGTGCATTGTGCATTGCTCCAATGAATTCGTGGACAAGGCGGGCAAGTACGTCACCTCCTCCCTGGAATACGAGACCATCTGGTCCATGGGGGGCATGACCGGCATCGACGATTTTGACACCATCGCGCAACTGGACCGTCTGTGCGACGATATCGGCGTTGATACCATGGACACGGGGGTGGCCGTGGCTGTGGCCATGGATGCGGGATACAAGAACTTCGGCGACGGCGAGGCGGCCATTGAAATGGTCGAGGAGATCGGAAAGGGGACGGAATTCGGCAAAATCCTCGGAAACGGCGCCGCTGCAATAGGCAAACACTTCAATCACAAGCGGGTGCCCGTGGTCAAGGGACAGGCCATTGCAGCCTATGACCCCAGGGCCATGCAGGGAAATGCGGTCACCTATGCCACTTCCCCCATGGGGGCCGATCACACGGCGGGAAACGTAGTGGGAGAGTACATGTCAAGGGCACTGGATCCCTTGAAACCGGAAGGGCAGGTGGAGGCCTCCCGAAATACCCAGATTGCCATGGCATCGGTGGATTGCACAGGCCTGTGCCTGCTGGCCAGTTTTGCCCTGACCACGCCCGAAGGGGCTGAAGCCTTTTTGAAGGCCATGAATGCCAAGTTCGGGACCCAAATGGGACCGGATGATATTCCCGCACTGGGGATCAGGGTTTTAAAGGAAGAGCTGGATTTCAACCGAAGGGCGGGGTTTACCGCCGCGGACGATCGTCTACCTCAGTTTTTCTATGAGGAAGCACTTCCCCCCCACAACAAAGTGGTGCTCATCAGCGATGAGGAGATGGACAGCACCTTTGACTTCTGATCCACAGATTACGCAGATTACGCGGATGAAATAGAAAGGGATCGCCCATCGATTATTTGGAATGAAAGTCAGGGTTAAATTATTTGGAATTCTGGGACAACGTTTTCCCGGGTATCATCATGAGCAGGGCATGGAGGTTGAGATTCCGGATGGTGCGAGGGTCAAAGACCTGCTCGCCCATCTGGAGATCTTAAAATCCTTTGGAGGAGTTGTTGCTGTGGAAGGCAAGCTGCTGGCTGAGGATGCCAGATTGGAAAATGGGGCTGAGGTGAATATTTTTCAGTCTGTTTTCGGAGGATGATGGTAGATAAGTAACTAAACAGGCCTCGCGCAAAGACGCAGGGCTAAAAAGTATCATTCTGCTCGCAATGGCTATATGGAGCCAAATTGAGGAATTGCGAAATTAGGCATTGAGGGATTAAGGTAAGGAAAAGATTTATATTTCAATGCCCAAATTTCTGAATTTTACGAGTGCCCAATTTTAAGGCAAACGATATGAATTCACATAATAACAACACTTAATCCCGTCTTGGGCGGGACTCAACCATTCAACCACTTAACGAGGTCTGGACTATGTAAGGGATAGAAGACAAAGAAACAGTTGTGAAAGGCAACCAAAAAGACAACGATTAAGACAGTGTTTTCAAGACTCAGGAAATTATTATTGAGGAGATGGCCATAGACGGGATCTGCGGGGTTTATTAGTGGATCTTCTCGTCAAAGCGACCTGTTTGCTTCAAAAACTCCACCTTTTTTGGTAAAGGGGAAGCAGAGAGATTTTTGATCTTTTATTAGCAGCGGAGGCCACTGCGCAAGGAGCCGGGTTTATCGCCGCGGATGCGGACATTAAAGCCGGGTTTAAACAGGCTGTCTGGATAGAATAGGAGGATTTCCATGAAGATTAAAGGCGCGGTTTTGAGGGAGGCCAATAAGCCATTAACCATTGAAACATTAGAATTGGAACCTCCCGGTGAAGGAGAAGTGCTTGTAAAGTATGTCAACACCGCCTTTTGCCATACAGATCTCCATTACATGCTGGGGGAGATGGGGGAATTGGTTCCCTATCCCTTTGTTCTCGGCCATGAGACAGCAGGCGTAGTGGAAGAAGTGGGTCCGAAGGTCACGAAAGTCGAAAAGGGAGATCATGTGACCGCCACATGGATGATTCCCTGCGGCAAATGCCCCCAGTGCCAGAGAGGGAGGGGCAGTATCTGCACCGGGAACCTCTGGACCTTGTCAGCAGGGCAACTCCCAAGCGGTGCCACCAAGATGACGGACAAAAACGGAGAGCTGGTGTTTTACCACATATTTGTCTCAGGTTTTGCCACCCATATGGTAATCCCCGAAGATGGCGCTATTGTCCTGCCCAAGGAGCTGCCCCTTGATCAGGGATGTTTTATGGGGTGCTGTGTGCCCACCGGATGGGGTTCGATCACCAAAAAGGCGGAGATCCTGCCCGGTGATTCAGTGGTCGTGTTTGGTATGGGAGGGGTGGGCCTGAATGCGGTTCGTGCCGCGGCCCTCAGTAATGCAAATCCTGTTATCGCCGTGGACATTGAAGGGAGCAAGGAGGCCATTGCGAGAGAGTTCGGAGCCACTGAGTTTATTGACAGCTCTAAGGAAGATCCGGTTGAACGTATCAGGACCGAGACCGGTGGTCTGCCCGTTGAAGGTTTGGGTTTCTTAGGAGGAGGGGTAGATGTCGTTGTAGAGGCCATAGGCGATCCTGGGGCCTATATCCAGGCATACTGGTGTCTTGCCGCAGGCGGAAAATTGGTGGCCCCCGGTATCATACCAGCCGGCCAGGAAGCTCCCATGCAACTCACCTTTCTGCCCCTTCAGGAACATTCGATTTTAGGGACCCTTTATGGGAGTATCTCCACAGACATCGATATCCCCAGGTATGCCCATATGGCCATGACGCAGGATCTCAAGTTGGACAAACTGATTACCAAGCATTTCAAATTAGAAGAGATCAATGATGTGGCCGAAGCCATGAAAAGGCGCGAAATTATCGGCCGTTGGGTTTGTGATCTGGATTAGGCCTGAGACGATGCTTTTCTCGTGAATACGTACTGCAAATGCACTCCGAGGACGAGAATTGAACCTTGAATCCCGCTGTAGGCGGGAAACTTTTGAACCCGTGAACGTTTACAAAGGAGGTATGCCATATGACTACATGTATTTATCCTATGCCGGAGTGGCTCGAGGAAAGTAAAAAATTATACGATTCCACGTTTGAGAAGAAATTAAAAAAGATATCGGGACACTATGCCTATCAAATTAAGGCAGAACCAGCCTGGGGCATAGACAAGGACCTCTTCCAATGCGCCATCATGGATGTGGGCAAATTGATCGAATTGAAGTTCTACACAGAAGAGGAAGCACAGAAGGATGCGGATTTCATTATGGCGGCTTCCGCTCCGGTGTGGAAAAATATCCTGACCAAAGCGGATAAATTCGTGGCGGCTTTTATGGCCAGGAGAATAAAGTTAGGGAAGGGGAATCCGGTTAAAGCCCTGGCCCTGGGACCCTATGCAGGCACCATGGTTGAGAGCCTGACCCAGGTGGAGCTTGTATTTCCCGATGACCTGTCACCAGAGGAGCTCGAAAAATTCAAGGTCTCTTTTGCGGAGTACAGGGAAAAAGCGGGTGTATAGTAATTTGTCTCTCAATTGATTTATGGGTGGGCACGGATTCGTGTCCATCCACTGCCTTCTGGGGAATGATGAGATAGTTGATTGGAGGTTATTTTCTGCCCCGTTGTAAAACTACAAACCAGTCAATCAACTGGCGTGCAATGGTAATCCTGGGAGGAATCGGCGATGTCGGTCATGCATCCATGGACCAGATCGTCTCGTACTCCAGCGACGAGGTGACGTATTTACCATCCATGTCCGTAAACTCGTTGGAGCAGTGGATGATGCACTGAAAGCAGCCCAGGGGTGTGCCCTTGCCCACCTCTGTTACGAGTTCCTCGGCTCCGGCCGCATCCCCGAATTCCTTGACGCCCCTTCCATTGAAACGGCCACTGTATTCCCCATCTCGATGGTGCCCACTCCGATATCGTCACAGGCATGGTCCATTCGAGCAGTGGCGCCCAAATAATCAATCGCGCAGGTTGACCAAGGGCACAGATGTTTCATAATGTAATAAATATCCTGCTAATCGTTGTGACGTTTCCCCATCAGCACGCTGAGGCCTGAATACGAGTACCTTTCAAATTGCCCTAAATCTTATACAAGTTTGGCTCGCAAAGCATTGAGATGAATGTAGCGAACCAACTCCAAAAGGTAGGCATCCTCCTGACAGAGAATCGGTTTATACACTAAATATCTTTCCTCGGAGTATTCCCCTTGCAGCAATTTGATGAGGAGCCCCTTGAGCATCAATTCTTGACTTACTCAGCATATCACTCTAATAGTACAGATATACCTCATCGTCGACTTAATATGTAAAGAACGTTTCGCTTTTTCACTAACGGAGGTGAAGCTAAAATGGAAGAAGAAAAGAATGTAGAAAAAGTGGAAATGGATGGGAAAGAAGTTGGCATTGAAAAAGTAGAGCTGAAATTGCCTGGGGACAATGAACCATGGATATTTACAAAAAGCAAGAAATTACGATTTAAACAGTGCACGCTGAGAGTTTACTTTGACCACGAAGGTCAGCAGGAAGTATATTCCGGAATAAAAGTAATTGAGCGACTAAGTGGAAAATACTCTCATCCATCAATTTACAAAGATGGACGAAGTCAAGTAACAGAGATGTTTAAAAAATACGCAGATTTTGTTAACAAGCACCCAAATGGACTGACTTTAAAAGATTTTTTAACTTTTTTAAACAGTAAGAGTTTTAAGTGTTTGATAGAAACCAAAGATGTGGAAAATCCTGAAAAAAAGGAAAATACAAGAAAAAACTTTGTAAAGGAATTTAAAACAATAAAAAACTCGGGCAACTGATCATTGGTCTCTGCTCCGCTCGGCAACAAATCGGTCAATCAACTGCCGTGCAATGGTGATCTTAGGGGGAATTGGCGGAAAGCTATCCGCTTTGAACCACCCGGCGTCTTCTATTTCGTTTTTCTCGATAGCTATTTCGCCACCTGCATATTTGGCCATAAAGCCAGTCATCAATGAATCCGGGAAAGGCCATGGTTGGCTGCCGAAGTAGCGGATCTCCTTCACATCCACGCCGGTTTCTTCTTTGACCTCCCGCCGGACGCAATCCTCAAGCGTTTCTCCAGGTTCTACGAAACCAGCGATAACGCTGTATAACCCGGGCGGATGGCGATGGGCTCGGGCGAGCAGAAGTTTATTTGCTTTCACCACAGCGACTATGATGGCCGGGGAAAGGCGAGGGAAGTTGGTGCGCTGACATAGAGGGCAGGTCTTGGCTCGTCTCTCGGTTTCAGGCTCCATGTGGCCACCGCAGCGGCTGCAGAACTGGTTTGTCCGATCCCAGTGAATAATTTGTCTGGCGAGCCCGGCAATAGTAAGAAGATCCTCTTCCAAAAGCGCCCACAGCTCCCGTAACCCATGGAATGTCATCCCATCAGGGGCTTTCGTATTTTCGGCTAATTCTGCAGAGTAACAATGACGCCCATCAAGTGTGCCTAAGAAGTGTTGCCGGATCGGTTTTAAGCCCAGTTCGCCCAAGTCCCTGGCGTTGATCAGGGAAGCAGTCCCATCTTTTACCAGCACTAAGAGTTTGTTGCCACAAAACACAAACCACGAGGCAGACCCACACCGTTCCGATGGCGGTATCACTGAAGGGACAAAAGACCTTTTCCGCTCGGAGTTACTCATTGAAAACTCCAACTATTTAGTGTAGGCGTTCACAAATGCGGAACCTCAGCGCATTCTTGTCCAAACAGAAGTCAAACCCTTTGCACGCACTGCAACAAGGGGCAATCCGCTCCTGGATCGTCTTTTCGGGACCAATTAGCGGCGGAAACCATACTCCAGTGTGAAGAACTGAGGATTCAAGGCAGCTAAGGGCTCCCGGAGTTTTGCAAGTTCTTCTTCGGGGCCGTGGGCTTCCAAACGAGTGAGTTCGGAAATCTTCAGAGCTTCTTCCAGCAGAGAGCCCACATTTTCGAGATGGGCTAACAGGGCATCGGCATCTTCATAGCCTTCACGGCAATGAGCCTGGTCTCCGTCAAAGCTGAATTCATAATAGAGACATTTGGGCTCCCCATTGGTTTTCTCAACAAACCGCTCACACAGCGCCTTAAAAGCCTCAAGTTTGCCGTTCTGAACCTTAAAGTAGGGTACGATGGTACAACATTTGTCCTGTGATGCCATGGGTTGTTCCTCCTTAGTTGGGATTATGTTTCAAAAAACAGTTAATTGCGTGAGACAGCAATATAGCAAATATTGTGTCTGTGTCAAGCACCTAAGAATTCCAAGGCTTTCTGGCACTATCCAAATCCAAACTCTCAGCTCGAATAAAATGTGCCATGTATTGCCTTGGCAATTCCAACTTTATGTCAAGCCCTTTTCTAAGGAATTTCAATTAACCCGTA
Source organism: Candidatus Desulfacyla euxinica (assembly GCA_014382715.1). Lineage (GTDB taxonomy): Bacteria > Desulfobacterota > DSM-4660 > Desulfatiglandales > Desulfatiglandaceae > Desulfacyla > Desulfacyla euxinica. The sequence continues at coordinate 3,830 of JACNJD010000232.1, read as the reverse complement.
GCATTGGTCCTTCATCCTCCATCAAGGCTTCTCTCGATTCCCTTCAGAGCACTATTCCGGCTTTGCCCGGAGAAACAATTCCGTTTGGATCCAATGCCATTTTAATTTTTTTAAAGACATTTTGGATGGTTGGGCCGTAGGTTGCACCGACGGCATCCATAAAAGCGATATTTGTTCTGTAGAGGCCGTATCCATTCTGGGCAAACACCCTTATGAGGGCAAGATAGCATTCGATACTTTTCTTTACTGATTTTGCGCTTTTCTTATTGAAAGGGATTTCCATAACGTGATGCATACTCCTGGAGCCGACTATCAACTCAGCATTATATGAAAACCCATAGCTTTTGATTATTTCATCAGCCAGCATTTTTTGTTTCAAAACATGCTTTCCCTGAGATGGAACAATCGGAACAAACCAGTTGGCATGATTAAATTTCGAATACGGCTTGGCCGGTACGACGCCTTTCATCAGATTGGCCCTTATTTGGAAGGAAGGGTTTTCACCCAATTGCTCTTTTGTTAAGAAACTGACACCTTCAAATTTGGAAAAAGCCTCTGTTACAATCTTCCAGTTCACCGCGATCTGTTCGGGATATCCGTAAAGTGCTGCATAAATGTTCCAAACCCCAGCATAATCTTCACCATAGGAAGGCGCAATGGAACAGGAATTGGGGATAACGTTGGCCAATCGCAGAGGTCTCAGGGTGTCAACCAGCCCTGCTAAGTCTTCATCGGTTGGAAAAGTGATGGCAAAGGGTCGGAAAGCAGCCGGTTCCGGCATCAACCAAACTCCCATCTTTACACAAATGCCGAAATTGCTTTGTGAAAAAATACCATCCAGATAAGGTCCGTAGCCCCATTTGTACAGTTGCCAGCAAGTGGAATTCGGGATGCCGCCCATACCGGTTTTTACCACCTCTCCATCCGGTAGTATGATTTCCATACCACAAACATTTTCAAAATTATCCCCATACGGTGTATAGCCGGTCCCTCTGTCAATGGAGGTTCCAACCGGACCAGCGATCGGGGTCGGACCTGTGGGAATATTTAACCATAACTTGTAATCGTTTTCTTTGATATTGTCGTAAAGCTGTTTGTAGGTCACCCCCGGTTCGACAAATGCATAACACAGGTCCTCATTTATCTCGATAATTCTTCGCATTCTTCTCAAGGATAATATTACGGATCCTTTTTTACAGGGTGCCATAGCACCATATCCGATGTTTCTACCTGTGGAAGACACCCATAACGGCACTTTGTATCTATCGCAAATTTTAACGATCTCACGCACCTGTTCGGCCCTTTCCGGAAATATCGCAGCCGAAGGCATGTGATCTTCGATACTTGCTGAGATGAGAAAGCTGGCAAATCTTCTCATCTTTTTTTCATCAGTGTAAACATGTTCATGCCCCAAGATTTTTATAAATTCGGATATGACCCGATCAAATTTTTCATGATGAAATTTTTCAGGGAGAGACGCGTAACTCATGGTAATCATCCTTTCGACCCCTCCTTTTCGGGATCCGAGGTCTATAGGGCATAAGACGACGTGGGTGCAGAAAGTCCATAGTATATGGGTGATATCCTTAACCGGGGGGTTTTAATCCGGCTGATCTCGGCATATTAATAGAATTTCACGGCCTGAGTTAATGGTCAAGGACTTTCCGCATCCGCGTCCCCCAATCAGCATGCCGAGAAATTTTCTCAAAAAAGACTTGACATTAGTTTGATGTCCAACTATATTATAAATATGGAAACGGAACATCTCATCGCATTGGTTTCGGCCATTAGGGACAAAGCCAACAGATTCATTTTTGAGCAGTTGAAGGCTCGTGGCATTAAAGACATTGCGCCCGCACACGGTGGAGTATTTTTTCATCTGTTTAGAAATTCCGAGCTTACTATGGGAGAACTCGCCCGATTAATTGACAGAGACAAATCTACAGTGACTTCACTGGTGGAGAAGCTTGGGGGCTTGGGTTATATTAAGCGGGAAAGGGATGCTGTTGATCGTCGTGTAACGAAGATCAGGCTAACACAAAAGGGGAGGTTGTTGGAAGCTGATTTTGAGGATATTTCCCGGAGGCTGTTGTCAAAGGCTTATGTGGGTTTTTCTGACAAGGAGATGGAAGTTATCGTCAAACTGCTTACACGGGTGAATAATAATTTCTAATTTTTTTGCCTAATTGAATAGGTGATCAAAATGAGTCAACGCAGATTCCCAAAACTTAAGGATTTGATTAGCAAATAGGGTCACGTATTTTTGACGAATAAAATGCGATTATTATTTTAAACACAGCTTTGTCATGGTTGTTTATGCAACGATAGGGTAAACCTGCCTGAAATTTGAAAGGAAAGGAGGTGATGAAAGTGCTGAAAATAAAAGAAGTGGAAAAGAAGGTGTCTTATGCTGCCGGCTGTCACGCACCTGCATGTCATGCACCGGCGTGTCATGCTCCTGCATGTCACGCCCCGGCCTGCCATGCCCCGGCGTAAGTGCGCACCGCCCTCTTCAATACGAGTAGGGGAGATCTTCGTGATCTCCCCCTTTTTAAATGAAATCATCCCAAATACCCCTTGATCTTCAAGAATATCGATCAGCAATTCATCTGGATGAGCCTTTCAACGCGCCGGAGCCTGCGCCAGCCTCTGAGAAAACGCGAGCGGATCTGGTTGACGAACTGCTGGCGAATTTGGAAACCGACGGTACTCTCGAACGGAGCGGAATCCGTCTGGAAGCATTTCCGTCGTCCTATACCGAAAAGCGACGTTTGTTCAAGGCCCTGCTGACCGTGCGCGATCCGGATCCATTGCCAGACTGGTTTCACGCACAGATGGATCGGCTTTTACAGTACGAAAAAGGACAACACACCATCACCGAAGCCACCAGCCTACCTCGGGTTTCGCAGATGTTTCCAGGGTCAACCTACGGGAGTGCGGAGCTGTGTGCTCTCTGGCAGGGCGATATCACCACCTTGGGGGTGGACGCCATCGTCAACGCGGCCAATGCTCAAATGCTGGGCTGTTTTCAGCCTTTCCACACCTGTATTGACAATATAATCCATTCGGCCGCTGGACCTCGCCTGAGAGAGGATTGTGCCGCTATCATGCAAATTCAAGGAAATCTTGAAGGGACAGGGTGGGCCAAAATCACGCGAAGCTACAATCTGCCGTCCAAATACGTTCTGCACACCGTTGGTCCCATCATCCCGCGCGGCCAAGCGCAGATTTCCAATAAACAGGAGAACCAGCTATCTACCAGTTATCGTGCCTGCCTGGAGCTTGCCGGCCGGGTAGCCGATGTCCGCTCGGTGGCGTTTTGCTGCATCTCAACCGGGGTGTTTGGCTTCCCCCAGGAACCCGCGGCGCGCATTGGCCTGCAAACCGTCCACCGCTGGCTATCCGAGAACCCCACGGCGCTGGACCTGGTAGTATTCAACGTCTTTACACAAGTCGTTCTTGAGATTTACACTCAACTCCTGAGCCGATGATGAGAAAAATGACATGATCCGAGACCAAGATATCCAAAAATGTGTCGAATTAATCCGGGAGGCCGACTGCGTGCTGATCGGCGCCGGTTCGGGCATCACCGTCGATGCCGGCTATAACTATGCCGACCAGGAAGCATTCGCCCGGGACTACCCCGGCATGGTCAAGCTCGGCTTCCGTATGAAGGCCGAATTGATCGGCTATACCGGCTGGAGCCCGGCGCTCAAATGGGGCTACCTGGCCGCCCACGTCAACGAAGTGCGCTTCGAAGCACCGCCTCATCCGGTCTACGGGCGGCTCCTGGATTTGGTCAAAGATAAAGACTACTTCGTGATCACATC
>JACNJD010000122.1 GCA_014382715.1 Candidatus Desulfacyla euxinica | reverse complement strand
AATCTATTAGAAAAATATGGTTATATATGGAAAAAATAATTATCGTTATGTCAATTGGAATAAGAAGAGATTCTGTTGCAGTTTGATATCTGTATAAACCATTTTATCTTAAAATTCAAATAAAATAACAGGTTATTATCAAGCAGACGAAAGTTCAGAGGTAATGTAATAGTCAAAAACACTGATTTCTGGATGGACACCAACCTAAGATTAAGGTAGATGGTGATGTGGGCAAAGATCGAGATTATTCAAAGAGTGAGACCTTTGAAAAATGTTCAATTTTGGTCAAGGTCAAGAAAGGCGAGAATTTCAACCACAGAAATATATGGAATATTTCGAGGATTGAAATTTGAGCCTGACGCCGAGATTGGGTAATAGGGGGCGTTTTTCAGCGGTCTCAGAGTTGTTTGGTTGGTGAAACAAGAGGTGGCTTTTATGAAAAAATTTTTCGTTTTTCTGATACTTGTAGCAGTTATCATCACCGGGGGATATCTATGGGTAACCAGGGGTATGAATGCAAAAACGGAAACGCCGAAGTGGTCCACTATGAAGGTTGAAAAGGGATCAATACGCACCGTTGTTTCCTGCACCGGCCAAGTGGTCTCCAACCTTGATGTTGAGATAAAGTGTAAGGCCAGCGGCGAAGTCATAAATCTTCCGTTTGATATCAGTGATCGCGTGAAAAAAGGCGACTTGATTGTTGAAATAGACCCGGTGGACGAGCAGCGAAAGGTAAACCAGGCAAAGGTCACACTTGAGTCCTCTCAGGCACGTCTGATCCAAACCAAGGTCAATCTTCAAATTGCCCAAAGAAATCTTGCCATTGAGCGTAAAAGTGCTGAGGCATCCCTGAAATCAGCTGCTGCCGCCGCTAAGAATGCCCGCACCAAAGCAGCCCGTGTTAAAAAACTCTTTAAGAGAAAGATCACTACCCAGGAAAACAAAGAGACGGTCGAAACGGCTGCCATTCTGATGGAAGTCGATCTGGAAAATGCTCGTATACATATAGAGCAGTTGGATATCAAGGCTTATGAACTGGAACTCAAACATCAGGATATAAGGCTCGCCAGGGCGCAGATAGAGACGGATAAGATAGACCTTTCCCTGGCTGAGCAGCGTCTTAAAGATACTAAAGTGTTTTCTCCTATCGATGGGGTTGTGTCTGAACGAAACGTCCAGTCCGGGCAGATCATTTCCTCGGGGATCAGCAATGTTGGAGGGGGGACTTTAGTGATGGTTCTTTCCGATCTTACGCGTCTGTTTATCCTTGCCTCGGTGGATGAGAGTGATATCGGGAAAGTAAAACTGGGACAGAAGGTAGTCATTACCGCAGATGCATTCTCCGGAAAGCGCTTTTTCGGAAAGATCGAGAGGATTGCAACAAAAGGGGTCAACATTTCGAATGTTGTGACATTCGAGGTGAAAATCGAGGTACAGGGAAGAGATAAGCAGTTGTTGAAACCGGAGATGACCGCCAATGTTGAAATTGTCGTCTCAGACAAAACGGGTGTCTTAATCGTGCCGTCTGAGGCTGTTTTACGGAAAAAAGGTGATTATATCGTTCGGATAAAGATGGATGACGGCCGGCTCGAAGAACGCCGGGTTAAGGTAGGTATCAGCGATGGTGTTGTGACTGAGATCACCGAAGGTCTGAATCAAGGTGATACGGTGGCCTTTCGCAGAGGAGAAGCCCAGAGCCGCTGGCGGACCGATTCCTCCAGACGAAACCTCACCTCCAGCAGGGCGATGCGGATGATGATAGGGGGAAAATGACATCATTGATTATCGAAGCAGATTCGCTTGTTAAGACGTATCGACTTGGAGACAGCCTGGTCCTGGCCTTAGACGGGATAGATTTCCAGGTTGAGGAGGGGGAGATGGTTGCGATAAGAGGTTCTTCAGGGAGCGGGAAGTCCACCCTGATGCACATCTTGGGGTGTCTTGAACGGCCTGACTCCGGAACATATATCCTTGCGGGTGAAGATGTGTCCAAACTCCCCCTGAATAGGTTGGCTGAAATTCGAAATCAGCGTATCGGCTTTGTTTTTCAGAACTTCAACCTTCTCCCCCGTCTGAATGCCTTAGAGAATGTGGAACTTCCGCTCCTCTATGGCGGCAAATCAGAAGCCAAGGATCGGGCAAAAGAGGCATTGCAGATTGTCGGTCTTCAAGATCGAATGTATCATGACCCTACACAGCTCTCCGGGGGACAACTGCAGCGAGCGGCTATTGCGCGTGCCATCGTGACAGATCCGGCCATCATTTTGGCGGATGAGCCCACGGGAAATCTGGATACGGCCACCGGAGAAGAAATTATGGCCATTTTTAAAGTGCTCAACGCCAACGGGGGAACTATCATCATTGTTACCCACGAAGCATCCATTGCAGCGCAATGTGGAAGACAGGTCCATATCTTAGACGGAAGAATCATCAGTGAAGCACTTTAGTCACCTATTAAGGAGAGGATAAAGCAATGCTCTTCTGGACCATTATTAAGGTAGCCTTCAAAAGTCTGTCTGCAAACAAGCTCAGAACATTTCTGGCGATGTTAG
>JACNJD010000231.1 GCA_014382715.1 Candidatus Desulfacyla euxinica | reverse complement strand
AAGGTCTATGACCTCATCATCAGGAGATTGATCGCCGGGAACCCCAGTTTCATGAGTCGGTCTGTTAAAATCAATATCCGGGAGGCCTCGCCGGGTTTCCTTCTCATCTTTAAATTGTTCGTGGTCTGTGCTCATTTTAATGCCCCCCATGACAGTCGAAAGAGAGTGCCAAAAATCAAGAATACATGATAAATATGAATAACATTAAGACCCAATATTGTCAAGAATTTTCAAATTGTCTTCAAATTGTCATTAAAATAAACTATTATAATCCTATTATAATCTATGTTTACCTGATTTGAGCATGTTTGTGGAAATAAATTTTGGGGTTTACCTTCATTATTTGCCTTTAGAATTAAACCCTGGTATGAAAAATATACTGGGTATTGGGTGCTGCTTGAGGGTCCCGACTTTAGCGGGGATACTGGACGTTGGTTGACTTTCTAACGCCATGCGCCTTATCCTTAATTTATAAACAGCTAACGGAATTTATCAACCTGGAGGTAGAAATGACAGCATTACTCTATGTTATAGCTCTTTTATGGGTCGTCGCAGGTACATCCCTTATAGTTTTTACCGAAAAGACAAGGGATCAATTCAAGAAGATGTTTCTTACCGAAAAGGTGAAGCAGTTGTCTTTCTTGCCGTTTATCTTCGGGATAGTCCTGATAATCGGGGCTTTTACCAACAGAGACATATTCTGGCTGGCCTTTATTTTAGGGTTGTTGGCTACATCAAAAGGGGTTTATTTTTATATGGCGCCCCCGCAGCAGACCAAGGCTCTGCTGGAATGGTGGTTCAATAAAGCAAAGCCTGAGACCATGCGGGTTATGGGCTTGATCATCTTTGTGCTTGGTGTTGCCCTCTTCTCCTATCTCAGATGACCCTAACCCGGATAAACCGGAAAAGTGCCTAAAGTTGATGTTTGTTTTTTATTCGATGTCGGAGTCTTCGCTTACCTGGACGTTCGATGTTCGATGTTGGACGTTCATCTTTTTCCAGCCCGCTTTAACGCGGTTTTCAGGGAATTGCAAAGATTTTTTGTGCTTTTTGCACAAGATTAAATTGATAACTGTATAGAAGGGGAGAAAGCCGGAACTGAGCACTTATGGAGAATATTTATGAGTCGACTAAAGGAACTTATTAAGGGAACCCCGGTCCATGAACGGCGATTGGAGTTGCGAACTTATCCCTTAGAAAATAATCAACTGGTTGTGGAGGGTTGGCTGAGAGATGAGCGGCTTGTTCAAGGCTTTCACTGGAACGGCGAACCGCGACATCCCGGGGTGGTGCACCTGATGTGCGTACGGATGCTTATAGGGGACTGGCCCGTGACGATCCTCGATGCAGAGGCTGAAATGCCAGAAATCCCGCACGCGCTTTGTCCGAGTACCTTGGAGGAAGTGAAAAAAATTATCGGCCTTCAGATTGTGTCTGGTTACAGCGAGAACGTGGCCCATCTTTTAGGCGGGGTTCGGGGTTGTAACCATCTGACACATCTTATTGTGGTTATGGGAACTGCTGCGTTACATGGGTATTGGACCCACTACTCACGCAAACGTCATCCCATTCCCCGTTCCTTAGATGAATTCAAGGGTCTGTCCAGCCTGATTAACAGCTGTAAACTTTGGGGAGAGGATGGCCCTATAATGGAAGAGATCCGTGAGAAGTTAGGGGGCAAAGCCTAAATCGTGCCTGAACGAAAAGCGTGTTCAGGCACTAAATATGGGGAATCTGCTGTTGATTTCTTCCAGTCTCTCTCTTTATTCCTTACACTTAGTTCTTCAATGACTGAAGAGGTGCCGGGATGCGGCCGCCTCTTTTGACAAAGATGTCAGCGGAAATCTGACTAACCGCCATTACCGGGGCCTCGCCAAGGAGCCCGCCAAAATGAACGAAATCACCTATATCCTTTCCGAGAGCCGGGATTATTCTCACTGCAGTAGTCTTGTTGTTGGCACAGCCAATTGCCATTTCATCAGCTATGATTGCAGCAAGAGTTTCGGCGCTTGTTGATCCCGGGATCGCGATCATGTCAAGACCCACCGAGCAGACGCTCGTCATTGCTTCGAGCTTTTCAAGAGTTATTGCACCGACCTTTGCCGCTTCGATCATTGATGCATCTTCGCTGACAGGGATAAAGGCTCCGGAAAGACCGCCTACCGATGAAGAGGCAAAGAGCCCGCCTTTTTTTACCGCATCGTTCAGCATCATAAGCGCAGCAGTTGAGCCGGGTGCACCGGGCATGGCAAGCCCCATGGTTTGCAGTATCTGACCCACCGAATCGCCCTCGGCCGGGGTGGGGGCGAGGGAAAGGTCGAGGTTGCCAAATGAAACGCCAAGCTGATCAGCTATTTTTTTGCCAACCAGTTCACCAGCCCGGGTGATCTTGAAGGCACTCTTCTTAATCGCCTCTGCTACCTGTCCAAGATCGGCATCGGGACCAAGGTTTTCAAGTGCGCGGCGGACGGCTCCTGGGCCGCTTACCCCCACAAGTATTGAACTTTCGCTCTCTCCTGCACCATAATATGCCCCGGCCATAAAGGGGTTGTC
>JACNJD010000242.1 GCA_014382715.1 Candidatus Desulfacyla euxinica | reverse complement strand
ACAGACTAAAAAGGTCAGCTGATAGGCTATGGTTTGTGTCATAGGATTAATGGAGACGTTCCGCGTCTCCCCACCGGCGCAGGCCAACTACGATCTCGAGCCCTGTCCTTGGGTTAAAAATACCGTGCTGTCATGGTAGCTATATGATATCGTAAAGATATGTGCAAGAAATGAAAATCGTAAAGATAGTTCTTCCGGGGAAAGTGCCCTGGTGATCAAGGGGGAACGTAGGTGCGGAAAGTGCTTAGCGCTTTTGAAAGAATCTTATGCGCGTCATTTGCATCACCAGGTATTAGGAGCGCTGGGCATGAAGGGGAATAGGGCTTTATCTGATGGAAGGTTCTCAGGTTCACCTGAACCTTTAAACCCTGAACCCGTGAGCTGTTTAAAACACCACTGTTAATCATATCTCGAATGAAATGTATGTGACTTTGGGCAAAAAACGACGCAGCCATATTTTCTTTCTACTCGTAGCTATAGCTCTTGCTTTTGTTACAGGATGTGGGGACAGTTCTTCCAATGGGTCTACACGGGGGACTGTCCCTCTCGTGATCATCTCGGACATTCATTTTACCCCCTTCTACGACCCTGGCCTCTTTGACGACCTGGTTAATTCTCCTGTAGAGCAATGGGCCTCAATATTTCAAACCTCCAGTATAACAGAACCCCTGTTGTGGGGGAACGAAAGCAACTACCCGCTCCTTACCCGGGCCCTGGACTCGGCGCTGATGGAAATCGGTTCCAGCCCCGTGCTCCTTTTTCCGGGTGACATCCTCGCCCACAAATTCCCTGAAAAATTTTTCGATCTCTACGGAAAAGAAGATGAAGAGGCCCTTCGTTCGTTTGTTTACAAAACGGTAGTTTTCTTCGCCTCACAGGTCCGTGAACGGTTCGGGGATCTTCCGGTAATATTCACTCTCGGCAACAATGACTCATACGCCGGGGACTATAAGATTGTTCCCGGAGGAAAGTTTCTGGCCGATACAGCTGAAGAATTTTACTCTACCCTTCTCCTTGGTGGTGCAGATTCCGAAGACTTCTTCAAAACCTACCCTGCCGGCGGGTACTATGTAGCCGATCCACCGGGATCCAAGGCCCTCTTTGTCTGTCTCAACAGCATCCTCTTTTCCCGACACAGGATTGAAAATAACGCCGATGAAGGGGATGACATCGCTCTAAAACAATTGGACTGGCTTGAGCTGACCCTGGCCGAGGCCGGTAGTGCAGGTAAGAAGGTCTGGCTCATCACACACATCCCGCCCGGAGTTGACATTTTCGGCACCGTCAGCACTTATATGGACAAATCAGGGTATATTTCCAATGCTGACAGCTTCTGGAAAGAAGAGTACCATGAACTATTCTTGGAGATATGCAAGCGCTACGAGCATGTCATTGAAGTGGTTTTCTCTGCCCATACTCACATGGATGAATACAAGCTCCTTCTTGAAAATGACAGCATTGCGTATAAGGCGACCATAACCGTCCCTTCTGTGAGCCCTATCTTTGGCAACGACCCGGCTTTCAGGGTCGTTACCATGGACAGAGAAAACTGGGAGCTGCTTGATTATCGCTCAGTGGCCTGCCATTTGGGCAGCGCATCTCCAGAATTCAGCAATTATTATGTTTTCTCTGAGGCCTACATCACCGAAATGCCCTTGGAATTATCCCTGACGTCTCTTTTCCCGAAACTGGCAACAGATGTGCTTAGCCAGCAGAACTACAGAGGTTTCTATTACTCGGGGCATAACGCTGCCAACAACATCGATGATACCAACTGGCCGGCCTACTGGTGCGGTATCGGCAAAATGGTGAAGGATGAGTATATTGAATGTGTCAACTCCTATCGGTCAGGGGGTGCCTCAACGCCGATTATATTTGACAATTCTTATTAGAAGCTAATGGACCAAAGGGCGGTATTTTGCAGAAGTGATTGATTTCCCTGGATTCCCGCTCCCCGATCAGGTCGAGGACAAGGTTTGCGGGAATGACGAAAAGGGGCCATTGACTTTTTACGGGTGTGTCATATTTGATCCTTCAAATACTTCATCCTGTTGGCGGATCGGACCATTCTGCCGTTATAGGTTTTAACTATCCATCCGGACTCAACAAAGCGGATTCTGGAGACCGAAACATACAATTCATGAAAGATGCGGCGACGTAATTCACGACCGATATTCCCTCTTTCTTCTTTGGGGGTACCGGACGTCAGTTCGCAGACCATAACAATTTTTTCAGTTCCGGTGCTTGTATCATCGGTTCCAAAAGCAACCGCTCTGCCGGGCCTAATACCGGAAACTGAATTTGCTACGGTTTCCAGATCCTCAGGATGAATGTTTTGACCGCCTTTAATAATCAGATCTTTCTTGCGACCGCATACATAAAGATGTCCTTTAGCGAGATAGCCGATATCACCCGTATAATACCAACCGTCCTGCATTACATTGGCCGTCAGTTCGGGATTCTGGTGATAACCGTTGAATAGAAAACCTGTACGGATGGCAATTTCGCCGACTGATCTTTCAGGCAGGTGGCTTCTGCTTGAATCGACAATACCCACATCCACACCGTCCAGCGGCAATCCACAACTTACGAGAGGGAGAGACCCCTTTTTGTCCGAATCAACAGGCACAGCCTTTCTTTTATCATAAAGAGAACGTACATCAACCCAGTCAACCGAAACTTCATCCTCCATTCTGGTTACGGTAGCTGCCAGGGTGTTTTCCGCCATGCCGTACCCCGGTTTTATGGCTGTGGCTGCTAATCCAAAATCTTTAAAAAAATCAAAGAAATCTTTTATGCTGTCATAAAGGATCGGTTCACCTCCGAGGCCTACAAATCGTAAAGTGCTGAGATCCAATTCTTTCAGGTCCTGATTTCTCACGCTTCGGAGGGTGTGATTCAAACCAAAATTAGGAAATATGCAGTGCGTGCCTCCATGCTTTTGGACGATCTCTAAAAGGGCCTTCGGGTTGCGGACCCATTTGAATGGAGACATTAAGACTAATGGAATACCGATGGTGAGCGGCAGGACTACGCCTGAAAAAAGACCTAAATCGTGGTAGAGGGGCGGCCAGTTAACAATTACATCTTTCGGACGTATATCTAAGGCCACTGTATAAGATTGGATAAAATTCAAAATAGCTCGATGCGAAAGCCTTACTCCTTTTTGTCGCCCGGTAGAACCGCTGGTGTATTGAATATAGGCAGTCTGTTCCCGAGAAGCATAGTCCCTGGGCATGGATAAATCCATATTGCCGGGCCGGGTTAGAATTTCCATTGCACTTATTGCCTGACAGTCTAAATCTCTTAGGGAACCACCGAGTCCAATCTTCAGCTCCGGTAAGGCTATTACACCCCGGGCACCGGAGTTTTTGACAAAACTGCAGATCTGTTCTTTGAATTTATCCCGGTTAGGTACTTGCTCCGGATAATGGGAAATGACTGGGATAGCCCCGGCATAGAGGATCCCCCAGAAAGCCGCTACAAGCTCAGGTGAGTGGTTAAGACAAATAATGACAATATCCTGTTTTTTAATACCATTGGACTGCAGTATCCGGGCACAGGAACTTGCTTTACTATGCAATTGACCGTAAGAAATTTTTTCTTCAGAATCATCATCGGAAATGAGAGTTATCGCAATCCGGTCTGGATGTTCCAGCGTTTTTTTAACAAAAACCTCTACAATTGATTTACAGGAACTAAGCATGGTGAAATCCATCTAAGCATTTCTGAACAAGGATGGCGATATCTTTAATTTCGCTCCCATTATAAATTATGCCACCTTTCTCATCCATAGATAATTCACCATATGATGAAATTTTCCGGGCAAACGACTTTTCAATCATAAAAAAAACCGCACCGGGCGGTACTATACCTGGTTTGCCAAAAATCTGTGGACAACCCACATCACAAACACCACCAAGAATTTGTTCCACATCTCCCCGGATAATATGATCCAGTGCGGTTTGCAAACCGGCTAATCCGGTAGGATGCTGTTCGGTGAGGACATAATTGGTCCCCGTAAGTCCAAAGCGGATCGCGGCCTCTCCGAGGTAACTGTTGGCCAGGGTATATGAAAACAGGGCCGGACTGGCATTGGCCCCTCTGTCAGGGATTACCGTCTTATAATAGTCGACATCCGTCTCCAGACAACCATATACTGTGGATGCGACGATACCGATTTTACGTTCCCGGGTCCACTCAGACAGACCAGCATCTATGAGAGCCAAACCAATAGCCGTCAATCCCAGCCGGGAGTATTTATCCATGCGTCTGAAATTCGGATAAGGCATTTTAAACATGTCTGATGGATTGATTTCGGGCAGTGGCCCCCACGGCATGGTAAAACGCTCATGATCCCTGCCGCATCCCATGCTTGCCGCGGTCACCCATCCGATTCCTGTAATATGAACACCCAAGGTCGAATTATCTCCCTAAGACAAGGGCGGCATTAACACCGCCGAATCCCGAATTGGTGGTTAAAAGATAGTCCCCGGAAACCGGCTGCGATTCAGAGCTGACCTGACCTTCGGCGCCTTTTTCCGGATTTGCAAACCCGACTGTCAGGGGGATCACCCGGCTCGAAAGAGCTTTTAAACCAAGGGCAACCTCGATGGCTCCGGCCGCTCCCAGGGTATGTCCGATGGCGCCTTTTATGGAATACATAGGTACCTTGCGCTCACCAAACACCTGCCGGAAAGCGTTGAGTTCCATTAAGTCATTATAAACTGTACCGGTTCCATGGGCATTAATGGCAGTAATGTGTTCCGGTTTTCTTTTCGCTGTCTTCAGGGCTTGATCAACGGCCTGAACCAGACCTCGACCACTCTTGGCAGGTGCTGTAATATGAGTGGCATCGTTGGAAATACCCCAACCAAGCAGGGAGCCCAGCCGGTTCCGATTTTCCCGGCGTGCCCGATCGGCATTCATCAACAGTAATGCCGCTGCTCCCTCTCCGAGCGACAGACCCTTGCGGTCGCGGTCAAAAGGTCGGCAGGGAAACGGTGACAATGCCTTTAATGCGGAAAAACCCGAAAAGTGATATTCCGTGATCAGGTCCGCACAACAGACCAGCACGACCTCGGCTCTGCCTGATTCAATCAGCGCAGCACCATGGGCGACGGCAATGGTAGATGAGGCACAGGAGGCGCTGATACATATGCCGTTACAGATCAGACCGAGTTTGGGGCCGACGATATTCGCTATGGAAGACAGCAATACATCCTGAAAATTGGCCTGTCCGCCTCTACAAAATGACTCCAGATTATCGGCACCTGCCTTTATGGTCGCGGTAATCAGGGCGGAATCAGACGGCACCGATCCCAGCTCAAGGACAAGGCGGTCCAGTAAATGCTCAAGCATGGAACGGTTGTTGGCAGCTTCTAAATCATCAATATGGGCTGCAATTTTTGCCTTGTAGAAGTCCTGATCTACCGGAAAGCGCGTGATCGGCCGGATGGCGGTTTCATTCGCCATGAGTCCCTGCCACAATGACTCCAGGTTGTTTCCCAGTCCTGTAATCACTGCGGCATCGGTAACGACGACCCGGTTAGAATCCTTATTTTTCAGGTTGTCAACACTCACATCGAAATGATCCTCTATGCACTGGTCATATGGCCATAGTAAAACCCCGTTCAATTTCAGACGGGGTTTTTTAATAAATAATCAAGTTGTAATGGTTCTTCTCCAATTTAGTTGGAGAAGAGGGTCCAAGGATGCCAGGGGTCAAGGATTCAAGTGTTTGTAATTATTCTGCCAAAAATTTCCTGTCCGTCAGTTCCTTATAAAATGCCCATAATGCAGCCTCTGATTTATTATAAGGGATTTTATCTCGTTAATCGGCATGTTTTCCCGTATCACATATCGGTACATCCCGGCACCTGTGATGTCGCCTATAAACAGCACTCCAAGCAGTCGGTCATTATCCGGGCTGAAAACCACCTTACGGTACGTTGATCCGGTGTTACGAACATGCACTTCATAATCAGTATTCTTAGTATGTACAATGCCCATCGAGACAAAGGGTTCATCCGCAATCTGAGTAGCATTCATGATGCCAAAGGTGCCTGAATAGGCAGTCTTTCTGCCTGTCATGTTATAGCCGGCACACCTTCCCATCTCCACAGCGTTTGTCCACAAACCAGTCATTATCCTTTCACCTGTTACAGGATCAAAGGTGACCGCAACATCGCCTGCAGCGTAGGTGCCCGGCGTGTTGCAGGCTGTATACCTGTTCACAACGATACCCTGGTCTATTATTATCTCACTGCCGGATAAAAAGTCGACATTAGGCCTTACCCCTTTGCCGATACAGATCATCTGACAGGGCATCTCGGATCCGTCATCAAGGCTAACTCCCGTAACACCGCTTTTGTCGGACAGGATACCTGTTGCGCTGCACCCGGTTTTTATTTTCAAACCGGCCCTGTCCAAGGCATTACGGATCAACAAGGCATCATCAGGCTCCATAAGCTGTGAAAGCACTTCCGGAGAGTAAACAACCAAAGTGACTTTTACACCCCTCTCCAAAAGAGCAAATGCTGCCTTGAGATTAAGCAGACCGCCCCCGATCATTACGGCATGATCTGTCACACTCACTCTTTCGGCCATGGCCTTAGCGTCGGCCAGCGTACGAAGCGCAAAGACACCATTTGCATCGGCCCCTTTAATCTCCGGCGGAAGGTATGGGCGGCTTCCGGTTGCAAGGAGCAGCTTGTCATAGGATATATTCCCTTGGCCGTTTATGCTTACCGTCCTTTCAGAGACATTCACAGAATCAACCCTTGAATTTACATGGATATCAATACCGGATCCTTTATAAGGCCCGTTGCCCGACATCTGCATATCTCCGGCACTCTTTTTTCCGGTCACCATATAGGGTATCAAAGGCCTGAAATACGGCATATCCGGTTCTTCCGACAGCACTGTAATAATACCATTTAGATCCTGCTCCGTAATGGCCTGCGCGGCCGCCATCCCGGCTGCGCTGCCTCCTGTTATTACATACCTGGCTTTATCCTCTGCCATTTCAATCCCCTTCTCCGGCGAGCATTTCACCGGCAACATCTTTTCGTGCATCACTTGAAAAGGCATCAACAGTCTGGTAGACCAGCGCCTCTGTGGGGCATGAACTCACACAGGCCGGAATTTCTCTGTCCGGGCACCGGTCGCAGCGATAAGCCTTGTGCTCTTCCAGGTGCCGGCCGATAACGCCGTAAGGGCAGACCATTACGCAGGTCCAGCACCCTATACATTTATCGCTGTCGGTAATCACAACCCCCTCGTCATCCCGGCTTATGGCGCCGCTGATACAGGCATGCATGCAGGGAGCATCCTCACAGTGCCGGCATACAATAGGCACTTTCCCGTCTGGAGCTACCCATTCCACATAGACGCGGCTTTTGGGTATTGGTTTTTCCGAAATCGCACCATATAGATTCTTGCTTCCAGAATGTTCCACTGCGCATGCAATTTCGCAGGTTTTGCATGCGGTACATCTGCTCATTACAACAAATATTTCTTTTGGCTGAGACATGGCTAACTCCTTGTTTCCATTTTATGATTGTTGGGCTTGCAAAAAAAGCCGGAAACCGCATCAAAGTCCGAGACCTTTACGGCGTTCATCAATAGCCGCCAAAAGTTTGTCAGCCGACGATTCAGGATCAAGATCCACGATAAAATATCCACCTGTCAACTCCTTTACCTTGTCCGTGAGAATCTCTGTAACCGCAGGGCTCCCGAGGACCGGCAGCATAACCCCAACGTGTGTGGGAAGACCGGCAGCCACGGCATATACCCCAATGGAAACCGCTTTTTCCGATACGGCCTCGGCAGCCGAAGCAACCACGGGCAGTTTGTCGGTGTCAACACCGAGATAGTTGGCGACAGCTACTGTGAGCGCCACAGCCCTTGAATTGTCAACACATGAACCGAGATGTAATACTGGCGGAAGCGGCCCGTTCAGCCCGTTTGCCTCACCTATGGCCGTAAGAACAGCTTTCAAACCCTCCCCGCATAACTTGTCCACATTTGCAGGATCCATGAACCCATGTCTCATCAACGCACCGGCACCGCACCCTGTGGCAACAACCAGTACATTTTCCTTTAGAAGTCTTTCCGCCATTATCTTAAAGTTTTTATCCTGAGGCACCTTCACATTATTACATCCTGCAAACAGACATACCCCTCTGATGTTACCGTTTTTTATATTATCAACAAGGGGCTTTAGCGGGTCCTCCGCGTCCAGTTTGGAAAGAGCGGCCACAATAGATTCAACCGAAAATCCTGCAATTACGGTATTCTCAATATCAGGAATATCAACCGGTTTACCTTTTCTGCGATCAAAGACCTCTATGGCCACCCGTATGACTTCCTTTGCCTTTTCAACCGCGGCCTCTTCCCTAAATTCTATGTGTTCTGCTCCGGTAATCTTGCAAAGATCCATCGTGGTAACGATTTTTGTTCCCATACATTCAGCAACCGTAACAACTGACGGCATAATACATTGATAGTCGACAACCATGGCGTCGACGGCACCTGTCAGCATGGCCATTTCCTGGCTTACCGAATGTGTGCACGAAGGTATGCCATGACGTTCCATGAGTTCGTTTCCGGTACAGCATACGCCCACAATATTTATTCCAGCAGCTCCGGCGTCAACGGCCTCCTTTTTCATGTCATCTGCAACGGCAACGATTATTTCTGAAAGGACCGGATTATGCCCATGAACAGCTATATTGACCATATCTTGTTTCAGGGTTCCCATATTGGCTTTGGATACCACGGGGGTGGGTGTCCCGAACATGATGTCAGCGAGGTCAGTACCCATGTAGCATCCTGCAAGATCAGCCACACCACATCTGATTCCGGCAATTAGCAGATTGACGGCATCCGCATCGACACCGTACAGAGTCCGGTGCATAATTTCAGAAACCTCGTGGTCAATGCCTTTCGGGACCGCACCCAGATCCGAAAGCACCTTTACACGGCCCGGCGTCACAACGGTGGCAGCCCATAAAACAGGGGTTTCTTTTTCATGAAAATCAGCCAGGGCAGCCGCTGCAACATCCTTTGCGATCTCCATATCTTCCCTGCCTTCCACGGCAATTCCAAGACGCCCGGCAACGGCTTTGAGCTTGTCACCATCCTTGATGGAATAGTCTTTGGCTTCTCCTTTGGCCATTTTCATCATAGTGTGTGCAAGGTGCTTGGCATGTCCCGAATGGGCAGCTGTTCCTGCAGCTATGGCTCTATCCAGCCCCCTGGCCACCATAACGTCTGCAGTGGCTCCGCATATTCCTGTTTTTGGCTCTTCCCCAAAGGGGTTTATCCTGCAAGGGCCCTGGAGACAGTGACGGCAGCAAAGCCCTGTATCGCCAAAACCGCACTGAGGGGTCATGGCTTCATACCTGTCCCAGACCGTGACAATTCCTTTTTCATCAGCCTTGGAAATCATTTGCTGGACAGCAGGGTCGATACTCTTTTCTTGAACTTTCAATTCATCTGACATAAGCCCTCCTAATAGTTAGTAGTTTTTATTTAATTTTTTGCCGAAAGGTAAGAAACGCCTGGGTATAGATTCTAAAACTTTTCAAAAACACCGCATAGCGGCCGTAGATGCTGTTTTTCAGGAGTCTGTCTGAAGTATTAGAAATCGCCAATTAAATATGTAGAACCAGGCTCTGGGATCGGCCGGCTATATCTCGGTTGCGGTTCAGTTTAGTGAAGGTGGGTTCTAATAGAGGCCTGTCCGATTCAGGAACCGATTGAGATTATTTTACATAACACACCGGAATAATACAAGAGAGAATATTCAACTAATTTAAAGGCAATAAAATTTCATTATGGTCATAGGTTTCTTGCCTTGTAGCACCCGAAATCCATCACCATCATCGCTTTTCTTCGCCCTCCCTGTTATTTTCATCCGAGATTTCATTGTACCTTTTCGCCTGCTGGTCAGCTATCTTTTCGATATCTTTTTTCAGTTTATGGTACTGCTTGACGTCTTGGTTCCCAGTGACCTTATCTACTGCTTTTTCACCGCTATCGCACCCTTTGAGCATGAAAATACCGACCATCATAAGCAACAAAGCCATAGGAAAACCACGTAAATTCAAATGCTTCATGTTTTCAGTCCTCCCCAGATCATAGTTAGGGCTAAGGAAAGTGTGAGGCCTCTGGGCGTCCGGAAAATTTCAAAATTCAGCGTGTATCTAAGAAAATGCTATTGCCTTGGGTACCGGAAGAACAATAAACTCCGCTATCCATGTCTTCAGAGTAACGGGGTTTTTGTGCAATTGTAGAGCAAGGAGGCTGTCCGAGGGCGGGTGTTTTGCAGCAACTTTAATATTCCGACGGCATTTCCTTGAGCTGTGCTAATGAGAAGACAGGGCCGTCCTTGCACACGTACTGATCCCCGATATTGCAGCGGCCACAGATGCCGATGCCGCACTTCATTCGCATTTCGAGAGAGAGGATAATCCGTTCTGGCGGGAATCCGAGTTTTTCCAGTACCGGCTGTGTGAACTTGATCATGATAGGCGGGCCGCACACGATGGCAATGGCATTATCCGCGCTGGTAATCTTTTCTTCGGTTATGGTGGGCACAAAACCGGTGTTGTATTTCCAGTCAGGGTCATCCGTACCGTCAACCGTGATATGCATGTTGATGTCATCCCGCTGCTCCCACTGGGCTAATTCATCTTTATAAAGTAGCATGCCAGGGGTTCTGGCGCCATACACCACGGTGATATCCTTGAATTTGGAGCGATTGGCAGGATCTATCATATAAATGATGCTGGATCTCAATGTGGTAAAGGCAAATCCACCTCCTACGATTACCACATTTTTTCCTTCCATTTCCTTCCACGGGTACCAGTTGCCGAGAGGCCCGCGGATTCCCATCACGTCCCCTTCCTTCATGTTGTGAAGATAAGTGGTGACAACTCCCGTCTTATTTACAGTGAAAGTGACGAACCCCTTCTCTGTGGGCGAAGACGCTATCCCGATGGGGATCTCTCCTTTTCCCGCTATGGACAGCTCTGCAAACTGCCCGGGTGTGTAAGCGAATTTTTCCTCATTCTCCGGGTTCAGGAAGGTAAATCTGAAGGTCTTCAGGTTCCTGTCCTCGGTTTCGGTGATAATCTTATCTATTTGAACGGGATAGGGTAAATACGGATTTTCCAATGGAGCTATCCTCCTTCTTAAGTGATCTAAAGTGCCTAAAGTGAACTAAAGTGACTAAAATTATGGTAAAGGCCAAGGCTTTTATGCTTTTCCAGCCGTTAGTGGGATCAAATGTGGGAAACGGAAAAACTGAAAAAGTGGAGTTATGCGAACTTTTCTTAAAATAAAGCCACGAAGTTCCTTAACTTTAGTCACTTCAAACTTTAGTCACTTTAGTCACTTCTTTTCGTAATTATTCATCAACTTGCAAACTTCACGTATATCAATATTGACCGGGCAGTATCTAACACAGCGGCCGCATCCGGAGCATTGAACGCCGTTGTCATATTTGTCCACATAGTATTTCAGCTTGTGCATGAAACGTTGTCGTACGCGCTGGAATTTGCTGTCTCTCGGGTTATGACCTGAGCCATGAAGGGTAAATAGCGGGAACATGCAGGAGTCCCAGTTCCTGATTCTGTCTCCTTCTTTCCCTGAGACCTCATCCTGTATGTCAAAACACCAGCAGGTTGGGCAGAGAAAGGTGCATGTGCCGCAATTGAGACAGGCGAAGGCTATATCTTCCCAGAAGGGTGCATTGAACAGATCGTTTGACACCTTTTCCTTTAACTTATTCGTGGGTATGGATGCGGTGATTTTTTCGGATGCGGATGCAGCGAGATCTTCAGCATTTTTCAATGCCTGATCATCAGCAGGACTCCCCCCGGTTATTTTACCCAAGAGTGCCTCACCCTTGTCGGTCAAACCCTTAACGAGAAAGGTCTCCCCCATATCATAGAGAAGGACATCAAGCCCTTCTTGGTTGAAAGGCCCTCCTCCCACCTCTGTGCAGAAGCACGTGGAACATGGCTTATCGCAGCCAAGACCCACTAATGTGGTCGATTCAAAATGCTTTACCCACCAGGGATCTCGATACTCGGGATTGTCGAAGTTGCGCTTCACGATCTGAAATGCCTGGACGTCACAGGGCCGTATCCCCACAACTGCCTTAGGTGAATAATCCTTGGGAGACTCCTTTACGATATTTGCTTCAGAATCAGCCCTATCAAGGGCGTATTCGAACATACGTTCCGATTGGGGATAGACCATTGATTTGGGGGACAACCTGCTGTTCTGGTAATCAAAGTCGGGAATCTTACCCTTATCAAAGGCCATGAAGTTGTGAAAGTCCCCATCCTTGACTGGGACAAATATCCGGTAGGCCTCTTTGAGTCCCTCTAAAACCTTTATCCATTCTTCCTTGACAAATATCATTTCTGTCATCAGGCTCTTCCTCTTTTAGTAACTTTAGTTCACTTTAGACGCTTTAGTTCACTTTAG
>JACNJD010000237.1 GCA_014382715.1 Candidatus Desulfacyla euxinica | reverse complement strand
ATTCCCGTAAGGCCGGTTTTTTGAGCGGTGGGGAACAGCAGATGCTGACCATTGCGCGGGCCCTTATGACCAATCCCGAGTTCCTTCTATTGGATGAACCCACAGAGGGCCTCGCACCCTTGATCGTAGAGGATTTAGAAAAACGGATCGGTAAGTTGCGAGACAGAGGCTTAACGGTCCTGCTGGCCGAGCAGAACCAAAAGGTTGCCATGAGACTCAGCGATGAGGGATACGTCATTGATAACGGTGTCATACGTTATCATGGGACCATTGAAGATTTAAAAGAGAATGAGGAAGTCAGGAAGAAATATCTGTTAGTCTAAGGGTCGACAATGGAAACGCCCTTTATCATTAAGAGAGGCCGAAAAGAGTTCTTTAATATCCCTCCCGAGTGGAATCTTCTGACATTTGCCATTCTTGAAGATCAGCCTGCAACTAATGACGTCAGCGAACTAACTAAAAAGGCCTTGAGAAATCCAATTGAATCCTCCCGTTTAACAGAACGTCTCTCTCCCTCGGACACAATTGCCATCCTAATTGAGGACCTGACCCGTGCTTCCCCAAAAGGGGTTGTCCTGAAAGCGGTACTTGAAGAGTTGGAGAAGACCGGCATTCCTGATGCCAACATCATAATTGTGATTGCCTTAGGTACCCATCGGGGACTGAGGCTTGAGGAGTTAGAGGGCGCTTTTGGGTCAGAACTTCTGAAACGATATAAATTTATCAATCACGACTGTCATGCCCCCGATCTTGTCCCTGTTGGCAAACTCCGGACAGGGATGACCGTTAAAATCAATAGAAAGGTCCACGAGGCCCTGTTCAGGATCGGAATAGGTTCTGTCTTTCCGCATCCCATGAACGGATTCGGGGGAGGAGGGAAGATCCTTTTCCCAGGCGTTGCAGACTTCGATTCTATTCTCGATCATCATTTTCAGTACACCTTTCATGATGGGACAGGTCTCGGAAAGAGTGAGGGGAATCTTTTTTATGAGCAGATTTGTGTCGTGGCCCGATCGGCCCGGCTCGACTTCATAATTAACAGCATCCTGGATCAGAACGATCGGGTCAATGACCTAATTGCAGGAGATCCTGTGGATGCTCATCTGGCAGGGATTGAGAAATCGAAAGAGATTATCTCTCAGGAATTCGGCCTAAAGGCGGATCTGACCGTAATTACATCCTTCCCTTATACAGAAGGTCCCCAGATAGTAAAACCCCTTGCACCGGCCTCCATGGTGACAAAGGAGGGAGGCTGTATCATTCTATGCGCAGACCTCACAGGAGACCTTCCTGATGCCTTTGTTGACAGCTTTCACAGGTTTCACAGGGAGCACGGGGATGATCTACTAAGGGGTGTCCTCGATCACTTCAGCCATAATCGCCTGATCATGAAAGGGGGCGCCATCGATTTCAATATGGCATTGGGTATGACCTTGGCCATTCAACACCGGTTCAGGACTATTTTAGTTTCTGATGATATCCTCAAGGAAAAGGCGGAAAAGATGGGTTTCATATATGCGGATGGCCTGCAAGAGGCCTTTGAAATCGGCGCAGGGATCTGTCCCCGGCCTGATGTTCATATTATCCCTTCAGGCGGTGTTATCCTGCCTATTCTCAGGTCTCACTAAATGCACCATCTTCTTCCTGCCCCAAGCCCTCTATTTTGGGCCCACGAGCTTCAGACACATTTATGAAGCAACTTTACACTGTTCTGCGGGTATGGCCGGAACGAGCTCAAAATGAATTATCAGAAAATCGGTCAACCCCGGGATATCATCCGGTGAAAATCGAGGCACGTTAAGATCGACAGGTGCGTCACCGATAAAAGCCTCAAGGATATCAGTAGACTATAACCTTTGAACCTGGAACCGCTCACCTTAAGTAGAAATCAGCCTGCCTTGCCAAAGGAACAGGTAGGATACCTGCAATCAGGGCAATCTCGACAGAGGCCGCCGTGACCCAGAAAGGCGAGTTCCTTCTTCCCGATTTGCTCTCCTGCCAAGATACGTGGCAGCACCAGGTCCAGGACCGTTATCCGGTGATAGAGACCACAGGCGGGCACACCCAGAAGCGGCACCTCCCCTAAGTAGGCCACAAGAAACATGGCGCCGGGAAGGGCAGCGGCGCCGTAATGGAACTCAGTGGCTCCGGCCAGACGGATTCCATGGCGGGTTACATCGTCCGGATCCACACTCATTCCTCCGCTCAGCAGGAGCAGGTCGCAACCCCGATCCAGGTGGGAACGTATCACCCGGGCTATTGCCCGGGGCTCATCCGGGGCAAAGTCCAGGGCGATAACTTCTGAGCCCAGCGCTTCCATTTTCCCTTTTAGAACCGGAGCGAAGCGGTCCTCAATGAGACCGTGATAGACCTCATTGCCGGTGATCACCAGACCCACCTTTGCACTGCGCAAGGCCCTGACCTCAAACACTGAGCCCGTCTGACGGGCCATTGCGGCAGCCCGCTCAATGGGAGTCCGCTTCATAACCAGGGGGATAGCACGGGTGGCCGCAACCTGTTCACCGGTTTTCACCAGAGTGTGGTTGTGGAGGGATGCACACATGACCTCTTCCACCATGTTGAAGGCGGCGAGAGCGGCTGTATTTACCACAAGCACACCGTCTATTTCTGCAAGAAGTTTGATTTTCCCCTCCCGGGGCTGATCTTTCCAGGTGATACCTTTTCCGGCCAGAGCCTTAGCCAGAATTGCCGCTGCCTCATTCTCATGAATTTCATCTTTTGCAAGATCGATGATGTAGAGGTGGTTTTTCCCTAAACGCTGGAGATGGCAAAGGTCCTCATCACAGACCGTATGGCCCTTGCGGAAGGCCGGACCTTTGAACTCGCCGGGGCGAATCTCGGTGATATCGTGACCCAGCTTGCTCCCCACTGCCTCCCGCAGCCTTATTTTTTTCATCATTGGGTTGACTCCTTCATCAGGAAATTGTGCTTAAATGTTGTTCGCGATCTTCCGACTGTCGAACTCCTGGTACGCGGCCGATAGCTGATAGCTGATCGGTTCCCCTGGGTGCCCAGTTCATATCCGGCCAGGTGACCTCCCGCGCGTGCTTGAAATAGGCGCCATTGGCGCATGGACGGCAAAGTGAGTCCCCATCTATCACCACCTCGCGATGATCCCGGACTACCTGGCCGCAGCGGGTACAGGAAACCTTGCGGCGGGTGGGGCCAGGCAGGTCAAACTCGCTCAGTGGAACCTCAACCCTCTGAACCCGGAAGAGGACGTTGTCCGGCATCCGTTGGTATGCTTCAAGCTGTTGCTGAGCCTTTCCTTGAACTTCCGGGGCATAAAGGGACGCAAGATCGCGGGCTTCCTCCGTGGATAGGACCCGGTAGGCATTGCCGGTTTCCAGGTTGACAAAGGTGGCGGCCATAATGCCGTTATCCACGAATTTAAGCGACCTCCGCCCCAACTTGACGCCGGTAACATAGCTAATGGCATCCGCAGCACAGCGATCGATCTCAACGTACACAATAATCTTCTTGATCTGATCTAAAATCCTTGGATTATCCAGGCCGATCAATTCACAGCCCAATATGGCCATGCGCACCCCAACCACCTGCCCCGGACATAGATGACCGTGGGCCTCGGCCGATCCCTTTAGGAGTGTTTCAAAGTCCTGCATAATTACCTCCTAACCCGGATAAACCGGAACCAAATTGAATATTGAATATTGACTATTGAATATTTGTGGTATCGCTTCGCTCTGTCCTTTCTATTAAAATCGACTGCATTCCTTAAATCCTCAATCGAAAATCGTCAATTTTTGGCGAAGCCCTATTGAAAAGTCACAAGTTACCAACGCATAAATCATGCGCAAACATGATGGGATTTTGAAATTTAGGTACTAAGTAACGTCTTAGGGGTTTTTCAATATTCAATTTTTGGGGCTTATGTTAAAATTAACATAACACACGATAAAAATTTTTTCGACTTATTTTTCCTGAAGATGCTTTTCCAGGACATCACCAACCCAGCCCATGGTAGCCATCATGTTTGGAAAACCGGTAGTGGTCAAAGACAACAAGACCACATGCGTAATTTCCTCCGGGGTGGCGCCTTCGGCCAAGGCCTTTCTGGTGTGGGACATGACCGCCCCTCGGGAATTGGCGCCCACTGCGATTCCAAGCTTTATAAGATCCTGGTGCTTTTTCTCCAAAGGGCCGGCAGACCGGCAGATCTTGCCCAGTTGCTCATAACCTTTGATGACCTCTGGAAATTTCTTTGAAAAGGTCTTGTATATTTCAGGCAAATACATAATTTCCTCCTTTCCGAAATAGTCAACAGCTCTCTTCTACCATAAATGGATGTTTCAATGTTGTTAATATTGTAACCATTTGCTGGATATTGGATGCCGGTCGAAGATCCCGACTTTAACGGGGATACTCGTTATTGGATACAGTATTAGCCAGAATCAAGCAGTAGGGATCAAGTACCCGGAAACCGATCATGAATGTTGCTTCGGGAGGGTAAAAAAGAAGGTGCTCCCCCCGCCTTTCACGCTTTCTGCCCATATTTTGCCACCATGCGCCTCAATGATTCCTTTACAGATGGCAAGGCCAAGGCCGGTCCCTTCACGCTTCCCTTTACCTCCTGATGAGGGCAGGGTATGGAACTTCTCAAAAATGACCTCAAGATTTTCCTCGGAAATGCCCACCCCCTTGTCCCTGACAGCCACCAGGACATCATCTTGATCCTCCTTAACATCTATCTGAATTTTTGTCCCTTCATCAGAAAATTTTATTGCATTTTCCATCAGGTTGACCAGAACCTGTTCGATACGTTCTAAGTCTATCTCGGCATAGATATCACCTGGGCATTCACAACGTATTGATACGCGTTTATCCATGGCCAATGGGCTCAATATCTCTGTGACCTCCCGGACCAATCCTGATATGTTTTCCCGCTCAAAAGACCAGTCGGCCCTTTTTGCCTCGATTCTGGTGAAGTCGAAAAGGTCGGAGACGAGATGGATGAGGCGGGCGAGGTTCTTGTCAATTATGGCCAGATAATTTCGATTTTCTGTTCCTTTAATGGTCCGGTTGAGGTAATCTACCCCACCCCGGATGACCGTTAATGGGGAACGCAGTTCGTGGGACATATTAGCCAAAAAGTCAGATTTTAATTTATCCAAGCTTTTCAGATCACGGTTTGCCTCAGAAAGCTCATGAGTAGCCTGCTTGACCTTTTCCTCCAGAAAATCACGTCCTCGGGAAAGCCTCTCAGCCATAAGGTTGAAGGCATGGCCAAGTTTTTCAACCTGGTCTCCGGTGGCAATATCTACCCGGGCGTCCAGGTTTCCCCGGCTTATCTCGCCGGTCATTCGCTCCAGTTCTTTCATGGGCTTTATCACCAGGCGGCGCAGCAGGACAAACAGGGTAAAGATAGTCAGCAAGATGAGACCGACTCCAGCGATAGCTAACTTTGACTGATCCCTTGCAAGTGATGATTTCATATCACCTATGGGCAAAAACACACTCAAGCCTCCCCTGATGGCATTTTGGGAGTTTCCCTGCCGCTTGTGGCATCTAATACAGGCGTTTTCCAAAAAAAGCGGCACCATATACTGAAGATGTTGCTTATTATCGTGGGTATTGAACCTCATTATTTCGGCTATCCCCTCCTTCCGAAACTTAATCAGGGCGGCCCTTTCAAATTCATCTGGACTGTTTGCCGGATTCAGTGGGGTCAGGCTGGCAAGCCGAAACCGGTAAAGGTCTTGACGAGCTGAATATTCTGAAAGCTTTTTGGTCACCATAGCTGGAGTAAACCGCTGATAACACCCCCTGGATGTTTCCAACCTGTCGTCATAAAAGTAGTCGGTGTCTTTGGCTCCTTTACTATCTCGGCTCACCATTATGCCGCCACAGTCGGCGATCCATTGCCTGGTCAAAATAACCTGCCTGGCCAGAATTCTGGCCTGATTCATAACCTGATCCATGCCTTGTTTCTCACGTTGTATGCCTTCCCACATAAAAATAACCCCTATGGTGGGGAAAATAATGAGCGTGATACACAAGAGGAATTTCACCTGGAGCGAAAGGTGATATTTTCTCATTTTCTTGCCTCTCAGAGGGTTTTTGGTCTTTACAGAAGCTATTGGTTTTCCGGTTTGTCCGGGTTAGAAAAGACTTATTCGTACTTCTTTGATACCCTATTCTTTGAACTGAGTCAAACTGTGAGAGAGATGGTGGGCAGTCAAAAAGGCAGACAAACAGACATCCAATTCCTCATCCTTTCAATCCGAATTCCGATAACGGAGACCAAATTGAAATCCGAGGGCCCGTCCCATTCTTTTGCAGGCCACCACGCAATCACCGCAGTTGGTACATTCGGTGTCCACGGATTCGCCCAGGGTCTTGGGGTCTAAGGAGAGAGAGCAGGCCTTTTGGCAGGGACTCATGGCCTTATTTGACAGACACTTATCTTGCTGAAAGCCAATTTTTAGACGTGAGGGATTGATGAGCTTTGCCGCAATCAGCAGGAAGGACTGGGGGCAGATATAGCGGCACCACAATCTTTGCCGGGCGGCAAATTCAACTAAGAGGATAGCCAACAGAAACAGGATTGCAAGAGAAATGTGCCTTTGTTCAAAATAGAACTGGAAGATCCTTGAATACCAGGCAGGGAGAGAGAGCTGGTTCAGCACGGGGGTGGTGGAAAACAGAAGAAAACCGGCTAAGCCGAGGCCAAAAAGGATGATTTTGATACGAAAGCCTCTACCTTTTACGCTCATCCCCTTATCGGCTCTGGGCAAAAGACGTCCGCTTAAACTCTGCCCCCATTCTGAAAGCAGGCCGAAAGGACATACCCAGGAGCAGAATACAGTGCCGAGGGCCGCGGCAAGCCCAAGGGCGATGCCCGCGCCCACCAAGAGATCTACGGACAGGTAATAGTTCTTGAGGGTGATTTGAAGAACTGCCAAGGGATCTACCAGCGGCAGTCCGGCGGCATAAAAAGCGAGGAAATTTCCTGTAAAATAGTTGATCCTAAAATGGTTCAACAGCGGAATCAGGATAAACGCCACGGCCACACCGATCTGCAAAGCGCGGCGCCAGGTCTTGATGGATGGTTTTTTCATGTGACGAATCTCGTGGGAACGGTAATGATGGCCTTCTCAGGACAGACATGTTCGCACACACCGCAGCCAACACACCCGTCCGTAATGGCTGGATATATCCCCTTTTCAAGAACCATGGCCGTTGATTTCAATGGACAGCGTTCATAGCAACTGCGGCAGATGATAAAGCCCTTCCAGGTGTAGCACTTATCCCTGTCGAGTTTAGCATATCCCATCTTGGATTCTTCTCTGGGGACATCTTCAAGGGCATCGGAAGGACAGATGGCGCTGCAGCGCATACACAGCTCACATGGGGCGTTCCGGGGGGATATCTCGGGAGTGCCTGAAACAAAGGGGTCAAATCCGGTCCGCATGCGGATACAATCGAAGATACAGACCTGGGCGCACTGCCCGCACTGAAGGCAGCGCGCTAAGAATTCCTTTTCAGGTCTGGCTCCTGGTGGTCTCAGGAATTTGGACATGAAAAACAAGCGTCAGCAGTGTTAAAGGCTGCGGGGTTCTCCGCTATTCGGGCCTATACTATTCAAGAAAATGTTTTTGGCCTCTTGCACACGAAATATTCTGTTGTTCAAGCGTTTTTCAATCAACAATCATAAATCCTATATCTCGTCCTCAATGGTCACGTAGGTGGTGTAGATGGTCAGGACCCCTTCGAGCTCTTTTATATGGTCCACCCTTTCCTCCATCTGATCCGAAGGGGCCTCGGCCACCACAACAACATATTGATCCTGGTGCTTGCCGTAAGTGGTCATCTCCGGCATACCCTTGATCTGTTTTTCCACATCCTCAAGATGTTCCTCGAGTGTATGGACCAAAAGCCCTGCAATAGCCATAACAACGCCTCTATACCTTGCTGACCTTAGTGGCGCATATCTTGAACTCGGGCTGCTTGGAACCCGGGTCAAAGGCGTCCTTGGTCAATTTGTTGATCATAAGGTTCACATCAAACCAGGGCACAAAGACCAGCCCTGGACGACAGACATCGCTGACCCTGGCCTGGAAGACCATCTTGTCCCTCCTGGTCGTGAGAAGCACATTGTCCCCGTTCTGGATGCCCATCTTTTTTGCATCCTTGTCGTTGATCTCCACGTAGGCCTTGGGAAAGGAACGCCTCAGCTCGGGGACCTTCATGGTCATGGTGCCGGTGTGCCAGTGGTCGATCACCCGGCCGGTGGTGAGCACAAAGGGATATTCCTTGTCCGGCTCTTCGGCAGCGCCCTTGTACGGACGGAACCAGATCACCGCGCGATGGTCAGGTTTGCCGTAGAAGTCATACTTTTTCGGGTAATCCTTCGGGATATTGGGATCTTTCCCGCGCACATACCTGATCTCGGTTCCGGGATGGTCTTCGGTAGGACAGGGCCATAGTATGCCCGATTCCTTGCGCAGCCTGTCCCTCGTAATGCCCCAGAAGTTATATGGGGTTGATTTGGCGACACGCCGCCATTCTTCCCAGATGTCGGAAGAATCCTTAAAGGGAACCAGCTTCGGGTCAACTCCGATCCTCTTGGCGAGGTCCACCAAGATATTCACGGACGGCCTTGCCTGGCCCGGAGGATCGATGGCCTTTCCTATGAGGGCATACCTCCTTTCAGAGCAGCCATAGACCCCTTCACGTTCGCACCAGAAGGCGGCCGGAAAGACCACGTCCGCAAATTTAAGCGTCTCTGCATCCCTGAAGCACTCGATAACGGCAATAAAATTGTCCTTTCTCGCCATAGCCTCCCTGTACTTGTTGACATTGGGTAGAGACTGGGCCGGGTTGGTGCAGAGGATCAGGAGCGCCTTTACCTTCCCTTTCCCCAGGGCGTCAAACAGGGCGATCGTATGATAGCCCGGTTTTGGATTGAGTGAATCCGGCTCCATGCCCCACAGGAATTCCACCTCATTGCGGTGTTTCTTCTTCTTGATGAGCCTGCCGGCAGGCAACAAGTGTGACAACCCTCCGGTGTCTCTCACCCCTCCGCAGGCATTGGGCTGTCCGGTGAGTGAGAATGGGGTGGCCCCCGGTTTCCCTATCTGGCCGGTCAGAAGATGCAGATTGCTGACCAGGTTGTTGGCCCATACGCCCCGTATCCGCTGGTTGAGACCCATGCACCACAGGGACATGGTGGCCGAGGATTCGGCAAAGATCATGGCGATCTTACGAATCGTTGCCGCTGGCACGCCGGAGAGCTTTTCCGCCTTTTCAGGGGTGTAATCCTCCAGGAACTTCTTGTAATCCTCAAATGTGAGCTTATTTTTCTTATTGTCCATAAAACTGACATACCTGGAGTGGAAGCGGTAGTCGTCCAACTCCTCCTGAATGATCACATAGGCCATGGCATTCATAATTGCCAGGTCAGTGCCTGGTACAAAACCCACATGGATGTCCGCGATTCTTGCCGTGTTGGTTTTTCGCGGATCCACCACAATGACCTTTACATTTGGGTCTGACTGCTTTCGGGCGGCAATCCTCTTGAATAGAATGGGATGGCACTCTGAGGTATTGGTGCCGATAAGAAAAAAACAGGTGGCCGCGTCAATATCACTAAATGAACCGCAGGGCTCATCCTTACCGTAGGTGGTCACATAACCCCCCACGGCCGAGGCCATGCAAAGACGCGGATTCCCCTCCACGTTGTTGGATTTTAGCCCCGCCTTAAAGATCTTGCTGGCAAGATAGGTCTCCTCTGTCAGGGCCTGGCCTGAGCCGTAATAGGCCACGGACCGTGGCCCATCCTTCTTGATGGCATCCTTGAATTTGGAGGCGGTCAGATCAAGCGCCTCATCCCAGGAGGCCTCCACCAGTTCACCGTTTTTGCGTATCAGAGGCTGGGTGAGCCTCTCCTTGGCATAGATGATAGGCGTCATAAGGGCCCCCTTTAGACAGAGAAACCCTCCGTTGTGGTTGTTGGGGTCGCCCTTTACCGTTACCGCCTGTTTGTTCTTTACCCCGACCATCACCCCGCAGCCTGTGCCGCAAAACCGGCAGACCCCCTTTACCCATTTGTCTACGGGCTGTTCCGTTGCAGCAAAGGCAAGCGGCCCTCCGATGGCCATTAAGGCCGAGGAGGCTGCAGCACACTTAAGAAACTCTCGTCTGGTGACATCCATGATTCTCCCCCTTTTCTTGCGTGTTTAAGGTTAATAGTATTGAGTCTTATTCAATCTTTTTCTTGGCAATCGGTTTGACATATGCCTTGTGATGAAGCGAGTTCTGATGGAAGGGATGACACTTATTACAGTTGAGTTCCAAGCCATAGAGATGTTCCATTCTGTTAATGCTGGGGTCGTGACACTTCCTGCAGGTGCCGTCCACGTCCGGGTCAACCGCATAAGGGACTGATCCCTTCCCATCGGGCTGTCCATGACAGACAAAACATTTAACGAGGATCACGCCATGCTTGCTTTCATACCAGTCCTGGGCAATCTTGGGAGTACACTTTAGGTGACACTCAAAACAATCGGCCGCGGCGTCAGGGCTTTCAAGATGGGTGACAAATTCACACCTTGTCTCTGGAAAGGCCAGGTTGACATAGATAAAAAAGATGACCCCGAGGATCGCAATTAAGACCAGGGGGAGAATAATGAACCATTTACCCCAACGAAACCATACAGAGCTGAAAGATATCATTGCGTTTTCTCCTCAACAAGGGGCAGCCTCTTGGCAAATTCTTCGTTAAAAAAGTACCTCCGATCAAACTTGGGCAGATGGGCCATATTGAAATGGCATCCCGCGCATCTTCTGGTGGTGTTTCCGTTTTTAAGGAGATAGGCCTCGTGACAGAGTTGCCCGATTTTTGAGAGCTCCTTGTCTTTTACATCTTTCATAAGGTCCTCGTGGCAGGCACGGCAGTTCTCATCAGACATGAATTTTCGTGCCACCTTCTGCATCTGTCTCCGGTCCAGGTTGGCGGGATCCCCGAAGTTGCTGACAATCAGATCCTTTATCCCGACATAGCCCTTTACTGTAAGGTATTTGGGTCCGATTCCCAGGGGAACGTGGCACTGCCGGCACTGGATCGGATTCTTGTCCTTGTCCACTGCATGGCTTGATTTCTCAAGCTCCTCCTTGTATCTTTCCATCTCGTGGCATGACATGCAGAACTCGGTTCGGGATGTCATTGACAAAGATATGGAGCTGGCAGCAATAATGACCGCAAGCCCCGCCACAATGATGATCAGAATCTTCACCGGAAACTTTTTTGAAGTTGTCTCTACCATCACAATAATCCTTTCAGAAAAATCAGATTTAGAAACATCTGCTGTGGCGCTGCGCATAGACTAACGTCTTACGGTATAGATTGATAACACAAAAAGATGTAATTATGCTGTAAAAGATGTAACAGCTTTGTAAAATTATTAAAAAAGCCTTGCGCTAAAGCCCTAAGGAATGTCAACCTTATAGCAGGAATTGTTTGAAATGGGGGCTCTAAGACTGACCCCAACAGACATAAGACAGGATGTGCCATGACTCATACACCCCAAAAAACCAGGGCAACCATCCTTGTCGTCGATGATGACAACGATATTGTCCAGACCATCAAAGGGAATCTGGAATTAGATGGCTACGAGGTATTGTCCGCATTTAATGGCCGCAACGGGGTTGACATGGTAAAGAAACACCGTCCTGATTTGATTATCCTCGATCTGAATCTTCCCGATATTGACGGAGTCAAGGCCTGCCAGATAATAAGAAGAGAGTTCGACTTCCCCATCATCATGCTGACGGCCCGGGATGGGGTATCGGACACGGTCCTTGGCCTCGAATGCGGCGCGGACGACTATATGGTCAAGCCCTTCAACTTTCTTGAGCTTTCGGCCAGGATTAAGGCCATTCTTAAGAGGGTTGAAAGAGATGTGGTGAAGAATTTTTGTGAGATTAAGGATTTTCTCATGGACTTCAAAACCAGGAAGGTCTCTGTCCGGGGAGAGGAGATTAAACTGACCAAGACGGAATTCGAATTATTGGAACTCTTTGTTTCTTATCCCGATGAGGTCCTATCCAGGGAATTCATCACAAATCAGATCTGGCGTGATTCAGAACTCTATCAGCACAGCAGGGCATTGGACGTCCATGTGCAGAGACTCAGAAAAAAGATAGAAGCCGACGTCGAAAACCCACGCTATATAGTCACGGTGGCGGGGGTAGGGTACAAATTCCAGGCAGGCTAAACAAGATACCCCCGTAAAGAAGTCTTTTAAGGTCCTAAGACTTCTGATGACCGGGCAAATCAGGCCACACACGATTTCCGCACGGTCATACTGCTCAATTCAAACGCGACGACAAGATGGTCAAACAGCCGGGCAAGGCCAAAGAGGGTACTTTTCTTCTGTATGCCGACTCCCGAACGGGTTTGTTACACCTTTTACATTATTGTTGCTTGACGATTCCATCCAGATTTTTTTAAATAAAGACACTGACGCATAAGACCTGCTGAAAGGCGCTGGTCCTACAAATTTAATCCTTGTCAAAAAAGGAGTTAGCGATTTATATTCACTCATCCGGGCCCTTTGCCGAAACCCCGGCCATCACGGAGACGGAAAGTGAAATCGAGTTATAATTCCCACATCAAGCGTATCGTTCTGGGCCTTGTGGTTTTTGCTGTCC
>JACNJD010000079.1 GCA_014382715.1 Candidatus Desulfacyla euxinica | reverse complement strand
CCAGCCTGTGCCAAGAGCCCCTCACGCTCCATTGTTTCCGCAACGTCGGCAAGATCCAGGCTTTTCAGTTGTTCTCTGGTCTGCAGGCCGGTAGCCACGTCCCAACCGCGGATCTGGTAGAACTCGTCCTTCATTTTCTCGAACTCGTCCCGGTCAACGACCATCCCCTTTCGAGAAAACGGTTTGCCGTCCTTGCCCGGCACGAGACATTCCGGATTGCCGTAGTCCCCCTTTAGCGGCACGGTGTAGCAAAACTCGGCCAGGGTGTCATGCCCCCGTCCCTTATGCCCTTCCCTAACCAAGATAGCCCGCTGGAGGTTGAAGATGCGCTCTCCTAACCTGTACAATAAGGGCTCGTCAACGTCCATCCCGGTCACTGCCGCGCAGAGCTGAGATTCGAGGGTGGGGTCGCCCACATGATCCGGGGTGGCAGGGCTGTGGATGATGGGCCAGGAAAAGTCGCACAAGATCAGGGCCTCCTTGGCGTACTGACGGTCCTGAATCTTAACCGCGGCCGTGGCTTTATTATCATAAGTTGAAAAGTCGGCAGCCAGCTCGCTGCCCCAGAATTTAGCACCTATTTTACGGAGGACATCGGAGGTCAGGTAGTTATCGGCCAGCCCCGATTCACGGGCTGCCCACTGCATGCTGATAAGGCTGATTTCGTGCAGTTGCTGGATAGGCATCCGGGGTTCCATGGCGTAGAGCAGGCCGGTGGTGATATACAGCCGGGGGCCGTAGACCTCATTTTCTCCGGTGTCGATCATATAGTCGGTGATAAACTTGTCCGAGTCCTGGCCTACGATTTTGGCCGCCCTGACAGTGCCCTGGGCCAGCACATCGCCGAAGCCCTTGCGGAAGGCGATCCTATGGAGCAAGGTTTCAATGAATTCCCGGCTCCCCATTTTGGACAGAGGGAGGCCGGTCCCCTCTTCGGTCAGAACGCCCGCCCGAAAGCAGCGGCTCAGCCACATGATCATTGTCTCCACGCCCCGGGTGTCCATCCCGTAGTCGTCACACATTTTAGTGGCGTGGTAGGACACCTCGGTCACCTTACCATAGTAGCGCTGGGCTCGAACCTCGTAGAAGATGGCGGACTGGCACATGTACTTGCCCGTCTGGCCGATAGAGGTTGAAAAGGTCTGCCTGAAGCAGCCGTCTATACAGCCGAAGCAGATCTGTTTTTTGATCTGCTCATGGGGCAATACGGTCGGCCAGTCCCTTGCTTCATATTTCAATTCTCGAATCAGGTCCCTCAGATTCCTGACCCGCTCCTTTTCGGTCACCACGACCTTGTCTTCGCCCCTAACAGTAACAGCTTTTAGATTCTTCGAGCCCATAACCGCGCCCAGCCCGCTGGAGCCACTGGAATCCGAGTCTGCCAGGAGAGTGGCAAAGCTGACCATGTTTTCTCCGGCCGGGCCCACGGCCAGTACGCGCAGTGATTTGCCGTATTCCTGCTTTAGTTTTTCACGGGTCTGAATGGCTCCTTTGCCTTTGAGGTCGGAAGCGTCCTTCAGCTCCACCTTGCCGTCGTCTATCAACAGGTAGGATAGCCTGTCTGACTTGCCGTGGATGATCAGGCCGTCGTACCCGGCGAATTTGAGCTGTGCTCCCCAGGCTCCGCCCAGGTTGCAGTAGGAGAATGTATTGTGAAGCGGCGACTTGCCTGAGACCTGCCATCTGGATGCAGCAAAGCCGGGTACGCCGCAGAGCGGACCGGTCATAATGCACAGCCGATTCTCCGGGTCAAAGGCGCCTATTTCCGGTGAGACCTCGTCCCAGTGGACCTTGGCCGCAATACCTCTACCGCCTAAAAAGCGGTCGGCGTAGTTCTCTGTCGGGACTGCTTTGAGTTCGCCCGTCGAAAGATTCACCCGCAATATTTTTCCGGCATACCCCTTTCTATCAGCCATTTAAGTTGACCCCCTTTTCCTGGCCAAGACCACCCTTTACAGGTTGAACAAGCGTTCGCCCAGCTTGTAGAGTCAGAACTCCTGATGCCATGTCGAGATTTCAGTGGGTTATGAGTGTTGCTCGGATTATCGGGTGATACCGATCATTTAATGAATGTGCTAACCGCACAGGTCGAAAACTTTTAAGATATCCCGCAAAGTCTTTTTCTTCTCATCATACCAGCGAAATCTACCTCTTACAACCACAGTAAGGTACGTCATGCCATCCTCAGAAGCTCTCAGATGGTGTTCTGTATTGTTGTGAAGGTAAAATGTACACCCTCTCTCCACAGACTTCCATTGACCCCTGTTACGCGGTGGTCTCGTAAAAACTTCACCCGACCCGCCGATAATGTGAATAAATTCCTCCCATCCTTCTGTTGAATGGAGTCCCATTTCTGCCGCAGGATTCAGGTGCCGAACCCTTGCCCTCATATCCTTATCTTTGAGGATATATAAAACCCATCCGTCGACCCTGTCTTCCTTCCTAAATATTTCATCCATTTTTCAGAATTAAAATAGTTGCCTTTTAGAAGTAAGAAAGAACAAAAACCAAATGGAATTAGGTCAGGGCTTATACAATATCTTTTCCATTTGAGGCCAGGATTGGCCTGCTGTAAGCCGGATCATCTGAACCATGGATCTGGC
>JACNJD010000026.1 GCA_014382715.1 Candidatus Desulfacyla euxinica | reverse complement strand
AAAATGAAAAGAACCAAATCACACAACATAAACTAACCGGCAACATAACGTGCATAAGCCCAGCATGGCACATCCGCCAAAAATATTCAACACTGCCAGCACAATCCTTGAAAATAGGGACATCCAACCCATTGGCCATTTTAGCCCGGCGTTCTCCCAAGAAACAACCAATTCGAAGACCAATCTATCATAGAGCGCGGGTGAACTCAAATCCTATTAACACATCCTAAAAACCCCCAAACTCCAACAACTTGATTTCCTTAACAAAGAAAACTCCACTCAAGGGCATTGGCGCTTTTGCCTTGATCTCTTTTAAGGAGGGATAGGGGTTCAGAAGAGAGAATTGTTGAAAAAAAAATAAAAAAATGGAATAATTGACTTAAGTCAATGCAGATCTCTTTTTTACCCTTCATAATAAAGGCAAGCTCAAAGAAAAAGCAGTCCAAACTGTCAACATCATAACCAAAAACGAAAAAAGAGCAAGAAAGGAGAAAAGCAATGTTTTGTTATCAATGTGAACAAACGGCAAAGGGCGAGGGTTGTACCAAGATAGGGGTCTGTGGGAAACAACCTGAGGTGGCAGCACTACAGGATCTTCTGATTTATGCCCTCAAGGGTCTGTCATTAATTGCGGTGGAGGGACGTAGGGTCGGTGTAACTGACCGGGATACGAATGTTTTTACCTGTGAAGCTACCTTTTCCACGCTTACAAATGTGGATTTTGATCCGGATCGACTTGTCCCGCTTATCCGTCGATGTGTGGAATTGAGAGATGGTCTCAAGGATAAGGTAAGGGCTGCCAATGGAAAGGTGGACTTTTCCGATGCGGCTGCTACCTTTAAACCAGGGGCCACCTTCGAAGATATGGTAAAGCAGGGTGAGGGTGTGGGTATCAAATCTGATCCCGAACCCGATTCGGATATTCATGCCCTGAAATGGACCCTTACCTTTGGTATCAAGGGGGTTGCTGCGTACGCCGACCATGCCCGGATATTGGGGCAGGAAGACGATACCGTCTATGCATTTATCCACGAGGGTCTGGCCGCCACCTTGAGCAAGGAAATTCCTCTGGACGACTGGGTGGGTCTGGTCCTGAAATGCGGTGAGATCAATCTGAAGGCCATGGAGCTGCTGGATACCGCCAATACAGGGACATACGGACACCCCGTGCCCACATCGGTCCCCCTCGGAGCCAAAAAAGGAAAGGCCATCCTGGTTTCAGGACATGACCTCAAGGACCTTGAAGAGGTGCTTAAACTCTCTGAGGGAAAAGGG
This sequence comes from Candidatus Desulfacyla euxinica, assembly GCA_014382715.1. Lineage (GTDB taxonomy): Bacteria > Desulfobacterota > DSM-4660 > Desulfatiglandales > Desulfatiglandaceae > Desulfacyla > Desulfacyla euxinica. The sequence goes on along the minus strand of JACNJD010000026.1, from coordinate 1,328 downwards.
ATTAATGTATATACCCATGGAGAGATGCTTCCCTGCCACGGGTACCCTGAATTGAAAAAGCATTCTCATTTTTACGGGCATTATGGTACGGCCTGGCAGAACCAGAAAAAGGAATTTGCGGAATTTCCAGGCGCAATCCTCATGACGACCAACTGTATACAGAAACCAAAAGAATCTTATGAGGATAACATATTTACAACCGGTCTGGTGGGATGGCCCGGTGTGATGCATATTGCCGATAAGGATTTTTCACCCCTTATCGATAAGGCCCTCTCCTTGCCGGGTTTTGAAGAAGACACCGACAAAGGATCTGTCATGGTGGGTTTTGCCCGCAATGCTGTCATGGGGGTTGCAGGCACGGTCATAGAAGCCGTCAAAAGTGGTGATATCAAACATTTCTTCCTGGTGGCAGGATGTGACGGTGCAAAACCGGGTCGGAACTATTATACAGAGCTTGTTGAGCAGATTCCGAAGGATTGTGTTGTCCTGACCCTCGCATGCGGCAAGTTCCGGTTTTTTGACAAGGATCTGGGCGATATCGGGGGTATCCCAAGACTCCTGGATGTAGGCCAGTGTAATGATGCTTATTCGGCGATCCAGATCGCGGTGGCTTTAGCAGGGGCTTTTGATTGTGGTGTCAACGACCTGCCGCTTTCCATAATCCTCTCCTGGTACGAGCAGAAGGCGGTCGCCATCCTGTTGACCCTGTTTCATCTGGGGATCAAAAACATCAGATTAGGACCGAGTCTGCCGGCCTTTATTACACCCAACGTACTGGATGTGCTGGTGAAGAACTTCAACATCATGCCGATCAGTACTCCGGAGGATGATCTGAAGGCCATCCTGGGATAGGGTCTTAGACGGGATTTGCCCCGCCATGCGCGGGGTAAATCCTGTCGGGAAGAGTGCCGGATTCAAACAAAATGAAGAAAGGCGTAAGCGATGATAGGTTCAACGTTCAGGGTTAGGGAAAAAACTGAAATTGGATTCCTGAGATCCTGGTAAGAAAATCGGGTTTTGCTACATCATTGGCAAGTACCATGTTTCAATTTGTAGAAATGTGGAAGCGGTTGGTTTTCCGTACAAAACGTTTACAAAATGGCGCTTGGTGATGAGAATACAGCCTTTGAACCCGTGAACGGTTACGGAAAGGATAAGCCGATGAAAATAATGCGAAAAATAATAGAGATAGATGATGAACTCTGCGACGGTTGCGGGGAGTGCGTCCCTTCGTGCGCTGAAGGCGCCATAGAGGTTACGAACGGTAAGGCCCGTGTTGTGGCGGATAAATACTGCGACGGTCTGGGAGCCTGTCTCGGCGAATGCCC
>JACNJD010000001.1 GCA_014382715.1 Candidatus Desulfacyla euxinica | reverse complement strand
TGAACTGATAGCTTTTCTGACTTGATTTCAAGGTGGGTGACAGGTAAGATCCTGTGCCAGAGCCCTGGCGTATTTGAGATAACCATGTGTGAGTGGCGGATCAAAAATCTTATCAGAAGGCAGGTAATTGCTAATGGCTTTTAGGCTGGAGATCAGGTTAAAAAATGAGCTGGTGGATGCTGACGGCGCCGGTATCAGACGTAAGGCAAGGGGCTATTTTGGATTTAAGGTTGATGATGTCCGGGTGATTCGGGTCTTGACCGTCGATGCCCATCTGGGGCCTGAACAATTGGAGCAGATCCGGACAGGGATATTTACCAACCCGGTCACGGAAGAATCCTCCTATTCCCCCATAGCACGGGAATTTGACTGGCTCATATGGGTCGGGTTTCGTCCGGGTGTAAGAGATACCGCCGGAAGCACGGCTGGCGAGGCTGTCGAGGACCTTCTGGGGATCGAATTCAAACCGGGTGAGGCCATTTATATCTCCAGACTCTATGAGATTATAGGAGGTATTAACGAACAACAGGTCCATAAGATCGCAAGTGACCTGCTGGCCAATGAGGTTATCCAGCAGTGGAAAATATTCTCGCGGGACGACTGGCGGCCCGATGAAGGGATTGGTCTGTTAGTTCCGAAGGTTATCCTTGACCACGAACCGGAAGTCAGCACCATATCCATCGGAAGCAACGAGGAACTGAAAAGAATATCAGATGAGCGAAACCTCGCGCTCCAGGAGAGAGACATCCCTGTTATCCGGGCCTACTTTCTGAGGAAAGAGATACAAGATGAGAGGAAAAAGGTAGGGCTCGATCTCCCTACGGATATAGAGCTGGAATATATATCCCAGGCACGCAGCGACCACTGTAATCATAACACCTTCAGGGGGCTTTTCAAATACCACGACCTTTACACAGGAGAGAGGGAGATAGTCGACAGCCTCTTCAAATCATGCATTGAAGACCCTACCCTGAAGATCAAGGAAAAAAAAGATTGGGTAATATCCGTCCTGTGGGATAACGCCGGTGTAGGGAGATTTGACAATGACCACTATTATGTCATTACAGGCGAGACCCACAACAGTCCCTCCAATATGGAGGCCTACGGGGGCGCTATTACAGGTATAGTCGGTATCTATCGAGATCCTATGGGCACGGGAAAGGGATCAAAGCTGATCCTGGGGATGTACGGGTACTGCGTAGGCCACAGGGATTATCAGGGTGATCTGACTCCACATCTCCATCCCAGACGTCTCCTTGACGGGATCATTGAGGGTGTAAGGGACGGGGGAAACAAGAGCGGGATTCCCACCCCCTTTGGATTGCTTCTCTTTGACCAAAGCTACACAGGGAAATGCCTTGTCTTTGTGACTACCATGGGGATAATGCCTGCCAGGATCGGGGCTGAGTCATCTGATAAGAAGACCACCGTTCCCGGAGATCTCATTATCATGTCGGGTGGCAGGGTAGGCAAAGACGGTATCCATGGTGTGACAGCCGCATCGGAAACCTATAGCGAGCACACACCGGCAGGTCATGTGCAGATAGGGGACCCGTACACCCAGAAAAAAATGCATGACTTCCTGAACGAGGCAAGAGATGAGGAACTCATATCCTACATCACCGACAATGGAGGCGGAGGGCTCTCCTCTTCTGTGGGTGAATCGGCCCGTTTCAGCAACGGCTGCATCGTGGAACTCGAAAAGGTGCCCCTGAAATATGAAGGCCTGGACCAGTGGGAGATCTGGATCTCCGAGTCCCAGGAAAGAATGACCATAGCCGTAAAACCGGAACATTTAGACCGATTCATGGAACTGTCTCAAAGGCATTCGGTTGAAAGTACTGTGATAGGAGAATATACGGATTCCGGATTCCTGCACCTGCTATATAAGGGGAAGACCTGTGCCTACATCAGGATGGATCTCCTGGAATCAGATTTTCCCCAGTGGGAATTTGATGCCGAGTGGATTCCCCCTGAGACGAGAGGACTGACAGAACCGGTTATAAGCGAACCTGCAGATCATGGCACTCTCCTGAATTCCATGCTTTCCCGGACCAATATATGTGACCGCAGCTGGATAGCAAAACAGTATGATCACGAGGTTCAGGGAACAAGCGTCATAAAACCGTTGGTGGGGAAAAAGAGGGACATCCCCTCAGATGCCGCGGTTATCAGACCGATATTAGACTCTGAAAAGGGTATAGCGGTTTCCCAGGCACTCAACCCCTTCTATTCAAAGATCGACACCTACCATATGACCGCTGCCACCATTGACGAGGCGGTCAGGAAAGTCCTGGCCGTGGGCGGAGATCCTGATCATCTGGGCGGAGTTGATAATTTCTGCTGGCCAACCATTGAATATGATCCGGTAGATAATCCTGACGGCAAATATAAGGCCGCTCAATTAACAAGGTCCTGTCTGGCCCTGAAGGATTATTGCTTAGAGTATGGAATACCGCTCCTGTCCGGGAAAGACAGTATGTATATCGACGGGAACCTGGAAGGCCCCTTTGGTGAAAGACGCAAGGTGTCGGGGTTGCCCACACTTCTCTTTACAGTATCGAGCGTAATCAGGGAGATAACCAAGTGCGTGTCCATGGATGCCA
>JACNJD010000370.1 GCA_014382715.1 Candidatus Desulfacyla euxinica | reverse complement strand
CTGCCGTAAGCCCGACAGGGAGATTCCCTGAAAATGCGGCGGATCGGTGCTGCGGCAGCGAGGGTCCTGCTCCCACTTGCGCAGGCCCCGGGAGTTGCTGCGGCCGGGCCTGAGTTTCCCATCCATATCTTTACAATGAATATCCCTGTACACAACGATAGCTCCATGCGAAGTGCGTGAAGCTGTTGAAACATGGGGGCTATCTTTTTTCCCCAATTCTACGTGTTAATATGATGATTGAAAGGAGGTGGGAGAAACTTTATTAGGTCACGGCAATACGGGGTTTGGGACATCTGTTAACTCTATCACACCAGGGGGGAAGCTATGAAAGAGATGAATAGAAGGGATTTTGTGAAGAATGTGGCCATTGGGGGAGCGGTCTTGGGGCTTGGAAGTGCTGTCTTGAGCAAGCCACTAAAGGCCCTTGCAAGCGGGCAGCATGATATTGGGCAGTGTAAGAGCGTGAGGGTTAAATGTATTTCAGAATTGGGGTGGTTCGATAGCAAGAAACTGGTTAGCCAGATGAAGGCGGCCGGCGGTGGAAAGACCAACCAGTGGATCATCCCCTGGGACCCCAAGAATGCCGCTGGCAGTTGCACGCTGATTGACATGGAAACCCTTGATGGGCGTCACCACAAGATCCTCTTAGACACCGGATGGAGCAGAGAATACATGGATGAGGCCTTCAAGAGGGAAGGCATCGACAAGATGCTCAAGAACGGTGAGATCGAGGCGCTTATTATCAGCCACGAGCATCTGGATCATTACTGGGGCCTGGAAACAACTCTCAAGTATAATCCGAACATAAAGATTATTATTCCCAGCACCTTCTATCCCGAAGGGATGTTTTATCTGAGGGGGACCGAGTATTTTGAAGCCAATGCCAGGAATCGCATCACCCATCGCGGCGAACTGGTTCAATCTAAACCAAAAGAGGTCAACAAGCTTTACAATGGCTGTGCCGTTGCTGCCTTTGACCTTCCTATTGTCATCCGTGTCCGTGGGGAGCAATCGCTGTACTTCAACGTGAAGGACAAGGGAATGGTCTGTGTGACCGGTTGCTGCCATCAGGGGATATTGACCTTTGCAGACTTCGCACAGGAGAAAATCGTTGGCGGCGATAAGATGTACGGGGTCTACGGCGGCCTCCACATCGCACCCTTCGGTCCCGTAAAGCCTGAACGGGAATACCTTATTACAGGCATGGCCAAGTACAACTTCAAAAAAGTGGCGGTTAATCATTGTACGGGTCTGGCAGCCGTTCAAAAAATGGTTGAGCTTGGATACCCGGTGGTCAAAGGAACAGCCCGTTACGGGTCCAAGAGTGATCTTTACATAGGGAACGGAGACGAGGTCCTATTCGGTTGATATGAGCTGCTGGTCTTCTCACTGCAGTCCATTGAGTGGGGTTCCACTTCAAACTGACGCGGCTGCACGATGTCGGATAAAACACCCTTCTTTATTTTATCCGGCATCAAGCATCCGACGTCCGTGTGTTTCCCGTGCCAAACCCATTCTGCAAACCTTGAAACAATGGCTTCTCCAATAACACAGGGTTTAGTTTTCGTATTCACGGGCGAGGGAAAAGGAAAAACCTCAGCCGCTTTAGGGATGGCTATTAGAGCGGCAGGCCGTGGGATGCAGGTACTTATCCTACAGTTTATGAAAGGACGATCAGACCTTGGAGAATTATACGCATTAGACAAGGCCAATCTTCCCATTACTTTCATGCAGTTTGGTCGCCCCGGATTCGTCCAGAGCAGGGTTTGTGAGCCTCTGGACATACATATTGCTCAACAGGGGCTAAAAACACTTCGAGAGGCAATTGGAAAGCGATCGTATGACATGATCATTTTGGACGAGATCAATACCGCTGTGGATTTTGGATTGCTTAAAATAGACGAAGTGATAAGCGTCGTTAAGGAGAGGCCTTCAGGGCTTCACATGGTTCTGACAGGTCGAAATGCCAGCAAGAACCTAATAGAGATTGCAGACCTTGTCACGGAAATGAAAGCAGTAAAACATCACTATCATCAGGGAATCAAAGCACAAGAAGGGATTGAATTTTAGTTCACCCTACCGACTTACGCCTCTCAAACTGCGTCTAATTTGGCCCGAGGCTGCCGTAAGGGTTTTATTATGGGTTAAGGTTGCAATATTGCAATACCATCCCCCTGTTGTAGTTGCGACAATGAAATAGTAGTTCCCCCTCTCTTTTTGTATCCAAATTTCAACTCTGATTCTCCCATTAATTCAGGTGGGTTATCCAGTCCCATCCTCTTTTTAACATTCTGGCATGAAAGATGCTTACACAGATGGGAGAGGACTCAACATTGGGATTTCATCTCGCTGTTTTCTAACAACCAAATGGCTGTATTTGGTGGGATCCGTTATAATAGGGAGGGGGTGAAACAGATGAAAGTAGCTGTAAGTTCGGCAGGGAAGGACTTGGACTCCCAGATTGACCCGCGTTTTGGACGGTGTGCTTATTTCATAATAGTGGATACGGACACCATGGACTACGAGGTTTTTGACAACAAGAATATGAACCTTGGTGGTGGAGCCGGAATTCAGTCGGCCCAGTTTGTTGCGTCGAAGGACGCCAAAGTAGTAATCA
>JACNJD010000259.1 GCA_014382715.1 Candidatus Desulfacyla euxinica | reverse complement strand
ATCGTGAAGACCTCTTCCATACTTCCAAATCCTCAAATTTCAAAATAACCTCCAGCGCTGACAACTGATAACTGACTCCTACAACTTCATCTTTAGGTTGCGGGTATACCGCTTTAGCTGTTTATAGTGGCCAAGAACGTTAATTCTTGGGAAAAGTTTTGGGAATTTTTCTATTTCACTTGGGCCTAAATCCCTCAATTCCTCAATTCGCAATTCCGGTTTATCCGGGTTAGCTTACCGTATCATCTGGTTCATCTCAAAGATGGGGAGGAGGATTGAGATAACGATAAATCCAACAGTCAAACCCATAAACAGAATCATGACCGGTTCCAGCATAGAGGTCATGACAAGGGTCTGTGATTCCACCTCCCCTTCATAAATATCTGCGATTTTGTTGAGCATGCCCTCCATTTCCCCGCTCTGTTCTCCTGCTGAAATCATCTGTATTGCAATGGGAGGAAACCAGCGGCTCCGGGAAAGTGACACGGCAAGGGCCTTGCCCGACTGGATGTCATCCATGGAATTGTCAATGACCTCAGCAATAAGCGTGTTGCTGACAATGTTTCTGACTATACCGAGGGCAGGGAGGAGAGGAACACCATTTTGAAGCAGGCTGCCCAGGGTCCTCGAAAATCGCGCCATTGCTGTTTTGGTGTTGACAGGGCCTATAACAGGGGTCTGGAGTTTTAGGCGGTCCCATATATGCCTCCCCTTAGGCGTCTTGATTAACCTTCTTATCAGCAGAACAGCGCATCCCAATCCTCCGATAACAAGCCACCAGAAGGACTTAAGAAAATTGCTTACCCCTATGAGTATCAGGGTCGGAAGAGGCAAAACCTGGTGCATATCGTCAAAGATCTTTGTGATATTGGGCACAATAAACGTGATGAGAAAAAAGAGGACCAGGCCGCCGATTAGAAGCATGAAGGCGGGATAAGCTAAGGCCGCTTTCAGACGACCCCTCAAAGCCTGCTGATGCTCCGTCAATTCCGATAGTCTATGGAGGACCAGATCAAGAGATCCTGATTCTTCCCCCGCCCTGACCATGTTGACATAGATCTGCGAAAAGACCTTGGGATGTCGGGACAATGAAAATGCCAGGCTATTCCCCTCATTTACCGATTCCTTGATCTGAGCCAGAATCTTTTTAAGGAAGGTATTCGGAACCTGCGATATCATGGCATCCAAGGATGCAACTAATGTGATCCCTGCCCCCAACAGGATAGCCAGCTGCCGGGTGGCAACAGAAAGATCTGCAGGCCTGACCCGCTTAAAAAAGGTAGAAATGGAAGTCTGGTCCGGAGCCGGCTCTCCGGCCGTAGACGAGGTTTCTTTCAATTCTATTGGAAAGACACCCGATCCCCTCAGCTTCTGCCTGGCCGCGATCGGGCTGTCAGCATCAATAATTCCATTCTTGTTTTTGCCCGCCCTGTCAAGGGCCCGGTATTCATAAACAGGCATGGGATTCGATTGCGGCCTCCGGCCCGTATGGGCCTACGCCCCGGAGGGATTTTGGATTGCGGATTGCGGATTTGGTGCTGAGTCTGTTCATAATTCTATCAAACGGGTTATAGTGTCAGTCTGATTCGTTTTATGGCGGATGCGTCGAGGCCCTTTTTTGGGGCGAGATGTTAGCAACACCCGCTGCTTGTGTCAACTCGGAGTTCTGGCGGGCAATTCCCACGAGAGGGGGTTGCCGAATAAAATACTTGAGCATATGGCAGCAGGCTGATATCGTGGAAGAGGTTAAAGGGTTCAAAGATTCACTGTTATTTTCCTACGGAGCTAACATGGAAATTATAACGGATTATCTGGTTATTGGGAGCGGTATCGCCGGGCTGAGCTTTGCCTTACAGGCGGCCAGGACAGGGAGAGTGGCTATTGTAACCAAGAAGGAAAAAGCAGAAGGGTCCACCAACTATGCACAGGGCGGCATTGCCTCGGTATTTGATCAGGATGACAGTTTTGATCTCCACATAAAGGATACCCTCAAATCAGGTGACGGTCTCTGCAATGAGGATATTGTGAAACTTGTGGTAGAAGAGGGTCCTGAGAGGATTAATGAGCTCATTGCAATGGGAGTCGGTTTTTCGCGCCAGGGAAAAAAAGGGGGGCGCCTTGATCTGGGCCGTGAGGGTGGGCACTCGAAACGCAGAATAGTCCACACCAAAGACATGACAGGCCGGGAAGTGGAACGTATTCTGCTCGATCGCGCGGAAGAGGAAGAAAACATCCAGATCTATGAAAACCATATGGCGATCGATCTAATAACCAAATCCAAGCTGATCCGCCGCGGGATTATTTCCACCGAAACCAGTGAAACCTGCTGGGGGGCCTATGTCCTGGACGTGGAACAAGGGGAGATCGTTACCTTCCTGTCTAAGATTACGGTCTTGTCATCCGGAGGCGCCGGCAAAGTATATCTGTATACGAGCAACCCTGATATTGCCACCGGAGACGGGGTTGCCATCGGGTATCGTGCCGGGGCCAAGGTAGCCAATATGGAATTTGTCCAGTTCCATCCCACATGTCTCTATCACCCCCTGGCCAAGAGCTTTTTGATCTCTGAGGCGGTCAGGGGAGAGGGAGGTGTGCTTTTGGATAAAAAAGGGAACAGGTTCATGGAGAAATACCACCCCCTCAAGGACCTTGCATTCAGAGATATTGTTGCGAGATCTATTGACATGGAGTTAAAAAAGAGCGGGGAGGAATGCGTCTATCTCGATATCAGCCATAAAGACTCGGGATTCATTGCTGACAGGTTTCCCAATATCTATGAGACATGTCTGAAGTACCAGGTTGATATTACTAAGGAACCGATTCCCGTGGTCCCTGCTGCCCATTATATGTGCGGCGGCCTCCTCACAGACGAGCACGGAAAAACAAATCTGAGCAATCTATACGCAATTGGTGAGGTCGCCTGCACAGGACTGCATGGGGCAAACCGCCTCGCCAGCAATTCACTCCTTGAGGCCCTGGTCTTTGCAAGACGGGCTGCGCTGACATCGGCTGTCGAGATGGAAGGCAAGAGGGACGAACCCTTTCCCAAGGCCCCTCAGTGGGACCCGGGGAGCGCCACAGACAGCGAGGAAATGGTGGTTGTTTCACATAACTGGGATGAGATCAGGAGTTTTATGTGGAACTATGTGGGAATTGTGAGGACAAACAAGCGGTTGGCACGGGCAAAGACCCGGGTCGAAAGTATACAATCAGAGATCAGGGAGTATTATTGGAATTTCTTAGTAACCCAGGACCTGCTCGAACTGCGGAACATTGCCTTGGTGGCCGAGTTGATTATCAGCTGCGCTTCCCTCCGAAAGGAAAGCCGCGGACTCCATTTCAACCTGGATTATCCATCGCAGGACCATGTTCACTGGCTCCAGAACACGGTTCTTTGGATTTAAAAATGCCTCTCCCTCATGAACCCGAGCGCCTGCAGACCGGTCTTTATCACTACGAAGGTAATGCCGGCGCCTATGATGCCGAGGGCGACATAGAGGAGTCCAAAAAATATCAGGTATTCAATATTCCACTGCCATTCAAAGGAAAACGGTGTCATTGTATTTTACTCTCCACTATTCCGAGACCTTTGCAAAACGCCCCCTTTCGAAGTCTGCGCTTATCTGGCCAATCTCGGCGTCAGGCTCAAATTTCAATCCTCGAAATATTAAATATATTCCTGTGGTTGAAATTTTCACCTTCCTTGATCTTGACCAAAATTGAACATTTTTCAAAGATCTCTATTCTGTAATAGGGTTCAGTTCTCTCTCTTTGGGGAATATGGGTAGATATCTGTAGGCGGCGGAAAACAGTAAGAATCCATACCCGACCACAGCCATTCCGATACCCCATTCCTGCCACGTGGGGAGATAGCTCCAAAACCTGTCAAAGGGCATTACAGGTATTGCCAGCGTTACTATAATAAAGAGGAAACGGTTCAGGACAATCCCTGTACAGTTTAACAGGCATGCAGTGATAAGTAAGCCCTGGTTCTGCCTCGCCTTTGGTGTCATAAGGATAATCGCAGGTAAGATGCCGCAGAAAATCATTTCGGCTACAACCAGATAGACTCCGTATGGGCCTTCCCTGAAGAAGCTCTCAAATGTCAGCCCTGACCTCGGGACAATACCGTACATCCAGCCTAAATAATCAAAGATCTTCAAGACCATGTAAAAAGAAAGTAGCCACGCCGAAATCTTTGCAAGGAGCTGAATGGCGCTGTCAGGAACAAGTTTTTTCCGGGCAAAGAATTCGGTCAGTTTCGTGCAGAGGATGGTGAAACAGGGCCCGCAGGCAATGGCCGAGAGAACAAAGAGGAAGAATGTCCACGGCCAGATATAAAAACCTTCCCTCGCTGCAAAGGGCCTCGCATACATCACACCAAACATGCCGCCCAAAGACCCCTGGTGAAAGAACGACAGGAAAGTTCCGGTTGCAGCAAAAACGGCCATGATTTCATGGAGGTTATGTCCAAAAATCCGGAGTTCTTTTATCTCTTCTAACTTTCTGTTTTCTAAAATAATCGGTATGAATTCTATGGCCAGCACCATCAGATAGGCGGTAATACAGAAGGACACTTCAACCAGCATGGAGTGTATATTGGCGTGCCAGAAGATGAACCACCCCCTGATCGGCTGGCCAATGTCGATACCCAACATGGCAATAGCGCCTGAATAGCAGATAAAGCCTATGATCACCGCGGGTTTGATGATATTCTTCAACTCCTTTTGACCCATAACATAGGTAAGGAATCCGGTGAAAAATGCGCCGGCGCCTAAGGCGATTATTGCCAGATCAAATACGATCCAGAGGGCAAAGGCAAAGATATTGCTCATATTTGTCTGGTTGAGCCCCTTCCACAGGCATAGAAAGGCCGATAGCCCTCCCCATGCCAAGAGGGCTAACCACGGCAGGGTCCAGAAAAAAAAGGCCCATGTGGAACATCTCTTTACTCCATGCGGTAATAATGGCGAATCCATTACTCGTCCTCCTGAAACCATCTGAGATCAAAAGAAGTGTGAAGTGCCTAAAGTGATCTAAAGTGCCTAAAGTTATTGAATTCTATCTATTCTAAAATAAACAGATGGAACGAACCGGCTCCTCAATCCCGCTAAAGGCGGGACTCACTTTTAACTTTACTCGTTGGTACTAAAACTCATCGCGGCCCGGTTTTGTAGACCATTCCTCTTCCGCCCAGGTCTTATTGACCACTGGCGTATATTCGCCGGGCAGGAAATTGTCGCCTAACTTGCGAATCCAGTCCCTGCTGGAGTGGTAATAGACCTTCGGATCCGTACCGATCCGCTCCAAAAGTCTGAATGTGAAGGGGTGCTTTATGAGTTTGGAGACTTCATGCTCGGGATTATTCAGATCCCCGAAGGTAATGGCCTGAGCCGGGCAGGCCTCTGTGCAGGCGGTAACGTATTCACCCTCTTCAATCTCCTGCCGGTCCTCGGCATAGGCTAAGGTTTTTGCCCCCATCAGCCGCTGATGGCAAAAGGTGCATTTTTCCACAACACCTCTCATACGGGGAGATACCTCTGGAGTCAGATAGCGGTCCATTCCCTTATCCTGGGGAAATACGTCCCACCAGTTGAAATACCTGGCGCCATAGGGGCAGGCGGCCTGGCAGTACCTGCAGCCGATGCATCGGGTATATATCTGGCTGACGATCCCGGTATTGAAATCCAATTTCGTGGCAGTGGCAACACAGACGGAAACACACGGAGGGTGATGGTCGCAGTGCATGCACGGCCTGGGAAAATAGCTGACCTCGGTGTGGGGGAACTCCTTTCCGTTGGAGATCTTGTAAAGACGCATCCAGGTGATCGTACGTTCCTTGTCCGATTGGTCAGCCCTTACGGCAACGTTGTTTTCAGCTGCACAGGCGACCATGCATGTTCCGCAACCCGTGCATTTGTCAATATCGATGACCATGCCATACTTATATTTCCCGTGGTCATTTGATTTTTTCATGAGTTACCTCTTGTGAAACTTGAAATTTGTCGAAGATCCCGTTTTCAAGCGGGGAAACTGGAAATCGCAGATTGGAAGTCTCCAGTATCCAGCATCTTGTATCATGCATCTTGCATCCTGTATCGTGCATCCTGTATCAAACCCTAACTATCTTCACCGGAGTATCCCACCAGACCGGATAGCCGCTTATGGGGTCCTGCCCTGCCTGGACAATATTATTGGGATTCACACCCTTGTCCTTCAGAAACTCGTCATAGGCGGTATGCCCGAACCCTAAGGGTAAATAGACAATACCGGGCATTGCCCCTTCAGATAGATTTATGCGTACCTGCACTTCTCCGGCCGGCGATTTGACAGCAACCAGGGCGCCTTCTTTCAGGTTGTATCTCGCAGCTGTCTTGGGATTGATAGCGGCAAAGGATTTATCCTTTAAAAGCTGGTTTTCAAAGATTGTCTTATACAGAAAAGGTGGGCTTGGTATCCACCCGCTGGCCAGATTGATCATCTCATAGGGGAGCATTCTAAGCGGGTATACCGAACTATCAGAGCCGGTTTTCGGGGCCTCGTAATGGGCCATACAGGCCTCATCGTCTGTTACGGCAATCCCCATGTTTTTCAGGGCCGCTTTTTTCGATATCTTATTTGAGTAATTCTCAATGGCCTGGGCAATCAACTTGCTGGAAAATTCGAATTTTCCGCTTGGTGTGTTGAAGAGACCCTTCCAGCTCCTGGGTGAACTCACAGGGCGATACCACATGCCCCCGGACTGTATTCCCTCCCACATCTCATCAAAGGACTCGTACTCCGGTTTGGGGCCATTTCCCGCTGTTTGCCTCTGCCAGGCAGGGGTATCAGGATCATAGCTCACAAGTCCTCCTCCGGCATCAAAGAGCCCTTTTGCCCTTACCTGGAGAACCTCTTCGAAATTTTCCCACGGAAAGGCGGACCCCACCGATTCATCGATCGCTCTGGACAACTCTATAACTGTATCTCCACTGTTTTTCGTGTTGTACAGGGGCTCTACCACCGGCTTCGACAAGCCGTAAAGGGGATACTGCAAGCCAGTTGGCCAGACAATATCATCTACCTTTTCGAGATAGGTAGAGTCAGGGAGAATAAGCTCAGCCATATTGGCCGTCTCATCACGGTAAGGGGAGAAACTGACGATAAACGGGATTTTTTCTAAAGCCCTTTTGAAGCCGCCCCCGTCAGGAAGAGTAAAGAAAGGGTTTGCCGAGAATACGAGGAGTGTATCCACAGGAGATTTGGAGCTCTTTTTAATGACCTCTGTAAAATTGTTAATCAGACTGTCGGAAAAGGGATAACGCATGGTCCCTGCCTGATCGAGTCTCGGGGTCTTGAGCCCCTTACTCGCAACAGCATCCACTTCCAAGAGAGGAAGATTGCTTAATGGAATGGGGTCGGGCAGGAGGACACCCCCGGATCTGTTAATGCTCCCTTTCAGGGCATTCAGGCTCTGAACTGCCATAAATTCATACAAACTGCCGTTCAGACTATCTTTCCCTTTGCCGTAAACCGCAACCGGGGTCTTTGCGCTGACAAAACCCTTGGCCAAAGAGACAATGGTTTTCGGACTTACTCCTGTTATTTTTGCCACCTGTTCGGGGGAGTATTTTTCAAGGACTAACGTCTTGAACCCGATGTGATTTACCCCATCCAATGATCTCCCGTCTTCAAAACCGGAAGAATGGTCAGATACAAACCGGGAATCATACTGCCCTGACTTTATGATCACATGAGCAATACCAAGGGCCAGAGCGCCATCGGTCCCGGGTCTGGGGGCAACCCACATATCTGCCTTGGACGCGGTATTTGATGCCCTTGACTCTACCTGTACAATCCTGGTTTTTTTCTTGGCCGGATTGCCATCGTGCCACATGCCCCACGCATTCATTACCCTGCCCGGCGCTCCCCATCCCTCAAGGAGGCCAGCACCGAAGCTCAGGACATAATCGGAATTTTCAAGGTCATAAGCCATGGGGGTCAGTGTCCCCTGCATGAGCAGGTTCCCCATACGGTAGGTGTCATTTATGGAAGGGGGTCTCACATAATTAGGGCTTCCCATGGCCCTCATCAGCCGTTTGATCAAAACCGATACGGTTGTCCCCTCAGGATTACCGTCCACGGCAGCAATTGCCTCGGGCGTTCCTTTCTTGCGAAGACCTGAAATTCTGCCGGCCACCATGTCAAATGCCTCACCCCACGATATTTCCGTAAATTGACCCGCACCCCGCAGACCAACACGTTTCATGGGACCGGTAAACCTTAAAGATTCATCGTAAAGCAACTGGAGCCCGCCCATACCTACCGGACAGACACCTCCCGGATTCACGGGATAGTCGGTGCGGCCTTCAATCTTTATTGCCCTCTCGTCCACCTTTTTCACCGCAATACCGCATCCGCCGGGACAGAGATTGCAAACCGAACTGACATCAGAGAACTCACCCGTTGAGGGAACCGGCACCCAGGGCCAGTTTTGAGTCCATATGGCTATATCATCAGTGATTTTCCAGGGAAGCGGGGTTGCCTGAATACCCGCTACCCCGCCAATGACAGCCGCGATAAAGTTTCTTCTGGTTAATTTCATAGTCCTTATCCCCTATTTGTGGCACACAAAACAGGCGTTGTTCTGTTTCTGGTCCTTCTCCGTATGGCACCTGGCACAGTCATCCATCTTCATACGATCGGAGAACTTCTTGTTCCAATAGAAACCGGAAATCCGTTTTCCCCAGATATCCCTGCTGTAACCGGTCAATCTGTTCTTCACATATAAAGGCAGCTTTTCGTTATCGGCAAAGTCCCCGTGGCAGGTGGCACAATCTATATTACCCATTTTAACGTGGGCGATATGGGAGAAATAAACACAGTCAGGTTGCTTAGAATAGACAAGCCAGGGTATTTCTTTCTCATTGGCGACATATTTTGTCATGAACGTTTTTTCTGCAGGGGTCTCTCCAAGGGGAGATTCGGGATCATCGTGGCATTCCGTGCATTTTTCCAACTTCGGGATGCCGGTAAATGTGCCGTCATCGCGAAATGAATGGCAAGAAAAGCATTTCTCGTCCTTTGTTTCTCCCTCTATGCCGTCTACCCTTTCAGAGTCGAGATGCAGGGCATGATTAAAATTGATCGGCTGGGGGTGTTTGGAATAGAGCACTGCTGGAAAGACGATCCATCCCACGATCGAAGCCCCGATGAGGCCTAAAATGAAAAAACCCACATCTTGAGCAAGAATATTAATGTTCATCCAACGTGGGAAAAAACCAGAAGGGGGACGGTCCCCGCCTCTATCAGAAGACTTTTTAGGTGAATTCTCTGGATCTTTCATAATTGTTAAGCCTCTTACATCGAGTTTAGGGTTGATTGACTAAGGGGCCAACAGCTTTTGCGTATTTATCTGCTTGCCCCTATCTTTGTCAAGAGAAAAACTCACTTCTCATCAGTCCTAACTCACTTCTTAGAACCTCCTTACCCTTTTGCGTCGCCTTTTGGCTGCCTTTGCCTGTTTCTTCTTCTTCTGAACGCTTGGTTTGTCATAAAAGCGTCTTTCCTTGATTTCGGAAAAAAACCCTTCTTTGGTTAGTTTTCTCTTCAGATCCCTAATCGCCTTTTCTATCTGATTATCACGAACTACAACTTTCATATCTAAATATCCTCGTTTAATTTGTTAACCTCGTAAAAAATCAGAAAGTACCCGATTGTCATTCCCGTGAAAACGGGAATCCAGGAAAATCAATCCCGCCGCGGCGGGATACTCCCGTTTTTACGGGAGTGACGGCCTTGGAGATTTTATACGAGAGTGTTTTGCAACAAAAAAAGCACCTCGATCGCAATTGAGATGCTTCCATTTCCTTTAAAAACAAATGTGCCTTCAATGGTATGATATGTCACGCTACAGGCATATGCACATTTGATTTTACCTCTTCAATTGTCATGCAGGTTAAAAAGCTCTCATCAGTTGTGGGGGGAATATTAAATCGACACGGACCGGAAGCCCTGATAAAACACGACTGCGATGGAAAACTCCCGATCATTTTTAATCACCCCCTTTGCCTTTTTTCCTATTAGATATCGTTACATTATTTGTTGAGCAGGCTTTTGTCAATCTTTTTCTTGGCTATCAGCTCCGAAAAGCCAATTTGGCCACCGCCTCAACATGATAGGTATGGGGAAACATGTCAACAGGCTGTATTTCAAGGATCTCGTACCCGTTGGACATCTCGGACAGATCCCTGGCCAGGGTGGCGGGATTACACGAGATATAGACAATTTTTTCAGGCGATAAAGCCATTGCCCCGGCCAATACATCCTTGTGCATACCTGCCCGCGGGGGATCTATGATCAACAGATCGGGTCTGAAGGTTATGTCCGCCAGCTTTTCCCTGATATCACCGCATATAAAGCGGCAGTTCTCAACCCCGTTTTCCTCAGCGTTCCTCACTGCGTCAGTTGTGGCGCTCCTGCTGATCTCTATTCCGGTGACGGACCGGACCCTGTCGGCCAGGAAGATAGGGATAGTGCCGGTTCCGCTGTACAGGTCCAGCACGGTTTCAGAACCTTCAATCTCCGCATAAGCCGCCATGGTCTCATATAACTGCCCGGCTCCCCTGGAATTGGTCTGGAAGAAAGAGTTTGCAGAGATCTGGAATGTAAAACCGCCTATCCGGTCTCTGATATACCCATCCCCGTAAAGGACCGCCTCCTTTTCCCCGACGGCTATGGAGGCTCCCCGGCTGTTGATGTTGTTTACCACGGTCTTGATGCCATCAAACCTGCGGACGAGCAGATCCGACAATGGCTGTACATATTCCAGCCTCTCTTCTGATGTGACCAGGTTGACCATCCATTCATCGAACGCAACAGAATAACGGATCATCAGAAAACGCCAGAATCCCTGGTGGCTTTTCAGGCCATAGACAGGAATCCCGGAGTTTTTGACATATTCGCTTACCATGTTCAGGATCCGGTTCCCCGTTTCCTGCTGAAGCAGGCACGCCTCAATGTCAATGACCTTCTGATAAGTCCCCGGTACGTGGAGACCCAGGGCAACTTCGTCCCGGCGTTTATCAACGTCAAATTCTTCGGGGAGATACCAGCGCCGGTCAGAGAATGAAAACTCCATCTTATTTCTGTAGGCAAACCTGTTCTCTGAAGGGATGACGGGTCGAACGGTTACATCCTTAATCCCCCCGATACGTTCCAAAGGCTCCTGCACGTGTTCCCGCTTGAATTCCAACTGTTTTTCGTAGGCCACGTTCTGCCACTGACATCCGCCGCAATATCCAAAATAAGGGCATGGCGCATCTTCCCGATCAGGAGACGGGGAAATGAGTTCTACCATGCCTGCCTCCGCGTAATCCTTCTTCTTTTTGTATATTCTGGCCTTTATCCTGTCCCCCGGGATCCCGCCCTTGACAAAGACCACTAACCCGTCCAAACGACCGATCCCCCGGCCCCCGTAGGCCATATTTTCTATAGCTATTTCAATGATTTCGCCTTTACGAATTGCTGTCATGGTTTGATTGTAATTCTCCTCCTGAGTAACCATTTTAATTTAAGATAAGCATTAATGGTTTCATGAAAGGTCAAAAAGTGTTCAATTCGGCGCAATGCCCTGTTCAGGGGAAAAACAGATCTCAGGGGTCGGAGGACGGTGGTCAGGAGTCAGAGGCGCTGTTGAGCTGAGAAGATAGTGCGGGAGGGGAACAAGGACGCCTTATCGGGCCTGCGTAGTAACGCTGTGGGCAAGTCTTTCTTTCACCCACATCCGGACCAGGGTGGACATCCCAAGGCCCTTGCTATTCGCAACCTGTTTCAGATCTTCAAGGGTTGGTTCGTCCAGACGCAAGGTCAACACCCGCTCCTTTCGGAACACCAGGTCATCGGGCCTGGGCAAGAAGTCCTCTACGATATTGCCCGTCTGCATGGGCTCATCGGTGTATTTGATTCTCTTGGTCATAGATCTTCCTTTGCGCCATGGCCCAGATCTTCAATAATCACGCGATTGGGATCGGCAAAGGCGTATTGGGCATCAAGAAACGAAACGCCATGCTTCTCCTTGTTTTGCTCGTTTTTCACATCGTCCCACTCAAAGTTTGGCCTCATATTCCGAATGTAATACAAACGGATGGCGCTGTCAAGAAGCCAGTTGGTGGAGAAGAGGGCAGGAATGATATTATGCTTTTCAAGCGGGGATTTTTCACGACTCACCATAAAACATGACATTTATTTCCTCATCCTCATCCATAAAATCATCTGGAATATTGATTTGTCCTTTAAGCAAACCAAGTTTGCGCTTTGGTTTGGGCTTATGTGCCACTAATTCAACGAGGGGTAAATTATTCTTTGCAATTATCACCTCTTCGCCGTGATAAGCCATATCTATAAGTTTCGAAAGGTTTGTTTTAGCTTCGGATACATTGATAATCATTACACACTCCTATGTTTTAGAAAAGCAATAGACTAAATATAGCCATTTAGACCAGATTGGTAAAGCATATACCGGAAAGCCTCAGGGAAACGTCAAAGTCGATGCTAAATCGTTAGTATTAGTTATTTCTTAGACCATAATCCCGCCCCGGCGGGACGAAATCCGAATATCGAAACTCGAAACAATATCTAATTTCGAATATCAAATGATCAAAACATTCCAAATATTTACCCAGCATCTGCGGGGCTCATCACGTTTAGAATTTTGGATTTTGGTTATTCGTATTTGTTTCGGATTTCGGATTTCGTGCTTCGAATTTATAGAAAATCGAATAAGCAAACAATTTTCGTTAAGTCAGCAGGTTATCAGCTTAAATGACGTGACTCTCGGAAAGCCTGGAACTTGGAGAATAAAATTTGATGAATTCGTAAAAAGTCCCCAAAGCCGTCACTCCCGCGAACGCGGGAGTCCAGTCC
>JACNJD010000290.1:6677-12964 GCA_014382715.1 Candidatus Desulfacyla euxinica | reverse complement strand
GAGAACGTGTTTCTGCGGATTTGGCCCGTCAGCGCATATTGTTGCGGCTTAAAGACCTCCTTCCAAAAGAACCGCCAATTGAGTATAAATTCACCTTCGCGGATATGTGGTCTCGCAAGGTCTTTGTGGCCCTGTTGCGGCGGTATGATTTGAGGCCCTATCGGTATTACCGGCAGCGCTACACAACGGTCATGGTTCAGGTTCCGAAGAGCTTTGTCGATGAGACCCTCTGGCCCGAATTTCAAAAGATCAACTCGGAGCTGCAGGAGTATTTGCAGGACATTACCCAAAGGGTCGTAACACAGGTCCTCCATGAGGACAGTTCCGATGCGGAGGTTGTGGAAGAACCTTTACAGATCAGTATGAACCAAAGTCCCGTTACAGAAAGACCTATCGTTCCCGAAGATAAAAAAACAGGAGGGCCTCCTGATACTGAGAAAAAAAGGGATCGCAAAAAGAGAAAAAGAGGAAAGAAAAAAAAGAAGAAACGGAAACGTTAAGCAGCGGTAATATTAGGTAGTTTGGAGGTTTACAGTGGGAAGCAAGAAGAAGAAAAAGGTGAAAATATCAAAAAGAAGGGCACAATCTCAACTCAAGAAAAAGAAAAAACAGAAACGGAGACTCATAAAAAACAGTCCCGATAATAGAGTATCTTACATGGAAAGACCTTCATTTTCAGACATGGAACCACCGGATGGATTCCGGCCTGTTTCCATTAGCCAGGCAATGATGGAATATGCGAAACCCGTAATGGAAATGGGGGAGAATCAGGGTATAGAAGACATGAATTTGGCTATGCAAGCAGGCATGCTCTTATGGAATTATTCCATATCACTGGAGGATGGACATGCAGACAAGAAAATGAAAAAGGAGATCATCAGACTGTTGGCAAAAGAGTTTGATATGAGCAGAAGTGATGCAGGGCTTTTTCTTGAACAGATGATTGAAAGAAAGGAGCATTTATTCCCGAAAGATATCCAGCCGAAGCATGCAATGACCATGTTTGTCAGAAGAGAGATGACCCATCTGATAACCGGATTTAATTATAACAAAATAGATTTCTCAAGTTCGCCAATTCCTCCTGACCGGGAAGATAGAGACATGGTGGAGTCCGTTCAGAGAATGGACCAGTATATTGCAGGTGGCTCTGATTATGATACATGGGAAGACCATTATTTTGAGATGGAAGAAAAGTGCGGCAACAGGTTCGAACTCTGGCTGAAAGAAAAGGGCCATGAAGAGTATTGTGAAAACTTCCCTTTTTATACTGAAACATACCTTAATTTTGTATACAGATATAACCATGATGATTTAACAACCCTAAAGTCAATAACGCCTGAATATCTTGAAGAGTTTTTTGCTGACTACGTATTACGCAAGGTCATCATAGAGCCCTATGAGTACACCCTATTCCCCCCTGCAATGAAGCTCTTATACAAATTTTTGTCAGAAAAGGGGTATATGGATGACCATACGGCCATAACAGAAATAATTGATCAAATTGGACCCAGCTTTATTAGGATTTTGAGGAAGAGATTTGGATAGCGGCCAACGATCATACCACGAAACCCGCTGAAACTTCAGGTCCGGGCGCTGATACTTTTGCGCGCATCCGCACCCGCATTGAGCCTTCTTACGGCCCAGCGCAGAGGGAAGATCATGAAGAAGAAAGGGAAGGTGTAGGCTGCTGAAAGAAGGGGTGCCCGGGGCCCAAAGAAATGGGATGCAAAGACGATGATCAGCATACTGTTGACAAAGGTGAGAATAATCGCCCCGGTCGCACCATTCAAGAGACGTCCCCCGAGATGGCCCATTGCCAGGCCGACTGCGGTCGAGATAAGGGCCACTGCCGAGCTGAGCCCCAGAGCGGCCAGGGCCTGACCGACATGTGAGCGAAGAAAGGTCGAAAATGGGGCGAAAACGCCGGCATTGCAGAGAAAAATTAGGGCCAGGAGGAGGGGAAACCGGGCCCGCCGAACCTGGTCCAGAACCTGCGGTACCAAGCGGCGCGCTATTGGAAGCGCCGCCAGAGGTACAAAAATCATTAGGCAGAGTAGCCGGAACATGTCGCTGAAAGGAATTGTGAGCTGGTGTCCGAGGAAGACCTCAACGAGCACGGGGAGGGTGAGGGGTATAAGTAGAGACGTCACAACCACAATTTGTATGGGCCGATGAACGTCCGAGCCTAAGAGTGAGGCAAAAAACGGCGCCAGAACCCCGGCCGAGGCCCCTCCGAGGAGGAGGGCCGGAAGTGCCCACTCAGAGACCGTCAACCTGGCCAGGCCCCAGAGCAGAATGGGGAGGACCATCAGCTTGATTGCCGACCATATGGCAACTTCCAGGATTTGGTCCCGGCCTAACTTGAAAAGGATCTTAAAATCGAGGTCGAGAAAGGTGAGAAACAAGATGGCCATGAGGGCGTATAGGACCAGAGGAGAGCCGATCTTATCCCATCCCGGTACCATGACGCCGAAAACGATACCGCCAAATGCGGTCACCACCAGAAACAGATCCCTGAGTCGAATCATTAAAGCCTCTCAATGTCTTTATGAGAAATAGCTGTCATTCTGTTTCTTTACCTTTCCGCCCGAAATGCTGTGGATCGTAGCAGATTGGACCCTATCCGGTCAACAACGCCTATGGCTTCTAAAGCCGGGGAAGCCGAAGGTTGAAGGCCTCCAGAGATAACTAAGGGGTTTCAATCATCAGAGGAATTTGTTATGATGGATGGGATGCTTCCAGAATTTGTATTAGATAAAAATGAAAGGAATATTCCAATGATGATTGATCAAGAAACAATAGCAGCAATGTATAAGGGTCTTAAGGCAACAACCAGGTCCAGGTTGAACCAGGCTATAAAAATGATCGTTGAGGCCAAAGAGAGGGGCGGTAAGGTAGTTGCCGTGGTGGGGAGCGGGCCGAACATCCATGAAGGGGTGACGACTCTTATTGCGGAACTTATGCATAAGGGGCTTATCGACGGGGTTTCCACCAGTTCTGCGGTTGTCAACCATGAGATGGGCGGCACCCTGGAAAAGGTAAAACGGTTTGACGGTAAGGCCTTTGGTTTTGAATCCAACAAGCTCCCATGCGACGGGCAGTTTGAGGTCAGTATGCTTTCAAAGGCCCGGTTGGAGGAGTACCAGCGCGAAATCCATATTGATACCGGACTTTACCGCAGGATGAGACGCGTAAAAGGGAATGTTATTATCAAGGTTGCAGGTAATATGGCCTATCCCACCGGTCTCCGCACTGAAAAATTGGCACGTGATGTTCTTGCCCTTTCCAAACGATGGGGCCTCCCATTTGAGCAGGTAGCCGGTTACGGAGCCGACCCATACACTATGATAGGAGCGGGAGCGCTTAACAACATCCCGGTGCTTGTTACCGTGCCTCAGCTGATAGGCGGGGGAGAGGTGGGTTTGGCGGTCGGCGATTCTATTCCGCTGTCCGAGCGGTGTCAGCGGGTTGCAGAACTCCTTGGCAGCGCAGATGTGATTATCGAATCTGCCCTCGCCCTTTCCCAGGAAATCCATGACGGGCCCTTTGAGCTCTTTACCGGTCATGGGATATGGTCTGATTGGGAAGGGGGGTGGACCTATTCCTTGAGAGACAAAAAGATTATCAGGATAGACCTCGATCCTAACTTAGAGAAGGCGTGGGCAAAGGAGAGGGAATCGGGAATGGTATCAGATGCGGTTCACAAGGGTCTCCCCAAGACAAAGTCCATGCGCATTCCTTTTCGTATGGAGATGTCAGGGTTTGCCAGGATCCCGGGCAGCATCCCGGTTGTGGGTGATATAGGCGAGGTGTGGCCTGTAATGGCTACAAAGGTTGCAGAGGCCCTTGACGTAAAATTAGACCAAATGAGCTACAAGCAGTCTCTTCCTGCCGGGGAAAAATTCCGGGAATGGATTGTAAGACGGGTAAAGCCGGTTGACAGGGAGCGCATGTTCAAAGCAGTTCGGGAACTTGCATCCGGCTCAAGATGAACCCTCTTTGAGGCGGACAATGGTTGCTCCCCAGCCCGAAGAACCGGGGTCCAATCCGAAATCTATGACATCAGGGTGTTTCTCAAGCCGTGCATGTACTGTCCGACGCAGGACACCCTTACCTTTTCCGTGAATGATCCTGACTTCATAGATGCCTTTCTTGAGACAGGCCCAGAGGTACTCTTCCACTAACGAAGATACCTCTCCGGGGGCAAAAGTGTGCAGGTCCAGGGTTCCGTCGATGGGGATTTCAACCGATTCGAGATCTATTTCTGTCATATCGTTTCCAAGTCTAACTGATCACCGAAATTTTTTAAGAGTTCTCTGTTCAATGCTTCAAGGTCCTTTTCCGTTTCCACTTCTACCACGAGGTCCCGTTCATCCAAGACCTTGAGGAATCCATATCTCTTGACGATCTCGGTCACCTTTTTTACATCAACGGTCACCCATCCCTGCATCCTCAGGACCAATTCGTCACCTTTAAAGGCACGTTCGATGGTCAGTTCAACATCCCTTTTCTTGGCATCCCATCCGATCAGGGCCGGCTTGACAAGAACCGGCGTTACCGGATCATGCATGGCGGCACATCTAAACCATAGTTTTGCCCGGATCATAGTCTGTAGTCTCCTTTGGTCCTTCCACAAGCCCTATTTTCCATAGTCTTTTTCCAAAAACAGCAAGGGCTTCCATTTAATCCTAAACTCCATCGCTTTTGACCCTTTTCATGATCGATTCATACATAATGACTTCCACTGTAGACTCCTTTCCGCCGAAATGTGGCAAAAAAGTATGGGTTTTGCACCCAGATATGGTAGTCATAGCCTTTAGATCTACAATATATTGCTTGAAATTGGAGATGTTTGGTGGTAAGTTGTTCCAATCTAATATCCTTTAGGCACCAATAATTACCTTCATTGTACACGAAAACGCATATGTTTTGGAATTATGACTTTCCATATATCTCATATCTCTAACAGGATACAAAAGGCAACCTCAACTTTTCTGGAAAGGAGAATAGTCTATGCCAACCTCTTTTATGACGCTCTTCCCCCCTGTACTTAATACCCTGGAGGCCATGAAGATCCCCATTCAGACCAGTGCAGATTTCACTGAAACAGCTATCCGCTATCAATCTTTGGGTTTTGACTTAATGAGGAACACACATCATTTTAGTTGCCAATTGCTGAAACATTTCTTGCCGCTGACGATCCATACAAACCAGGGGGCTTGCAATCAGCTCTCTGCTATCTGCCAGGAAGGATCTGAGAGCCTCCTGTCTCTGGCTGAAAAAAATTTATCGGAACATTTGAATCGTTTTCATCGGGAAAGACTGGGAGAATTGGAGTTTCTCAAGCTTTTTACTGAAAAGCTCCCGGATCAGGACTGGACGGTTGAATATGATGACTCGAAGGTCATTCTTGATTTACCGGGTCTCAGGCTAATTGATATCTCGGCGGATGTGAAACACAAAATCCAGAACTATGGTGTGGTCTTTGCCCCTCGCGCGGGGCATCATTCCAATATCGCTGAACGGGTGGCCCTCTACATGAGGGATCAGGGACTCACCCGTATGGCTGTTGTGGAGCAGAAGTGCGCTGAGAACATTCCTCTTTATATAGATGGCGAGAGGCATTATGAGGATTTTGATGGGCAGGTTGATCAGTACAGGGAGATCTTGGAGAATCTGAAAGAGCAGACAGGCTGCCCGCCCCATTTAATCGCTATCTGCCAACCAGGTCCTCTCCTTATGAGTACCCTTATTCTTCATCCACACTTAGGAAAGACGTTTGGGGCTGCCGGAGCGCCCATGAACACCGACGGAGAAAAAGGATATTTAACCGATTTTGCCCGTATGGTGGGCGAAGATTATATTGAAAAGCTCGTTCTCTTATTGGGCCATACCATTTCCGATGAACATGAAGGGGAAGGTAGAGAGAGCTATGATGGCCGGCTTCAGGTCTTTGGGTTTTACTTCTTGGGAATGGATCAGCACCTTAGGAACTTGAGGAGGCTTTTGGCTGATCTGAAACAGGGCAATGAAGAAGATGCCCAACGCCAAAAAGCCTTTTATCGTTGGTACAATTACGTGCATCACGCTCCAATAGGATTCATCCGAGATACATATAAGAAGATCTTTGTAAAAAATGAACTAATCCAGGGAACCCTCTCCATTGACGGGAAAGAGATCGGCGTCAAAGATTACCCGGGGTCAGTCCCCATCTGGGCGCTTGGGGGAAAAAAGGATGATATCGCTCCACCCCTCCAGGCAACCGGTCACATGGAGCTGATCGATTC
>JACNJD010000290.1:0-6428 GCA_014382715.1 Candidatus Desulfacyla euxinica | reverse complement strand
TCTTTTTCTCCTGTTCTGCTTTTGAGGAAGAAAATGGATCGAAAAATGACTGGAACGGTGTCAGGCCAGGCATAGTTTTTTGAGCCATGCCTGAGAGATCCGCACCCATATCCAGCCACTTACTGAACTGTTCATCCACAGACCTTTTATATGTCAAATAGTTTTCAATGGTCTGTTGGAGATACTTGTCGAAGAATTCTTCGAGCACATTTTCTCCGTATTGAATGATCAGGTGCAATAGGGGAACCGGTAACAGGACGTTTTTATTCTTGGCCATTTCCAATATAATCTGGGTGAGGATAAAAGCGGTGACATCCTCCATGGTTTTCGCATCAATCACCTCCACCTGCCGCCCCTCTTTGATCATATGGGCCACATGGGTGAGGGTCACGTACCTGCTTTTTTCAGTATCATATAACCGCCTGTTGGCGTATTTCTTGAGCAGAATTTTTTCGGCCATTTTTACCTCTTGGTTATAAGTAACTTCTTGACGTATTGCAAAAAACAAATGATACTTGAACCCTGTTCAGTTGATCTGCGTAATAAATTTATAATATTATTTACCATATGTCAATATGTTATCATGGTTGATGGGGTGGAAAACAAAACCGAAGAGTTTCACGGAATATTTGTGCATTGCACCATTTTTTTGCTTGACAAAATAATAATGTGAATTATAATCAGTCAATCTTTGGGCAAGGAATACAAGAGGACTAAAAACTTACAGGAGGTATTGGTAACATGGAACCAGTAAAAATTGCAAAGCAAATGATTGAATTTCAAAAGGCCACATTTGACAACAGTTTTAGTGCCATGGGCATGGTCCAGGAGCAGGCAGAAAGGATGCTCAACATGTCCTTAGAGCAGGCCACATGGCTTCCGGAGGAGGGAAAAAAGGTCATTGATGAATGGATCAAAGGCTATAAGAAGGGACGTGAGGATTTCAAGAAGATCGTTGATGAGAATTTCGCTAAGGTTGAAGAATTCTTTGCCGGAACTGAAAAGGGCAAAAAGACAAAGACCAAGTAATTCAGGACTAAATTCGCACAAATTTCTATTTAAAGAATAAAGGAGAAGCAAGATGGATCAAAATCAGATATTCAAACAGATGATTGATTTCAATAAGGCCACATTTGACAACAGCTTTAGTGCTATGGTGATGGTCCAGGAACAGACGGAAAAAATGGTCAGCACAATCTTAGACCAGGCCACTTGGCTTCCGGAGGAAGGGAACAAGGCCATCAACGACTGGATCGGAGCCTATGGGAAAGGTTGTGAAGATTTCAAAAATGCTGTAAATGATAATTTTAAGAAGGTAGAAGATTTCTTTGCATCCTCAAAGAAATAAGCTGCCGAAGCAATAGGGTGGCTTCTCAGCCACCCTCCCCCTCCCCCATGCTGTGCGGGCAAGCACTCATAACCTTAATGTATCAGACCGCTTCCAATAGAGGCAAAAATGGAAAGTATTATTGATTTGACTCTGGCCTCATATAAATCGCTTTCCCGTTCCCTGGAAAGGCTTTCAGAAATAAATCTCAAGCTGATTGGGGCAACCAGTGAGCAGATCAAGGTCTCACAGACATACTGGAACGGGGTTTCCAAATATATGAACGAGTTCATGACCCCTTTCTGGATTGCCCTGAACGCCTTTTCCGCCACTGAAAAGGACAAACTGGTGAGCCATCTCCCCCACGAGAGCCTAAAGGATTATGTGGAGCTTTTCCAGTTTAACCTTCAAGTTGCCGAAAAGGGTCTTACCAGCAGCCTCAAGGTGATGAATGATTACCATCTCAGGGAGATGTCAGGTACCTTCTCCGCATGGCTCAACACCCTCTTCGACCGCGAGGGAGAAGATATTGATGAATTCATGGCCAGGCAGGCGAAGCTCTTAGAGAAAGTGGTCTATGCATATCCAGAGGCTATCCTGGATATTGGTCCTGAATATGGGTTTCACTTTGAAGGCCCTGGTTATAAAAAAGCAGCCGAGACAGACCGTTTCCTTCTCTATCAGGTCTTTCCCAGCGACAAAAAGGTCAGGATAAGAAAAAAGGGCAAACCGATCATCATCATCCCTCCCTATGTCCTGGGCGCCAACATCCTGGCGTTCTTGCCCGGCGAGAACAAGAGCTATGTGCATGCCTTTGCAAACCAGGGAATTCCCACCTATATCAGGATCATGAAGGATATTGATTCAACCCCTGCCGTACAGACCATAACAGGCGAGGACGATGCCTCAGATACCCGGTTTTTCTGCGAGCAGGTAAAAGCAAGGCACCAAAGAGAGGTAACTTTGAACGGGTTCTGCCAGGGGGGATTCATCGCTGTTGTAGACCTCCTTTCCGGTGAGCTCGACGGCCTGGTAGATGCCCTCATTACCTGTGTGGCACCCATGGACGGCACTCGAAGTGAATCATTGGTTGAATATATGGAACATCTGCCACCCCGATTCAGGGACTTGGGCTACGCGGTAAAGACTTTATCCAGCGGCAATCAGGTGGTGGACGGCAAGGTCATGAGCTGGGTCTATAAGCTGAAAAGCATGGAAAAAGAGGCCCCTATTTTCACCCTTTATCGTGACCTGATGATGTTCGATAGGCCAGATGGCCAGGAGGCAAAGATCAGCAAGACGGCAGCGGCCCTCAATCACTGGTTGATCTACGACCGAAATGACCTCCCTATAGCCATCACCAAGATGAGTTTTGACTCATACACCATTCCCGTGGATAAGGATGGGACGCTTCCTGTGAGGCTTTTTGATCGGAAACTCAATTTCAAACGCCTGAATGAGAAAGGTGTCAAGGTCCTTATCTGCTATGCGGAAAGGGACGATCTGGTGGACAAGGAATCGGCCCTTGCCCCCTTAGATTACATCGACGCAGAGGTCTCGGTCTTTCCCAAAGGCCACGGGGCTATCGCAACATCCTGGTCTCTTCCCACCTCCGAATGCGCACTTCATACCTGCTTTGGCGATAACTGCCGTGGTCCTGTCCGTTACCAATTGGACCTTGAAAAAGGATTGTGAGAGATCAATTATCAGGAATCGTGAAGGGGGGGTACCTTTATGGTGGACAGACATTTTTTGGAGCTCTGGGGGAATTTGTTAATCAATACAGCAAAGGGGCAGAAACAGATTGAAGAACTAACCCAATGGATCAGCCAGGGTTTAAAGGGTTTTGAGGGGCAAGACGCCATTTTCCGGAAATTTTACGGGCTAAATAGCCTGGATCAAGATAGCCCGGATTATCCAAAGGCATGGCAAAAGGCGGCTGATGACTTTCAAAAGTCTTTAAAGGGATATCTTGATCTGATGGGTGTGGTTCGCAAGGACGAGCACCTTAAGTTGGTAGGAAAATATGAGGATCTCAAAAAAAAGGCAGCAGACCAGGAGGAAACCATCAAACATCTAAGGATGCTATTAGATGAAAAAGGGATTGCCCAGGGAGAGGTGCCTAAGGGATTTCAGGATCTCATAAAGAAACAAACGGATCAGTTTCAGGATTTAATGAAGGGGTTCGGGCACTTTCTCGAAAAGGACCCCTCCAGCACAGATGGGGACAACAACAATTCGTAAGCACCTCAGCCATCCTGCTTCGGAGCTTTCGGGGGACTGACCAAGGCCTCACCGTCTAAAACCGTGGTATCATCCTGGTTCACACAGGTCGTTTTTAGTTTTATCCGATTTTTTTCAACGATCATCTCCGTTACTTCCACCCGGGCAGTAATCGTATCGCCCATGTGAACCGGGGCCAGGAAATTCAATTCCTGTTTGACATAAATGGTTCCCGGCCCTGGTAGCCTATTCCCCACTACCGTGGAAATAAAACCTGCCAACAGCATGCCATGGGCAATCCTGGTCTTGAAAAAAGTCCCTTTGGCATACTCCTCGTCAATATGTGCAGGATTAAAATCACCGGTGATACCCGCATAAAGATAGATATCCGATTCGGAAACGGTCTTGGCGACTTCGGCCGCATCACCCACACGTAGTTCAGCAATGGTCTTTCCTATCATGTCACACCCCTTTTACCCAATTAGAACCATGACCTATGGCTCCACATATCATCCTTCAGGTCCTTCATATCCTCCTCAAGCATCAGAAACATGGAGGCGTTCTGGATAGCGACCCCACCCTGCAGTGCAAGGGCGGTCACCAGCATGACCTCATCCTCAGTAAAATCTCGAGGGACACCGCAGTAAAGACGCAAGGCCCCGATAACCTCCTCCTTGGCCTTTATGGGGACACTTAGAATGGATACGATCCCCTCTTCTTTCTTTTCTTCCCTGTGCTGGACCCTTTTGTCAGTGGTGGCATCTTTGATCACTACCGATTTGCCTTGAATGGTTTTCGCCATGCTTTTGCCCACAGATAGAGGGCCTCTGTCGAGATATTTTTCGCTCAGCCCGTAGCTCGCTACCAGTTCCAACGTCTGTTTTTCCTTATTAATAATCAGAACGGAAGAGGCCTTTACTCCCAAACCCTTGGCAATATCGGCCGCCAGAGTCTGGAAGATGCTCTTCACATCAAGGGAGGAGTTAATGCTGGCTGCCAGGTCGTGAAAAAGCCTCGTGTTCTCCCTTATCGTTTCAAGGAGCCGGGCATGCTCAATGGCTATACCCCCCTGTTCCGCAAGGGAAGTCAGAAAATCTATCTCATCTTTAGAAAAATTCCTGGGTTTAGATGTATAAAGAGAGAGAACGCCAATGACCTTACCCTTAACCATAACCGGCACAATCAGGATTGAAGCAATCCCTTCCGCCTTTTTGACTGCATGCTCTTCTAACCTGGAATCTGAGGTTGCATCCCGGGCATGAAAGTAGCCTTCTTTTTCCAGGATGGAGACTATCTTATCAGCATGTATGGAGGCCTGAAAATACTTTTTGGACAATCCTATTTGGGCCACCGGCATAGCTTCACTTTTTTCCTCATCCGCAAGCCACAGACAGGCGGCCTTCCCTTTCATGGTTTCAACAGCGCTCTCAACGATCAACCCGAGGAGTTGATCCTTGTCTGAGGTTGTTCCAAAGGCCCTGCTCACATCACAGATGGTCTTGAAGTAGTCATTTTTCTTGGTCATAACTTTCTCCTAAAATTTCGCCTCCTTTGACTCCACGGGGGCTTTGTGGCTGGGTCCTAACTAGTCCTGCCCTTTACCTTCTTCAACGAGGTCCTGGTTTTGCCCCTTTTCGTCCTTTTTTCCGAAGCCCTCTCTTTTCCATCATCCCTCTCTTTCAGCCATTTTGCGATCTTGGGGGCAAACTCCTTTTGGCACTTGGAACTGACATAGATGCCGATATGACCCGTATCGAGACACATGTCCTCGGTATCTTTGCTCCCCACCTTGCTCGTGAGAAGCTCACAGGCGCCGGGTGGGACTAAATGATCATATTTCCCATAGAAATTCAAGAGGGGCATTGTGATCTTTCTGAGATCGACCCTCTGTCCCCCCACTTCCATCTTATTTTGAATGAGCAGGTTCTTGTGGTAGCAGTCCTTGACAAACTGCCGGAATGTCTCACCGGGCACGTCCGGGCTGTCAAAGATCCATTTTTCCATACGAACGAAGTTCTCCACAAAAGTCTTATTATCCATGTTTTCTGAGAAACCCACGTACTTGTCAATCATCAAACGGGCGGGGTTAAGAAGCAGAAAAGCGAAGTTCATCAGATCCGCCGGGATATTACCAAAGGTATCCACCATCCGGTCCGCATCGATACCCTTCATCCAGATATGGAGAAGACCCTGATCTGTATCAAAATTAGTTGGAGTAACCGTGGTAATCAGGTTCTTGATTTTCTCAGGATGGAGGGCCGAATAGATGACGCTAAAGGTTCCTCCCATACAAATTCCCATCAGATTGATCTGGGTCAGATTATGTTTCTCGAGAATAAAGTCAACCATATTATCCATATAACCATTCACATGGTCATCTATGGTCAGAAAACGATCCTTGCGGGTCGGGTAGCCCCAATCGACCATATAAAGGTCAATCCCGCTCTCGATAAAACTGTTTACCACACTCCTTCCCGGCTGGAGATCAAGCATGGTCTCCCTGTTGATTAAGGCGTAAACCACTAAAAGAGGGGTTTTGAGTCCCTCATCAGGGGGGAACTCTGCCCTGTTATAATGCTTCAATTTTACCCGGTCTTCCTCATAGACGACATCGTAGGGAGTGGAAGCAATTTCTGTATCCAGAGGGCCTAACAAGACATCAGGCGCCTTCTGCGCACGCGTCTGAGCTTTATCAGCATCCTCTGACAGCCTTTTTAAAATGAGATCTATGGGAATTCTTGGTTCAGCCATGGAACCTCCCTCCGATCAGCAGGCAGTATGGCGCAAACAGTATGCACTGTGCTCTAATTTCCTGCCTACTCCTTTTTTTCAAGTTGCTTGATCCTTTTTTTCAACAGGTAAAGCTCTTTGTAAAGAC
>JACNJD010000131.1 GCA_014382715.1 Candidatus Desulfacyla euxinica | reverse complement strand
CCGGCAAAAAATATTATTCTCATTTGACTTCTATCCAGGTAATAATGATATGTTGTGAAAGGTATTCTGCCTCGCACCCTACCACACAATCCGGGGTTTTAAAAGCAGAACCCATAAACCCCCACAAGAGGAGATAATTCATATGGATATTACATTTCTGGGAACAGGCGGGGCCTGGGGCGTCCCGGAATTGAACTGCGACTGTTTGATATGCCGTGAGATGCGACGGCAAGGAGAAAAAAGAGAGCGAACATCACTCCTTCTAACCAATAAGACCACGCTTCTCATTGACTGCGGCCCTGATGCCAGATCCCAGCTCTCAAGAAACAAGGTGGACGCCATTGACGGGGTTTTGATTACCCATGAACATAGTGATCATTATATCGGTCTTGACGAGCTTTTTGCGTACAAGAGAAATGGCCCGCGAGGTTCCTTTAACCCGATACCGGTTTACCTCACTTCAAAAAGCCATGAAGTTATCAATAAACGGTTTGATTATCTGGAAGATATGGAGGTGATAAGGATATATAGAATCGAGCCCGACCGATGGTTTTCTGTGGGAGAGTTTGAGGTCCTTCCCTTTGACACCTTTCACGGTCCCTTTGCAAAGGGCTCTGTGGGGTTCATTATCAAATGCAAAGACGTTTCGGGCAAGGATGTGCAAGTGGTATACACATCAGATTTTTCAGAAATCCCAGGGCCTCCCTCTGAACTTTTCAACCCGGACTATCTTGTCATTCAAGCCTTCTGGCTGAATGAACCGGTCAATAACCGGCCCAATCATATGAGCTTTCAGAGGGCCATCGATTTCATTGAACTCCTCAAACCGAGGAAAGAGACATTCCTGGTGCATATCGGGGATGCTGATATGGTCCCGGGTGACCCGGCGAATAATATACTCAAAAAAGCTGAACCCAAAAATCCCTTAAGGCCCCCATCAGGAGGAGATCCTTATCCCATACCTCTCAATCAGGCACAATGGCAGAAAACCGTAGATCGTGTTATCTCAGACAGGAACCTCCCTTATAAAGTCACGGTTGCCTATGATGATCTCCGGATCAAGATTTGATTCTTTGATCTTGAATCGGCCACTCCCCCCTTTCTTTGAGGACGTCCCGGTAAACCAAAAGCGCCTCGTTGACAGCCGGCATCCCTGCGTAAGTGGCGACCTGAAAAAAAACTTCTGCAAGTTTTCTCGGGCTGCATCCAACATTCAAGGCTGCATTTACGTGAAGCTTCAATTCATCTCCCGCCCGGATCGCCGCCAGCATGGCACATGCAACCATCTGCCTTTCCGGCAGGGTAAGGACAGTCCGGGAGTAGAGATTTCCGGTTATGAATCTCGAAAAATCGTTTGCCAGATCCCTATCAAATTCTTTCCACATCAAATAGGGCGGGTCCATACGGATACCCTTTCCAAAGAGTTTTTTTGCAGTTTCCTGTGTCTTTTTTTTAATCTCTTCTTTACTCACAATTCAAATCCTCCTGTTTGGCGGGACAATGTAAGAACAGTCTGTAAGGGCTGCAACCAGTGTACAAGCTTCATGATGAATAAAAAAGCATTTGTGGAGAGCAATGTCAAGAATTGGTCGCATCTACACCCTTGATAGAGCAGTATGACTTCTGTTTTTCCTCACGCAAGGCGCAAAGCCGCAAAGAAAAACGATCGACCTGCAAAGGGTTGTCATATCTTTCATGGTTTTTTCTTATTGATATCAGGATGTCTTTATCTTATATTTCTTAATCTTGAAATCTTCCAGGCTTCGTCAGCTCGGGCAATCTTGATCAATTATTGAGGGAGGTACTCATCATGGCTACACTGCGGGATGAAGTGATGATCAACGGCATGCGGCTTCGCAACAGGGTCGCCCTGCCGCCATTGACTACTAACTACGGTAGCCCGGATGGGCTCGTTACAGACGGGATCATTCAATTTTACGGGGAGCGTTCAAAGGATGTGGGACTTGTCATTGTAGAGGCAACTGCGGTGCGGTCTGACGGTCGTATCGTCCAGGGGAGTCTGGGATTGTGGGAGGATGGTCAGGTGGCCGGTATGGCGCGTCTTGCCGATGCCATCAAGAAATCAGGTGCGGCAGCGGTCGTGGAGATCAGCCACGCAGGGGCCCGGTGTTTTCCCGGCGGCGGAGAAATGGAAGGGGCCTCACCCTCAGCAGGGTTTGCCTTCAGGCCTGATGTGACACCTTTTAATATGAGCCTCACGCAGATCGATAGCATGGTCTCAGATTTTGCCGCTGCCGTGGGCCGTGCGGCTGATGCCGGATTTGACGGGGTGGAAATACATGGCGCTCATTTCTATCTGATCAGCCAATTCCTGTCCCCACTCACAAATCAACGGAATGACCGCTATGGTGGTGATGCCAGAGGACGGGCCACCTTTGCCCTTGAAGTAGTCAGGGCGGCAAGGGAAAGGCTCGGAAGGGACTATCCCATCCTCTTCCGCCTCAACGCCGTGGAGAAAGTTGAGGGGGGGCAGACGCTCGAAGATGCCCTTGTGGTGAGCCGACTCCTTGCTGACGAGGGTGTGGATGCCTTGGATGTCTCGCTAATCACCCAGGGCTCTTGGCGGGAAGTTGACGACCGACGCTTCCTTGTCCCGGCATCCGCCTTTCCAAAGGATGAGCAAGCCGGGGCAAATGTCCCGCTTGCTGCAAAGGTCAAGGAAGCATCGGGGCTTCCAGTGATTGCGGTTGGCAAACTTGGAGATGGACCTGTAGCCGCCGAATCGGTTCATGATTCGCTGATAGATGTGGTCGCCATAGGCCGCCAGATGATTGCCGATCCTGATTCTGCAGGCAAGATCCTTGCAGGAAAGGATAGTGAAATTATTCCTTGTGAGGAGTGCATGACCTGCTTTGCCTCCCTTGGGAAGGGCATACCCATGGTATGCAAAGTGAACCGAAATCTCCCGGGAGTTTCCCCTTCACCCTGAGAGGCTGTCCGTGAATGACCCTTTTTCGTCCCGCCTTCTACGGCGGGACTCGTATCGTGCACAGGGAAAAGTTCAACTGCTCCCTTTTTTTTCAAGATCAGCCGGGCCTCCTCGTTGTCACCCACTTATCCGTATCATGCTCATTATCTATCCTCTTTCACCTTCAACACTGTCCACGATCCATTGTCCGCCCCTACATTAATGGCTTTTCAGATAGCTGAAGCGTTGAAAAAGAGATATTTATTGGTTGCAAAATGACATTTTATGAGTTATTATGCAACCAATAACAAACGGGGGGAACAAACAAATG
Source organism: Candidatus Desulfacyla euxinica (assembly GCA_014382715.1). Lineage (GTDB taxonomy): Bacteria > Desulfobacterota > DSM-4660 > Desulfatiglandales > Desulfatiglandaceae > Desulfacyla > Desulfacyla euxinica. Next base: position 9,767 of record JACNJD010000131.1, on the reverse strand, counting down.
CCAATAGCAGTAAAAATATCAGATGAACTTGCAAAAAATGCAAAAATAAAATCCAAAATTTATAAACGCTCTATCGCTGGGCAAATTGAGTATTGGGCAACTATTGGTCAGATTGTCGAAGACAATCCTGACCTGCCATTGCCCTTTATTCATGAAATTCTAACTGCCAAAGAACAAATTAAAGTCGGAGAAGGAACACCCTATGTCTTTGGTGAAGGGGAATGATTGAAATAACAGATATCATCCAGTCACCGTTGTTCGCCAGTCAGAAAAAAAGGCTGCACAAGAAGCAAATCAGAGATTTAGATGAAGCAATCCGCAAAATAGCCCAAGGCCCGGAAATAGGATCGTTGAAAGTTGGCGATTTGAGTAGTATTAGAGTTTTTAAATTTAATTCGATGAATTCTCTAATCCTCTTAGCTTACGAGATTGTAGAAAACACACTCTTTCTTTATACATTTGGCTCCCACCAAAACTTCTATCGAGAACTGAAAAAACATATCAACCGTTGAGTACCTCTCATGGTAGTCGTTCATGAGTCCAGAGTAATATTTGCCTGGTCCCCTTTATATCATGTTCGGCGTCACGGCATTTGCCTGAGTTTGGCGATCAATTCGTAAGACCCACAATACTGTTCTTTGAACAACCCCTCAACCGTCGGTGACGATCTCTCCTATGGCGTTGTCAACTATCACGGGGCTTTCAAAGTAGGTCACTGATGGTAGGGCACCATACTTATCGAGGATGAATTTCTTCCATTCATCTGTATAGAGGTGCTTGGCGTCCTCCTGTGAATTCCACAGATACACTCCGCCAGCCGTACCGCCATCTTGTGAAAGAACGTAATACTTACGAATCAGCCCATGAATCTCTCTGTACTTGGGTGCCGTACTCGAAAAAATCTCGCATGCCTTTTCGCGAGAAAGCGGTTGTGGAAGTTTGAACTGTACAAGTGCTGTAATCATCTCGATTTCCTTTGTAAAGTTAACGGTTTGGTTGACGCCGAACGCACTGTTCAGCGAGCGAGGTTTTTTGACGTCCGAGTGCATTTGCCTTGTATGCACACATGGGAAAGGTAACATCGAGGCAAGAGAAAATTCGATATATCTTGAAAGAAAAGATTTTTCAATTCCCTAAATAGTCTCCAATTTGTTACCTTAGGGCAGCTGAATCATTCGGTTGTTTTGTCCATGAGGGGGGGCAGGTCTTAAAACTTTCACGGACCATTGGGTTGTCTCCTCGTAGGACCTTGCTATTATTTAATGATCGATTTTTTATCTCGCTAATTCAACTGCTATTATATCAGGGGTAAATAGCAGAGACGCCAACGGAAATAAGTAACGCATGCCTCCGCTATCCCACAAAACATTTAGGAAATCGCACATCCGATCTTCAGAAGACAATCGAGTCCGGGTACTGATTGTAATATTAGATTTTGATTCCTCCAATACCTTACGGTCCTCGGTCGTTCTTGCTCTCAGGACCGGTTGCCATGTTATTGTTGTCCGCACCGAAAATGAGAGTTCGGATGATTTAAAAGGGCTAAACGTGACCCTGCTCCGTGGCCATTTGTCCGAATGCGAAGCCATTTTGGCCTCCGTAGAGAAAGCCCGACGGAGAGGAATATCCCACATTGTAACCATGGGGCTGGATAGCATTCCTGCCTCTGATGATTTTGACAATTTTGTCTCAGTTATACAGTATGACCCTGATGCCATTATTTTAGGCAGGAGGAATTTTGAACAGGGAGGTGAATTCGGATTATACCATTTTTACGGTCACCTTTCCAACTTCTTTCTACGGCTCCAGACCGGCAAAGCTCTAAAGGACACTCAGAGCAACTTCATCGTCTACCCCCTCAATGTGCTTGAAAGTTTGAAGTTAAGACAACGAGGGCCTGCTTTTAAGTCTGAAGTGATAGTCAAAGCGGCTTGGGCTGGTGTGACCTTGAGGGAGGTAGACCTCTCAGTAACGCTTTCCCCAAGGGAGGATAAACCCCACCGTCGACGTTTCTGGGATATTTTTCTAATTACGATTCTGAATATTCATTACACCTTTCGCTCTATTACTCCTATACCCCACCGGAAGATCGTGGCAGATAAGGAACGACCTGGCGAAAAAATAAGCGTCCTACGCCCCATCGAGTCCCTAAGAACCCTTTTGACTGAAAACACCAACCCAGCCCAGTTGGCAGCGGCCGGGGCTCTCGGCGTTTTTCTGGGAACCTTGCCGCTTATTATCTGCCATACCATTGTCATACTTTTTGCAGCAAGTTTCTTCCGGTTAAACAAGGTGGCGGCAGTAAGTGCCAGCCAACTATGTATGCCCCCTGTGGTTCCCGCCATATGTATAGAAGTCGGATATTTTATGCGCCATGGGAGATTTCTAACAGAGATTTCCCTTGAGACCCTCGGGTATCAGGCTCTCGATCGACTTTTAGAATGGCTGATAGGCTCGCTCGTTCTTTCACCTATCTTAGGTGCTCTGGTAGGCATTATTATTTATATAACTGCAAGACGAATAACAAAAGACAAAGGTGCATAGGTGACCCCTTTATATGCTGCGTGGTGTGGGAGGGGGGAGTTGTGAGACTCCTCCCTATCCCGATACGTGAATGTTTTAGTTTTAGATCTTATCCTTCTGCTTTTTTCTGCTTCCTCAGACGAGCTTCTGATATTCAGGCTTGTAAACATGCTGACGGATAAATGCGTCCATGTTGTCCGGACGATCCACACGAGCCAGCCCCGAATCGAAAACGAGTTTCGCCACGCGAACAGCGGTCTGGATTTCGGTTTCGAGTATGTTCGACTGAGGCGGGTACAAAAGCCCCTGCTCCAGCATCTTGGGCGGCACCTGATCTGCTACCGCCTTAGCGGCCTCGATGAACATCTCATCGGATACTCGGCTTGCCTGAGTCGCGAAGATCGCCATTCCGACTGCCGGGAAGACGTAGAAGTTGTTGGCTTGTCCCGGCAGGAAGACCTGGCCGTTGAGGTGGACCGGCGGGAACTGAACGCCAGCCGCATAAATCGCCTTGCCTTTTGACCATTTGTACGCCTGTTCAGCCGTACATTCGGCGTTTTCGGTCGGGTTCGACAGCGCCAGGATCACGAAGCGCTCGTTGATCTGCGACATGCTTTCGACGACCTTTTTCGTAAAAGCCCCCCCGATCGTGCTAACACCAATGATCGTTGTCGGCTTGATACTCTCGATTGCTGCGACGAAATCGCTGGTCGGTGCGTGAAGATGCGCATACGACATCTGGAAATCCATGAGGTCTGTGCGGGTCGACTCGAGCAAGCCATTGACATCGAACATGTTCACTCGCTCCTGGGCATCCTTGAGCGTCATTCCCTGTGCGACGAGGGCGGAACACAGCAGGTTGGCCAGGCCGATGCCCGCCGATCCTGCGCCGAGGAACAGGTATTTCTCGTCCTTCAGCTCCGTGCCCTTTATCCTGGTCGCGTTGATCATACCGGCAAGAGTGGTGCCAGCCGTGCCTTGAACGTCGTCGTTGTACACGCAGTAATTGTCGCGGTAACGCTGAAGCAGGTGTACGGCATCCACCCCCGTCCAATCCTCAAAATGGATGCAGCATTTCGGAAACACCTCCTGCACCGCTTCGACGAACTCGTCCACAAAGGAATAAAGGTCCTCGGTGGCAGGACGTGTTTTACGCAGGCCCAGATACAGCGGATCGTTCAGATATTGTTCGTTATTGGTGCCCGCGTCCAGGTACATGGGTAGCAGGTACTTGGGCGGCACACCGGCCGCGGCCGTGTAAAGCTGGAGCTTACCGATTGGGATGCCCATGCCGTTTGCGCCGAGATCACCAAGGCCGAGGATCCTGCCGCCGTCGGTCACGCAGATAACCCGAATGTCCTTCTCGGGCCAGTTCTTCAGGATCTCCTTCACATGCCCTCGCCGTTCGATCGAAAGATATATGCCCCGGGTCTGACGGTAGATGTGGCCGAATTTCAGGCACGCCTCGCCGATGGTCGGATCATACACGATCGGCAGAAAACGCGCCGGGTCCGACATGATGGTCCGGTAGAAAAGTGTCTCGTTGTGATCCAGTAGATTGACGAGATAGATATAGCGATCGAGATCGCTATTCTTGTGGCCGAGTTGCATCATCACGCGGCGCAGTTGCAGGTCCTCGCTTTCTGTGACATCTGGTACGAGACCCACGAGGTCGAGGGTCTGCTTTTCAACCTCCGTAAAGGCGGTCGATTTGTTGAGGGATGCGTCCTGGAGCAGTTCCATGCCGCTCTTGGAAGAGGTGCCCATGTTAATAACCTCCTTTGGTTGTAGTGGTTCGTGAATTTGGAATTGTGACTCCGTTATTTTCCGGTCGCGACATACGGTTTGACCATCTTCACCGGGTCGACGACGAGGTCGAACTCCTTCTCCGTTACAAAGCCGAGTTTCAGCGCAGCTGCCTTCAGCGTAAGGTCGTTGTCCATCGCATAGTGCGCAATCTTCGACGCCTTGTCATAACCAATAACTGGCGCGAGTGCCGTCACCAACATCAGGGAACGGTCTACGTACTCCCCGATTTTCTTGAGATTCGGCTTCGTCCCCTCAACCAGAAACCTGCGGAAGTTGGTACACCCGTCCGTCATGATCGTAATAGAGTGAGTGATGTTGAAGATCATCAGCGGCTTGTAGACGTTCATCTCGAGATAACCGCTGGCGCCGCCCATACCCACTGCCACATCGTTCGCCATCACCTGCACGGCAATCATTGTCAGCGCTTCGGCCTGCGTCGGATTCACCTTGCCAGGCATGATCGAGGAGCCCGGCTCGTTCTCGGGGATTATCAGCTCGGCGAATCCGGCCCGCGGCCCGCAAGACATCAGGCGGATGTCGTTTCCGATCTTGTAAAGCGAAACCGCCAGCGTGCGCAACGTGCCGGAAATCTGCACGAGACCGTCGTGAGAGCCCTGCACCGTGAACTTGTTCGGTGCGCTGACAAACGGAAGGCCAGTAATCTTGGCGATTTCGGCCGCGGCCGCCTCGGCGAAACCGGGCGCCGAGTTGATACCGGTGCCCACTGCCGTGCCGCCGAGTGCAAGGCGGTACACGCCCTCGAGGGCGGCCTCGATCCGATCGAGGTTGTCCCCGAGCACGCCCACATAGCCTGACCATTCCTGGCCGAGTGTCAGCGGTGTTGCATCTTGCATGTGGGTGCGGCCGATCTTGACAATGTCTTTCCACTCATCGGCCTTCGCGGAGATGGCGTCGTGTAATGCCTGGACCGCCGGAATCATGCGCTGCTTCAAATTGACTGCGGCGGCGATGTACATGGCGGAGGGAAAAGAGTCGTTGGACGACTGCGCCATATTGACGTGGTCATTGGGATGAACCGGCGTCTTGCTCGCGAGAGATGTGCCGGCGAGCTGGCAGCAGCGGTTGGAGATCACCTCGTTCACGTTCATGTTGAATTGAGTGCCGCTGCCAGTCATCCATACATGCAGCGGGAACATGTCGTGATGCTGGCCGGCGAGGATTTCGTCGCAGACCTGAACGATCAACTTGTAGGGCCGATCGTCAAGACGCTTACCTTTATGGTTGGCGTTGGCAGCGGCCTTCTTCAGAATGGCGTACGCCGTTATCATTTCGCGCGGGATCAGGTCCTTGCCGATGCTGAAGTGCTCAAGCGAGCGCTGGGTCTGGGCACCCCAGAGCTTGTCGGCAGGAACTTCGACTTCGCCGAGGCTATCGGTTTCTTTTCGAATTTGCGTCATTATGCTTTCTCCTTATTTCCTCTCACACAGAGATCGTAACACCAAAACGGTTAAAGGCCTTCATCAGATATCCCCACCGGAACTGGAGGTCGGGTCACGCTAACTTGCTGAATATTACAGCTTAACGTTCCAAAAACAGCGTAAATAGAGAAGCTGAGAACCCAAGGGCACGTCACCCCTTTAAAGATCCATCAGAATTCAACGCCGTCTTTTTCACTGATCTTTATTCTTGGCCTCCACCCCGATCTCGAAGACCACCCTTCCCCAGCCCCCGCAATCAAAACCGACATCATGACAGGCCGTTCTCTTGAACCTCAATTCGTTGGAGTCCACCCCGGCGTAGAACAATTCATTTGCCGCGGTCATTAGAGGGGCCATGGCAGTCAGAGCGCTCAAGCAGATTCTTTTCGGACCTTTCTTTGTGAGGAGGTTCCCCGATCCGTCAAAATAGAACTTGTCTCCAACCTTGTGCTGACTGGCGCAGCCGTGCGAGGCCACCACCTCGAATACGATGGTCCGATTCATCAGCGCGGGTGCCTTGGAAACGACATCTTCGTTATTCGGGTCTTTCTTAAATGCCGCCAGCTCTTCATCCGTATATCCCAGTAAGTCCTTGTAAAATGCCCATGTTTTTTCGTCTACCGCCATCATTCCCCCCTCCCTTTTTATATGTTGAATTATTAAGCTCCATGACCTTTCAGTTAGAGTAACGGCAGAACTCACCTGGCTGGAAGGGGCGAAGCCCCTGACAGATCAGGTGCAGTGACGGGTTGGGTTGCTTCCCCGCTTAAAGACTTCTGTGAAAACCACCACGCTGGCTGATCATTGCCTTCAACTGGCGTTATAAGCAACCAAAGTTATCCATTTGCTACATGTCAATACCATCAATGAACACAGGCTTGTCACTAAGCGATATGTTCTGCTGGAGCAGCTTGACGTATAGATGCATTGCAGTGTTCACCCGGATGAATCCCTTCATGCTCCTTAGCAGCATATGGTCTCGTTCGCATATGCAGAATATTTGCTGAATTCCACTCAGCAGTGCCTGGTTGTTCACGTATCTGACAAGCACAGCCAGATGCAATGGATCTTTGAATCCGATAGGGGTAAGCATGATTTGCTTCATAATGTCACCAGGCTTGAGAAACTCTGGCAAGATACGGGTGGTTGTCAAAAAAAATCCAATCATTCGCATCTTCAAGCTGAGCGCTTTCACGGTGATCCGCATGATTTGGCTCCAATCCCAGAAGCCCAAACAGGCCAAGATCTCCCCCTGATCTTCCAGGACGAGCAAGTTGTCAGAACTGTACGCAGGCGTCCGGTTGATAAATTGGGCCAACGCCTCAGCCGAGGTCGATTCATGAAACTCAAAGCCTTGCCAGGTCTCATTCAACAATTCGGCTACCGTTGCCAGGTCCTTGGATGTGACAGGTCTGATCCTTCCCATTGAAGGTGCGTTCATCTCTTTGCGAACCACCAGGGCTGGCATAACAAGCGTGCGATGCAGATTGAAGCCCCGCTTCTCAACGTGTTGCATAGAGGGCAAGTTGCCCTCTATAATCAAGGTGTAAACCAATACCGCACCTTGTTGACTCAGGTAATCTTCACGCTGCTGGAGAAGCTGGCTTGCAACACCCTTCCTGCGGGCATCGGGAGAAACGAAAGCCTGAAAGACATAACCGACCTGGTTGATTTTGCCGGCCACGATGACATCTCGCAGGGCGCAAGCTGCTGACCCGATTATGCGTTGACCTTCGCAAGCCACGAAGACCTTGTACGACTCATAGGCTTTACCCCGTGCAAAAAAGTCAGGTGTGTTGACAGTGGACACGACGAGCGTTGTGCCTTGTGGGCATTTCGCCTGAAGCTCTTGGAGTTCTTTGTTATCCTTCGGTACCGCTTCACGGATATTCATTGTGTAACTCTCCAGTGCAAACTTTTTAGCCACCCAACTGCCCGCTTCATCTGCCGGCGGAGATAACTGCAGATTTGGTTAATAGCGTGGAACTTAGCACGGCAAACACCTCGAAAGGCCGCACAATGTAGCCGGCCAGTGTGCAAGCGGTCGTTCGGTGATCAAAGATCGTCTGGAAATGATTCATAATACAACTCGCGAAGTCCATCATAATATCCCCAGCCAATTCCCGAAGCAGAATCCATTATCTCATGTAACCGTTTTTTGAAAACTTTTTGTTCTCCTGGAGAGAGCTCTGTTACATTTTGAATTGCCTTTTCATACATGAGAAGCACAGAATCATAAAAGTCATCATCAATATCCCCGTAGCTCAAAGTAAAATTGTTTCCGCACTCAACAAAAAAAACCATTAATTCGGCTTCACCTTTAACATCATCTATAGCTTTTGAATATCGTTTAATCGCGTCTTCTGCACGGTCTATATCTAAAGTCTCGTTATCCTCAAGATAAGGATGTATCGCATCTTGAATAATTCGCTTGTAAGATTTCAAAGGATCTTCACTTAATGAGAAGCGGGCGTGGGAAAATTCTTTATTATTTACAGATAACCGATAAAGATCTCCAATTAGATCAAGTAATTGGCCGTTATTAAAGCCCGTGATATGTTTTTTAACCTCAAACCAAGAAGGAGTTTTTTTCTTTTTTCTTGCCATTAAATGGTCTTTCTATGTACCGAACGCCATGATGAGCCGCGAGTGTAACGAGTCGGCTCCATGAAGTTGTGCAGTCTTTGCGACCATGCATGCGCCAGTTTGCCTTTCCTCTCAGGATTCTCTCAAGGGGATAGGGGTCAAATATCAAAACTGCTCCCTGTCTGCATATCCTTGATCCGGTCGTCCATTACGGACTTTAGGACGTTAAATGCCTTTTTGCCTGTGCAATGCCCTGTATATGTCATCTCAACGGGATAGTTCAAGACTGATTTACCTATATTTTCAACATCCTTCCTTTTTCTCGCCATAAAATTGAACGGCGGCGAGGCCACAAGATGAAATCCGCCGATGACCGCCTTGATGGGGACATACTCAAACTCTTTCGCTACTGTATCAATCATGTTGAGGATACCGTTGTGCGAACAACCTGTGAAAATTACCAACTTTCCGTTCTCTTTGACGGCCATCACAATTTCATGAGAGAAATCATCAGGTGACAGCTTTCCTTCTGTTTTCACGTGAAGCTGTTTATTCCCACGGGGTTTGGGATGCGTGTCAATGATTTTTGGAAAGATAAAAACGCCGGGAAGAATTTCAGTGGTTTTGCCGACAATCTCGAAGCGTTCCCAGTGGTCATCCATGATGGCACGATCTAAGCCGATATATTTTTTCAAAAACCCCATAATCTTAATATAGCACTCACCATCGGGAGCATCCGCAAGATACACCTTGGCGTTTGAATTCAGCTCAAAAAAACGTTCAAGACCACCACCATGGTCAAAGTGATGGTGTGACAGAACCGCCACGTCAACGGAATCGACCTTTACAGACAAATGTTCCGCATTATCGACAAATGCACCTGAAGCCCCTGTATCAAAAAGAATCGAATGATTATTAAACTCAATATGCAAAGATAAACCCCATTCTGAAGTAAGGCCCGGTTTGGTGGTGCTCTCTCTGTTTTCAATCAAGGTTGTTATTTTCATATGCCGATCATTCCTTATATAGAGGGGGTCTGCCGTTGACTCTTGCTAACGTTTTTGCTTAATTCATCAATACGCTTTTTGAGGTTTTTATTCCTTACCATTTACTTTTACTGCTTCACTCTTTCTACAATATAGTTACTGTACTATAATGGGACAAACCTTCCGCGTTTCTTATTAACTGTGTGCAACAGTCAAACGTAGACTTGATAATCATATAAAGGGGTTAGGTGTTGCATAGTCCGCGGGGGAAGCCTCCTGTGCTCCGACGAGCTACTTGGGGGCCCATTCTCGTACAGGAGGCTTCCCCCGCTAAGTGGCTGTTGGCATCAGTCGTTAGATTTACGTTATTACATGACTTTCGGCCATCAAAAATAATAGTTGACTTTAGTTAGGACATAGTGTA
>JACNJD010000289.1 GCA_014382715.1 Candidatus Desulfacyla euxinica | reverse complement strand
ACTAACATGCCCCCGGCTATTACAGGGACATGGGGAGCATGCTGTTTGATCTGCCCGGCCATTTCCCTGATGTCATTCATAAAGATGAAATTAGAAGAAATACAGACTGCCAGGGGCTCTTCCCCTAAGAGATCGGGCAGGTTGCCCGTGGCATAGTTTTGAACAATAATCGGATCATATCCATGCTCAAGCAGGTATTGATATAGATATATGCCGTTGAGAGTAACCGTATTGGCCAAAGAATAATGTTCAGCTACATTATCCGGTGTAATTTCCGGAAACTGACGACCTCCCTTTATAAAATTCATGAGGTCGAGCAGATCCATATACCGGCCATCTAAGAAAAGAAGGGAATCCCGGATATTCCGGTGCACCTGCTTTTGAATAGCCAGGAGATCCAGATCGGGAAACCGGGCTGACTGCCTCTCGGCCCGGTCTTCGGCATCAGCCAACTTCCGCCTGAAATGGGCATCATTGTCCAATGGCTGGTTCTGGGCAATTATTATGACTTTGGGGAGTTTCACAGTTGATTCCAGGTTTTTTATAGCAACAACATGCTGATATCTTTTTGGGCATCTGTCCACAATTCGATCCCGTCTTCAAGACCGGACTGAAATCGAAAACACGGCGTTTCAAGTCCTTATAGTCCTCTGCCGGACAATTTGTCAATAATGGGCGATTGCCTGTAATGAATAGCATGTCGTGAAACTGAGACAGGTCGATATATTTGAACGCCTTGGTTGGTGTCGATTCATGTTCCTGCTTCTGTTTTAGAGTCTTTTTTGTTTGTTTTCAATAGCACATAAGTGGTATTATCTCTCATACCAGGTGGGAATCAGTTTGATCGGTTTTGGAGGAAAATTATGCATTATAACACAGCGGTAAGGACCTATGCGTCCAAACGAATCGAGGAGATCGAGTCAGCGGATATCATTATGGGCATACCCTGTTTCAACAATGAACAGACCATTGCCCATGTGATCCGGATGGTAACCCACGGCCTTGCCAAACACTACAAAGAAAAAAGGTGCGTGATACTCATTGCCGATGGCGGATCTACAGATGACACCAGAGAAGTGGCAAAGGATTTTGAGATCAAGCCATGGCAAGAAAAGGTGGTCACTATCTACAGGGGACCGGGGGGCAAGGGAACCGCGCTCAGGTCTGTATTTGAGGCAGCCGTGCGTCTTAAAGTGCGTGCGTGTGCAGTAGTGGATTCAGATCTCCACAGTATTACCCCTGACTGGGTGCAATATCTGCTTGATCCCGTGCTTACCAAAGATTACCAGTTTGTGGCTCCGGTCTATCTCCGCCACAAAAACGACGGGACCATTACAAACAACATCGTGTATAACCTCACCCGGGCCCTTTACGGCAGGCGGATCCGCCAGCCTATAGGCGGGGATTTTGCCATCTCAAGGGACGTGGCAGAATTCTACACAGAGCAGGATGTATGGGAGACGGATGTTGCTAGGTACGGGATAGATATATGGATGACCACCAATGCCATCACCCAGGACTTTCGTATCTGCCAGTCCAATTTAGGGGTCAAGATTCATGATGCCAAGGACCCCGGAGAGCACCTTGGACCCATGTTCCGGCAGGTACTCTGGACCATCTTTTCTCTTATGGAGCGACATGAGAGTTACTGGAAAGGGATCAGGGATAGCCAACCGGTGGAAGTCTTCGGGTACGAGGGATATGTGGAGCCAGAACCTGTAATAGTTAATTTGGAGGGAATGATCGACCACTTTAAAACCGGCTTCCAGCAATTTTCTGCACTCTGGAAGGACATTTTTTCTGAGGCTTGTATAGGTGCAATCGAGAATGCTGCAGATATGGATGCAAGTCAGTTCAACCTTCCCACCGATGCATGGGTCCGGATTCTTTATGAATTAGCAGCCACCTTTCACTCCTGGAGCGTCAATCGCTACAAACTCGTTGATCTGATGACTCCCCTCTATTATGCAAGAGTCGCCTCATTTGTGCGACAAAGCTGGGAAATGTCGTCTCAGGAAGCAGAGGAGTTAGTGGAAGAGCAGGCCCTGAAATTCGAGAATCAAAAGGACTACCTCATTCAGATCTGGGATGAGAAATTCGCTCAAGCAGCTCAGGCCTAACAGAGTATTCCGGCGGAGGAAAAATGAAGATAGCAGTTGTTTATAACCGGGAAAGTGAGAATGTGATCAACCTGTTCGGCATTCCCAACAGGGAGAAATACGGCAAAAAGGCCATTAAGGCGATAGTGGATGGTCTCAAGAAGTTTGGACACCAGGTGAAGGCGCTGGAGGGGGACAAGGACCTGATCAGGAAGCTTGAGGTCTTCATGCCCAAGGTGCTTAAGGGTGAACTGCCCGGGATGGTCTTTAATCTTTCCTACGGCATTCAGGGGCAGGCCCGGTATACACATGTGCCCGGCATATTGGAGATGATAGGCATTCCATACGTGGGATCAAATCCCTTGGCTCACTCTTTAGCCTTGGACAAGGTGGTTGCAAAGATGATTTTTCGGCAGCAGGGTCTACCCACGCCGGATTTCGCGGTGTTGGATGCCCCGGGATTCGCAGCGCCTGATTTACCTTATCCCCTGATTGTCAAGCCAAAAAATGAAGCGGTTTCCATGGGCATAAAGGTGGTAACGAACGAAAAGGAGCTTAGAGAAGCGGCCCGGTTTATTTTTGGCGCTTTTCAGCAACCGGTCTTAGTCGAGCAATATATTCAAGGCCGGGAAATCAACGTAGGCCTGCTTGGGAATAGCCCGCCGGTCTCCCTTCCCCCCTGTGAGATCGTTTTCGGAGAGGGTGGCCCGGCCATTTATACCCTTGAGGACAAAAAGGGCGAATCGGGCCGCGAGATCAAATGGCTTTGCCCGGCGCCCATAGGAGATGAACTGACTCAAAAAGCCCGGGAGATCGCTGTCCGGGCCTTTTCCTCCCTCGGATGCAATGACTGTGCCCGTGTAGACATGCGTCTGGATTCCGAAGACAATTTCTATATCCTTGAAATAAACAGCCTGCCCAGCCTGGGAGAACACGGTTCATATACCATTGCGGCAAAGGAGACGGGCCTGGACTTCCCGGATCTCGTAAACGCTCTGGTTGAAACGGCCTGCGCCAGGTATTTTGGCACGCCAAAGCCTCCCGGTTTATCCGCGAGAGACACCGATCTCGGGACCCTCATTTTCTCCTATCTGTCCAAACAGAGAGACCTCATGGAGCGTAAATTAGAGGAATGGGTATCGGTTCCAAGCCGTACATTTGATCCTGTGGGAAACAGAGCAGCAGCAAAAAAGCTTGAAAAGCAGCTGAATGAGATTAAGATGAAGCCGGTCACGGGCCTTACTGATAGACGTCGGTCAGTGTGGACATGGGAAACCAGGGCCGGTCTGGATGGAGGAACCCTCTTTATCAGCCACTTAGATATCCCGTTGGACCCCAATGTCCCGACCCAGCTCTTCCGGCGCGAGCCCGAATGGCTCTATGGTGAAGGGATAGGAACATCACGCGCATCCCTGGTGTTGATCCAATTCGTTCTCCGCTCGTTGAGACACTGTCGTGTGCTTCAAAAACTCCCCATAGGTGTTTTATTCTATGTTGACGAAGGAAGAGACTGCCGGAACAGTACTGACATCATTCATGAAGCAGCGTCAAAGGCACGGCGTGTAATTATCTTACGACCGGGAACCGTAGGTGATAAGATAATCATCCAGCGCAGGGGACAGAGAAAATATCAACTGATTGTGGAAGGCAAACCAAAACGTCTTGGTCAGCACCAGAAGACCCCGGATGTCCTCTTATGGTTCTGTGAAAAGCTCCGGGAGCTTTCCGGTCTCTCATCACGAAAAGACCGGATCTCCCTGTCGGCAGTGGATGTCAAGACAGATGTATTCCCTATGTTGCTGCCCCATCGAGTGATGGCCAACCTTATGCTCAGTTATCCTGATCAAAAAGTCGCTGATGCTATAGAGGAGAAGATGAAGAAAATTCTCAGCATGAAAGGCCTAAAATGCAAATTGGAAAGGATTTCGGATCGGCCTCCCATGAAAGAAAGACGCAACAACCTTGGCCTTGCAAAATCTCTATCTGCTGTTGCACAGAAATGGGAGATCCCGCTCGTCCAGGAATCATCGGTATGGCCCTCAGTAGGAGGTCTGGTCCCGCCGCGGATTCCGGTAGTGTGCGGGGCCGGGCCTGTGTCTAAGGATCTTTACACACCGCAGGAGGCAGTAAACCGTGCGAGCCTGATCCAGCGCACCCTGCTGATCGCTCAATTTCTGGCAAAGGATATCAGGAAATAGCTATGGCTGTGAAAAACAGAAAAGAGATCGATACCGATTTCATAGAACCTTCAAAGGTCAGGATACCCAATCCGCAGCGTATCGCCGTTTCCAAACACGGCATGGTTGCCACGGCCCAATACCTCGCCACTAAAGTGGGGGCTGAGATCCTTGAGCAGGGAGGGAACGCCATGGATGCAGCCGTGGCCACGGCCTTTGCCTTGGGCGTGTGTGAACCGCAGGCTTCGGGACTGGGCGGCCAGACCATGATGCTTGTTTACACCGCAAAAACCGGGACCACTGTCGCCTTGGACGGTTCTTCAAGGGCCCCAAACAGGGCTGTCATGGAATCTGTCTCAGAGAAGCGATTCCGGCTTCACGGTTATAAGGCGTCCACGGTACCGAGTACTCCTGCCACCTTAGGCTACGCCCTCGAGCGATTCGGGACATTCAATCTTCCTGCGATCCTGGAACCGGTCATTGAATTAGCCGAGAACGGATACCAGATCACCGAACTCCAGCGCAGGCTCCAGGGGCGTGAGCTGAGAAACTTCCGAAAAGGGAATGCAGGGGCCTTTTTTCTTCGAAACGGAGACAGACCCTATTCTGTCGGTATTGTCTTTAAGCAACCTGTGCTCGCAAAGACTTTAGAGCGGCTGGCTAAGGAGGGGATCGAGGACTTCTACCAGGGCAAGATTGCAAACCTGATTTCTGAAGATATGGACAAAAACGATGGGTTCATGCAAAAAGACGATCTTGCTAACATCCCGTGGCCCATAGAGCGGGAACCAGTGGTATGTAAGTTTGGAGGTATGTATGTGAAAACCATGCCTCCTCCAGGGGCAGGGCGGACCCTTGTTGAGATGCTGAACATATTGAGAAAATTCCCCAAAGAAAATCGGAACCCGGATACGCCAAAAGGGGCCTTGCTCCTTGCCGAGACTATTCGACGCACCCAATTGGATAGGAGGGACCGGCCCTTTGACCCTAACTTCTATCCCCAGGTGCAGGACCGGCGTATGCTCAGCAGATCGTATGGCAAGCTTGTTTCCGAACAGATCCGCTCGCGCATTGAAAAGGGGGGTGAGACAACACATCTTTCAGTAATGGATAAACATGGGAATGTGGTGGCCCTCACCCAATCCATCGAGAGGGTTTACGGCGCCAAAGTTGTCACACCTAAATTGGGGTTCCTCTACAACAACTATATGAGCGCCTTTGACTATCAGGATATCTCCCACCCATATTATCTCCGTCCCAACGGCGTACCCTGGGCCAGCGTGGCGCCCACCATCATCTTTCGCTCTGATGCGCCCTGGCTGGCAATCGGCTCACCGGGAAGTGACCGGATTACCTCAACAATAGTTCAAATCCTGCTGAGATTAGCGTGGCAGTCGCCCTTTGACGCTGTGGCCGCACCCCGTCTGCACTGCACCTTTGATGGCAAGGTCTCCCTTGAGGCCTCCTACATGCGTGACGATATCCCTGAACTCTTGAAGGAGAGGGGCTTTGAGATCGATATAAGGGAGCCCATGTCTTTCTATCTCGGATCTGTTCAGATGGTGCTTTTTGAAAGGGGTGAATTCATTGGTGTGGCTGACCCGCGCAGGGACGGATCTGCCTTGGGAGCCAGGAAATGAGGCTTCCGGTGCTCATATCAGTGCCTCACGCCGGATTAGAGATTCCGCCCGAAGTGAAGGACCTCTGTATCCTTGACAAGCAGGATATCATCAAAGACGGTGACAAGGGTGCAGCCGAGATCTATTTGCCTTTGAAGACACATGTCTTTGCCTTAGTGACAACGGGTGTGGCCCGGGCCATCATCGATATGAACCGTTCTGAAGACGATCGGAGAGGGGATGGCATTGTCAAGACCCACACCTGCTGGAACGTCCCGGTATATGGCAGGTTCCCCTCTGAGGGGAGCATCAATAGACTGATTGTCAAATATCACAGACCCTATCACTTAGATCTTTCGAGACTTGCCAGGGGGGCGAGGCTTGGGGTGGACTGTCATACCATGGCCGCTGAAGGGCCCCCCGTAGGTCCTGATCCAGGTGTCAGACGTCCCCGGATATGTCTCAGCAACGGTGATGGAACCTGCCCCAAGGAGTGGATGAGGTCTCTCGCAGAGTGTTTCAAAAAGGCCTTTAAAACAGAAATCGCTATCAATCAGCCCTTTAAAGGTGGGTATATCATACGCTCGCACGCCAGAGAACTCCCTTGGGTTCAGGTTGAGCTCTCCCGTGAAGACTTTCTCTCAAATGAAGGTAAAAGCGAGGCTGTACTCCAGGCACTGGTGGACTGGTGTAGCCGCTTACATAAATAGGGGGTAAGCTTGCATTCTCACCCTTCATGTCAGTCATCCTTTATTTTTAAAGAGCCTCCTGTCTGAACCCCTGGCTCCATGATCCGCAGATCAAGCGGTTTGGAGGTATCGAGATGTACATCTTGCTGGGGAAATGCGATAACAATACCCGCCTCCCGGAAAAGGCCATCAATGCAAAACCGAATATCACTTTCAATCATTCTACGTTCCATGAGTCGGCCCATACTTAGCCAGAAGTAGACTTCAAATCCCAAGGAATTGTCCCCAAAGTCTGTAAAGAGTACGAAAGGCTCTGGGTCTTTCAATGTCTTTTCATGATCATGAGCCGCTTTGAGCATTAATCTTGAGGCTTCGCGGGTATCTGTTCCATAGGCGACCCCCACCTTCACTTTAGCGCGGACTTCTTTGTCTGAGAGAGTCCAGTTTGTAATGCTTTTTTCTAAGAAACTACTGTTGGGTACAAGTATATGCACGTTACCGGCAGTGCGGATACGGGTACAGCGTGCACCCACATCTTCCACTGTGGCGAAATTACCCTCCACTTCGATCATGTCATCTATTTTTATCGGCCGCTCAGCCATGATAATGAAACCGCTGATAAAATTGTTGATCAGGTTCTGCGCGCCAAAACCCACTCCAATGGCGATGGCGCCGCCAAGAAAAGTAAAGGCCGTCAGGGGTATATTAACAACATTTAGGGCAAAAAGAGCGGTCAGCAGGAGAATGATGAAGTAAAGAATTTTCTCCGTTGCCGCAACTGCGGTTTGATCAAGAAGCTTTCGCCGAGAAAGGCGTTTGCCCACGGCCCGCCTGCCGTATCTGGCGAATATTATACCGACTGTCATTATAATGAGGGCAATGACAACTTTTTTCACAGTTACGGAATGCTCGCCAATGACCCATAATTCAAACTCCCATATTTCACCTATCCAGACCCCTCCGATTCGGATCTTGCCTTTGAGAGGGATATTTCCCAATTTGTATGCGATTTCGTCCAAAAGCCGCAGTTGGGCTTCTTTTCCTCCCTGAAGCACAGTGAGATATTCAAAGCTGCGGTCAGCCTGCTTTCGTAGGGCCTTTAGCTGATTCTCGGTATGATCTCTTATGGTGGGATCTAACTTCTCACCCGATAGCTGTTTT
Source organism: Candidatus Desulfacyla euxinica (assembly GCA_014382715.1). Taxonomy (GTDB): domain Bacteria; phylum Desulfobacterota; class DSM-4660; order Desulfatiglandales; family Desulfatiglandaceae; genus Desulfacyla; species Desulfacyla euxinica. Next base: position 5,309 of record JACNJD010000289.1, on the reverse strand, counting down.
TCGATTGCAGCGATCTCTGACTGCAGACCGGCACGGGAATTCTGCTGGATATGTATGAGACGACTGATGTCTTTGATATTGCCCTCGGCCTCTTCCTCCCATTTAGGCAATTGTTCATATTTCAGATCTTCTTTCAAGAGGGCATAGCGGCGTTGCCAGACCTGTTGTTCCTGATTTAACATTTGAAACATGTTTTGATTTTGCTCTAAAACCTCCTGGTAGGTCTCGCGCCATGCTTCGCGCGCTTTGAGAAGGGCGCCAGCTTTAGCCGCGGTCAGTTCGTCAGTTCCCTGAGCAGCCTCAGCCCTTTCCCGGGCCTTTTTCCAGGCGGTTTCAACTTCCTGTTGCTCATTTATCAGTGTTCCTATTCGTAATGCAAGGTCTGTCCTACGTTCTTCCACTGACCCGAGATAGTACCTCAGCTCATCATCATCAAAAAATAGATGAGTCTTGATCCAGTTGAGATGTTCTTGGGCAATGGTCCTTTTAAATCCTGCCAGGCTAAGCTCTATGGTTGCGTTTTCACGGTTGATTTTTTGAAGATCGAAGATAGCCTGGGCCAGTTCCATTTCTATCCGTGCCTGTTCAAACTGCCAGTTTAGTTCAGGACTTTTCTTTGTATCCAGTTTTTCCCTGATACCGCGAAGTTTTTGTTGTGCCATTTCAAACCTGGATGAAGCATCCTCAATTGATTTTCTTGTCAGCTTTATGTCCGCACGCCCTTTTTCCACCCCTCGATCAGCAGCGGCTAATTGGTCAAGGAACTTGTCGTACAGGCTCAAGGAAAAGGGGGGCGACGGGAGGAGATCCATCAGCTTTTGATCTTTCTGTCTCACTTCCAGGGCAGCCTTTTCCTCTTTCATGGATGCCTGCTTTTTTATAGCGGTCAACTGGCCCTGGTAAACGGCTTCTATCTCCCTGAGTCTGGCAATTCGATCTCGCAGCTGGTCTTCGGTTATGCCCATTTGATCAAGCGCCGTTTTTTTCCCCGCTTCAACAGTGGTCTTCAATCTTTTTTGAATTTCTTTTAGTTTGTCCTGTATGGAAAAAGGATCGGACTTCTGCAATGTCTTTGCCTGGATCGCTTCTGTCGCTATCTGTTTTGCTGCATCGGCCTGTATAGCAATAGCACCGTGAATCATAACAAGAAAAAGCGGGATGATGGGTATCCGTATAACAAAGGATACTCCCTTTTGGAGCAAGTCTTTGGCCCCAGTCAAATCCGCAGCCCCCTTTATGGGCGGCCTTTTCTTTCTTCTTTTCCTAAATCCTTGGAATTTCATAAGATTCATCTCATAGCCCTAGGTGGAATTGGGTTCTTCGTTTTAACCGCCTCATGATCCTTACATTACCGAGAGCGCGGATCAGGATTTGTTGGCATAAAGGTTGGACAGCCTTGCTCTTTTTCTCGCCTTCCAGGCTCTGCGATGGTAGGCATCACTAATGATCAAAGGAAACGTAATAGTGGCTTCACCAAATACCATCTGTTCATGTTTCATGTCTACTTTCCCCCAGGAGCATGCCTCCCTCAGCGTGGAACCGGAGAGACCGCCGTCACGTTCGTCCGCCACCGTGAGCTGGATCGCATATTTATGAACCGGTTTTTGCTCTCCCAATATGTCGGTTGCTACCACAATGTCCTGGGTAAAGTTTTTGGGGACACCGCCGCCCACCATAATAATACCTGTTTCTTTAACAGCAAGCTTGATCTCTGTAAGTTCTCGAAAATCCCGAACCGAGTCGATGGAAAGGTGTTCGTCTTTACTGTGCCACTGATGGTAGACCAGGCCGAACCCGGCGGAACAGTCCGAAAACGCAGGGACAAAAATCGGGACCCCTTTTTTGTAAGCGGACAGGACCACGGACTTCTCAGTCTTTAGCTCTTCCCCGTCCAGATAGATGCCCATAGCATGGATGAATTCCCTGGAAGAACAGGGTTTGGCAGGGAGCGTATCGGCAATCTTGGCAATGCTCATATCACAAACCCGCAACTGGTCTTCATCAATATAAGTATCGTAAATCCGGTCAATGGCAAGTCCGCTCAACTCCATATCATTGACAAAGGGGCTCCCCCTGTAATGTTTAAAACCGAGTGCCTCAAAAAAGTCCTGATCCACTATGATGGCCCCTGTAGAGACGATAGCATCCAACATGTTGTTTTCGATCATTTCAACTACCACATGCTTTAGACCGGCGCTGAACAGGGAACCTGCAAGCGTGAGAATAATTGTGCAGTCATGGTCTGACAGCATCCGGTTGTATATATCTGCTGCGGTGGCAAGATTTCTCGCCTGGAAGGCCATCTTGGCGTAGGCATCTATGACTGGCCTTGCATCAAATCCCTTGATGTCAAGATGCTCTACAGGGATCTTCAACATATCATTCTTATGCATTATTCTCCTCTCTTTGTGTAAAGATCATACTCAAAATCCGATAAATCAATTTTGCAGCCAAAAAATCAGGTGCCTTGTTGACCGGATTGGGCAACAGCTCGGTCACATCTATTCCAACCACGTTTTTTGCCCCTATGACAGGCGTCAAAAGCCTGAACAGACCGTACCAGTCAAGCCCCCCTGGCTCCGGGGTCCCGGTGGAGGGCATAATGGAGGGGTCAAGGACATCCAGGTCGATGGTGATATAAACATCCTGTGTCAAGGCCTTTACTATTCTGGGAACGACCTCTTCGCCCACGGCAAACTGATGGGCAAAAAATGTGCGGTCCCTGTCCAGGATCTCCAGTTCGGATGCATCCATGCTCCGAATACCCGCCTGCACATAGGGGCATATCTCGCCAATTCTTGCCATCACGCAGGCGTGGCTGAACTGGCTCCCCTTGTATTCCTCCCTGGTGTCGGCGTGAGCATCTAATTGAAGAACCGACAGAGCGGGAAACCTTTTAGCAGTGGCGCGAACCAGCCCCACGGAAACCGAATGCTCACCGCCCACGCCAACGATGAATTTTTTATCCTCAACAAGCGATCTGGTTCGTTCATAGACAGCGGTGACCATGTGCGCCGGGTCATCCGGACAGTGGACAGGCCCCATGGTCACAATCCCGCGTCTATACACCTCGGAATCCGTCTCAATATCGTACAGCTCCATATGGGCAGAGGCATCCAGCAGTGCCGCTGGCCCATGGCTGGCGCCCTTCATCCATGTGGATGTGCCATCATAGGGGACAGGCAATATTGCAATGGATGCCGTTTCATAACGACAAAAATCATCACTTAGGGCGCCAAAGGCCCCCGTGTTTATTTCTGGTTTCATGGGAGATTGCCCTATGCTGCCAGGTTGTATGTTTTGGGAAAGTGTAACCCCCGTTCATACGTATGAACAGAAGGGGATTTGGATTGGAAGAATTGGACGATATGGTCCCTGGCTCCTTCCACGTCGAATGGCTTGCAGGAAAATAGATCTACAAACACGAAGTTCTTCTTGGGATAGGTATGGAGAGAGATATGACTCTCAGCGATTATGGTGACCCCGGTGATCCCTTCATCTTCCGGGACCTGCCCCTTGTATCTGAATACGTATGGCTGTGTTATCTTTGTCATGCCGATTTTTTCGGGCAGTTCATTCAACAGGCTGAAGCAGGCATCGAGATCGTCAAGAACCGCGGGGTTGCACTCACCCAGATCCAGCATCAAATGGGGGCCGTATCCATCCATCATTCTGTTCATTACGCATAAATCCTCCTTAGCAAGGTAGTCAGTAACCCGACCTGTCATGTCTGCCCACCATGCAAAGGCAGGTCGGGTAACTGAGAAATTGAAGTTTCCTCAAATCCCGTTCAAATTTGGTGGACGGGATAGCGCGCTCGCTACGCACTACCAGCAATTAGGCTATTAAATATAGCAAGAGACGTGCCATTTATGCGTCAAGGCCGCTGCTCAAAAGTTTGGAGTGAAGCATATAATTAATTTTAACCCGTCATTCCAGCCTGTTACAATGAATGGCCGTTTGCCGCCAATCCAATTGATTGAGAGACGAATGTAGTAAATTTTCAGGGCCGTATGATTATCGGAACTTGAAATTCCGATCCTTATAAGATATCGGAAGATGGAGTTCTTTTTTCTATTTTCTTCATTATTTCAGCTCGTTAACCTGCCTTGTCAGCCTGCTTGCAGAAGATAACTCTATCATTTTTTCCGAATCGGAACCCCTAATTCCGATCAAGCTCGGGCCAAATAGCCTAATAAATCATGGCAAAACAATAGGTTATCGCTATGGCATATCCATTGCTGTTAAGGCAATATAAACTCTGATCATCACAGGTGTAGTATGAGAGTGGGCGGCAAGAAAGGAAAAGCGGACGTCAATTCTATCACAATCAAGGGGATTGTCGTACCTGTGGATTGGGATGGAAAGGGGAGAGTGATAGGCGTGGCCATCTCCACATTCAATGAGGACGAATACCTCGTTGACAGAAACGAAAAAGGAGCAGACTTGATGCGATTCATCCGGATGGAAGTTGAAATCAGTGGCATTCTCAGAAGGGAAGAGAACAGGCATATGGTCACAGTGAAGGAAATACTATCCTGATCCACGGTTAAGTGTTACAATCCTTATTGTCCGCACAAAGCTCTGGACCAGTAATAGATCTGAAGACTCCATTCTTTTCTGCGATATCATTTGCCCGGACATGGAGACTCGTCGATATTCTATTTCTTAGAAAGGTGCACCATGAACATCCTTGCCATCATTGCCAACTTCAAGTTTCAGGATCTTCTCGACATCCTGTTTCTAACTGTTGTGGCCTATCATCTCTTCATCTGGTTCCAGGGGACCAAAGCGTTCAAGGCCCTTATCGGGCTCCTGATCTTGGGGGCCGTGTTTACAATGGCAAGGGCATGGGGCTTGTTCCTGACCACCTGGGTGTTTCAATTTCTGTGGCAGATCCTGGTTATCCTGTTGGTGGTCCTTTTTCAATCGGAAATCCGGCAGGTGTTGGAAAAGGTGAATCCGCTTCAAAGATTCGGATTTCGCAGACAGAAAAAAACCGAGGAATGGATTGTGGACTTCGCTAAAGGGATTTTTGCCCTTGCCGGGGAAAAAACAGGCGCCCTAATCATTATTGAACGGGATGAAAGGGTCCAGGAGCACATGACTGAAGGACAGCACCTTGAATCCACACCGACCCCGGAGGTTTTGAAAAGCATTTTCCAGAAGGAATCACCCCTTCATGACGGCGCCATTCTAATCAGGGAGGGAGAGATAACGGAAGTAGCCTGTTATCTCCCCCTCACGCCGGCCGAAGGATTGCCGAAGGAGTGGGGAACCCGCCACCGCGCGGCCATAGGCCTTTCCGA
>JACNJD010000141.1 GCA_014382715.1 Candidatus Desulfacyla euxinica | reverse complement strand
TGCCATTAGTAGCAGGCATGGTTACAGGCGGAGAATTGGTAATACCGTACTCAAGCAGTATTGTATTAGCAGAAACCCCGGAGGAGATCCTTTCTGACAAAATAAGGGCCGTTTATGAAAGAAAATTTCTTAAAGGGAGGGATATCTATGACATCTGGTGGATCGTAAAACAACTTAAGGTGGTACCGGAATGGATTAAGATTAGAGAAAAATTTACTATGTATCAGACTTCATTTATCCCAGACAGAGAAGCTGACTTTTTTAAGAAAAAGGGATCTATCTCAGCCATCGCTAATGCCATGAAAACCGATTTGCCCCGTTTCATACCTCAAGAGATTCTCTCAATTTATCAGGACGATAATTTCAGCGATTTTATTACCGTTTTAGAGGAAGTCACCTCTGGTTTTTTAGATCAGGGAATGAAAAAGTATTTTGAAGATCATGAAGGAAGAAAAGACAACCCTTAAACGCTTAAAACTCCTGCCCGCTCTTTTCCGCAAGCAGGATGCGGAGAAAGTAGCGCCTCATACGGGCACATTTTTATCTCGTGCAGTCAAACAAGAACTGATCCACCGTCTTAATCGAGGCAATTACATCAATTCATTCCTCTATGGATTTCCCCGCGTTGAGGAGGTGGCATGTTTTTTGAGGCAATCGGCATACATCTCCTGCGAGTGGGCGCTAAATTATCATGGTGTCAGCCTGCAATCACCTTTGGTGTGTACGGTGCTTACTTTGGACACATCCGTAGGTAAAAAACGGGATTTTCATTACCAGGGAATCACCATTGAATTTTCAAGAATTTCCCCGGCCTTGTTTTTCGGGTTTAGCTATAATGATAAATTCTATATGGCTTCACCCGAAAAGGCCGTTTTAGACACTCTTTATTACCGTGGAATGATCCCTGCCCAAGATGAACTGGAAATTGATGAATTGGATTTCAAGTCGCTTTTGAAAATGGTAGACCAATATCCTTCTTATGTTTGTCGCACTTTTTCCAGCTGGGCGAATTTGATGCAGATAGACTCCTCAGGTCTATCGCAAGAATAAATTACCAGAATTGGTGCCCGGAAGATCTTGAATGCAGGTTAACTGTTAGATGATCAAATAGCTTATCATGGAGGGAATATGTTCTATCGGAGACGTTCTGTCCATTGGTTAATTATTACTTCCCTTTGTCTTTTTGCTGCACCGGTATTTTCTGATCAACCGCAAGACCCATCATCGAATCAATACCAGGGCTCTGGTAAAATCCAACATAAACAAATTGAACTTACTGAGGGAGAAAAAGCCTTTCTTCAATCTCATCCGGTTATACGGCTCGGTACTGACGAAGGCTGGGAGCCTTTTTTATCCAGGGGGACAGACGGTATATTAAGAGGGGTTGATGTTGACTTCATACGATACATAAACGAATCAACCGGATCGAATATCCAACTGGTCACAGGCCGATGGAAGGACATGGTGGAAAAGGCGAAAAACCGTGAAATTGACGGTCTGGTTACTTCTGCCCCTCTGAAGGCCAGAGAGCCTTTTTTCAAATTTTCGGATGTCTACCTGCCTGCTTCTGCAAAAAAGATCATTGAAGAGAAGCAGCCATCCGGGGATATACTTAGGGGATCCGAGACTGTTCTTTTCGTAGACGATGAGGATATGATAATTGAAATTGCGGGGGAACTGTTTAAAGAGTTGGGTTACAAAATCTTGATCGCGAGAGGCGGAAAAGAGGCCATTGAAATATATGAAAAAAACAAAGATCTGGTTGATGTAGTAATTCTGGATATGATCATGCCGGATATGAGTGGGAGTGTGACTTATGACAGGCTAAAAGAGATCGATCCTCATATAAAGGTCCTCCTTTCCAGTGGATACAGCATTAACGGCCAGGCAACTGAGATAATGGATCGAGGATGCGATGGTTTTATTCAGAAGCCTTTCAAGGTGAAAGCATTATCACAAAAATTGAGAAATATTCTGGATAATTTCAAGGAGGAATAAATGATGGAAAAATCCATGATCAAACGGTTTCGAGCTTTGCTTCTTCTGATTTACCCTCTCGTGCTGCCCCTCATTTTCTGGTCCTGTGCCACATCCTACAAAGAATATCAGGTCTCATTGAACCAACACTCTCTCACGGCGGAAGAGTTATTCTCAACGGGTGATTATGCCCGGGCCTTAGCTAATTATAAAAAAGCTCTCGCTTCGTATGAAAACGAAAAAAATGAACAGGGTGTCCTTTTTTGCCTCGAAAGGATGGGCTGGATTGAGAGAGAAAGGGGGGAATATGGGAGTGCGCTCCATCTGTTTCGAAAGGCATATCCCATTGGTGTACGTCTCAATGGAGATGCTGCGGAAATAGACGCTGACCTGGGTGATGTATATCTTTTCTCAGGAGCCACGCAAAAGGCCAAGGACCACTATCGGAAAGCCCTCTCGACCCTGAAAAACTTTGTCTTTAAAACTTCCTACTCCAGCCCCCCAGGCGGGGAAGAGATCATTTCAATGATCAGGAAGAGCAAGGCAATCATACACGCCAGGGTCAACCTCGGCACCATTTACTATTTCGCGGGTGAGTACCCCAGGGCACTTGAAAATCTCAAAAAAGCTGAAGAACTCATTAATCGGATTTTGACGGTGGTAAAACATCCCCTCTACGGAATGTTTATCAAGTTAGATTCTGATATCTATGAGGGAATTGGATTCTGTCAAACCATCATGGGTGCCACATACGGTGAAGAAGGACAATTTAATAAGGCCTGGAAGCATTTTGATGCGGGAAGAGATGCCTTCCAGGAAGGGAATAAGCAATTCGGGCTGCTTGTTAATCAGGCCTTGAGATATAAAATCGAATTCCTTTCATCTTCTGTGAAAATAGATCGGGAAAAATTTGAAGAGTATGATGCTTTTCTCGAAAAGGCAGACAGACGAGGTAGTTCGGAAGTCGTCTGGCGTATGTGCTACGAAATCGGCCGGGCGCTCAAAAACGAGAGGAAATCTGCTGAGGCCAAAAAATATCTTACTCGTTCTATAGATGTACTTGAATTGACCCGTTCGAAATTAAGGGAAGATACGATCAAAAAGATGTTTGCATCTTCTGTCCAGGATGTCTATGTGGAAATGATTATCCTCCTGTTCGAGATGAAACAGTTTGAAGAGGGTTTTGACTATCTGGAAAGGGCCAAGGCAAGGGCCTTCCTGGACATGTTGGCCGGTCGTTCTGTTAAGGCCAAGAAATCCGTGGACCCTCTCTTGATAAAGAAAGATATAGAAATACAGAATAAGATCGACATTGTCGCCGCAAGGCTGAAAACTGCCCGAGGATCGGACCGGGAATCAGATTATGAAGCTTATAAAAAATTACTGAAAGAACGAAAAAACGTCCTTGAGGCCATCAAAGGACAGAGCCTTGAATTCGCGGCAACCACTGCCGTCACGACAGTCCCGGCCAGCAGGATAGCTGCCCGCCTTGGTAAAGACACCGCCCTGGTTTCCTATTTCCTCCATAAGAAAAGAATCCTTGTGTGGGTAGTAAACAAAGGGTCTGTCTCAGCCATTTCTGTGGGGACCGGCTCAATAAATATGGACGAGTTGATCGCCGATTACAGGGAAGCAATCTCCTCCCAGCAAGAGATGCTTATTGCGGATCTCGGCAGGCAGCTTTCCGAGCTTCTGATCACACCCTTCTTAAGCCAGTTAGCTGGTTCAAAGAGGCTGTTTATCGTTCCTTCAAAATCACTTCACCACCTCCCCTTTTCCAGTCTGCCCCTGTCGGATAAACGATTCCTGGTGCAGGATTTTGCCCTGACTATCCTACCCAATGCCTCCAGTCTTTTTTTCATGGATAAGGAGGTCTCGCCCGACAGAAACAGTATTCTTGCAATGGGCAACCCTGAACGGGTTAAAAAGGGGATGAATTTGGAATTCGCAGAGGCTGAGGTGAAATTCGTATCCAAAGATTTTCCAGTCAAAACAGTACTCACGGGAAAAAAGGCCAACGAGTCGGTTATGAAAGAGAGGGATTTAACTGATGCAGATGTTATCCACATTGCTGCACATGGAAGATATTTTGCCAATCAGCCACTCAAATCTGCCCTTCTCCTTGCCGAAGACCATAAGAACGATGGTAACCTGGAAACCATTGAAATATTCTCCCTGACCTTAAATCCCCGGTTGATTGTGCTCAGTGCATGCCAGTCGGGCATCGGAAAGGTAGAGGGGGGCGATGAAATCCAGAGCCTTAACCGAGCATTCATTTATGCTGGTGCAGGCGGCGTGGTCGCGAGCCTCTGGAGTGTTTCAGATAGATCCACCTATGAGTTAATGAAGTATTTTTATAGCGGCCTTAAAATCAAATCACCGGCAGTAGCCCTCCAGGAAGCGCAGGTTAAATTAATGAAAAAATACCCCTCTCCCTATTACTGGGCTCCTTTTTACCTGACGTATGGTCTTGGTAAGTGATTAAGAAAGAATCAAGAATAGTTGTTCCTCTGGGCATTGTTCTTCTTTGTTCAATCGCTGCTATTTTGCTCATGCAGTTACCATTCTTCCATACACTGGAATACAAAACGATCGATTGGAGAATACGGTTTAGATCCCCTGATAAATCATTTGGCAAGGATGTGATGGCCATATTGCTGGATGAGGCTATTATGGATCAGTTCCCATGCAGATCTCCTGTCCCCCGTGGGATGCTTGCAAAACTGATCCAGATAGCAGACGAAGGCGGCGCCAGATTTATAGGTCTTGATATATTTCTCAAAAACCTGACTTCTGAAGATAAAGACAATGAACTCTTGTCGGCCATAAAAGAAAGTGGGAAAGTCGTTCTGGTCTCTGCACTCCGGGAAGAAGACGGCCGATACAGGCTCGACCTTCCTCATAAAGAGTTCCTTAATGCCGCATCCGCCACGGGCGTCGCAGACTTCCCCATTGATCCTATAGACCAGCGAATTAGAGAACTCCAAGTATATTACGAGGTGGAGGGAAAGACTGTCCCGGCACTCTCATCTTCTCTCTTTCTTCTCGATCAGGGGGAAGAAGTCAAATCCTCCAAGCTTGTTGGTATGGAAAGATTTTCAGAGAAATGGCCGTCAATGAATCTTGATTCTCTTAACAGAATTTTCATAAACTATCAGGGTCCTCCCGCCTCTTCACAACCGGATAGAAACATCATCAAGACTTTGCCCGCTTCCGCAGTCCTTACAGGACTTATTCCCAAAGCATGGTTCAAAAACAAGTTCGTCCTTATAGGCGCGGGATATACAGACAACACGGATGCTTACCGAACTCCCTTCTATAGCCGTCTCTATGATTATGCCATGACGCCAGGTGTTGAAATCCATGCCAATGCCCTGGCTACCATTTTGGATGGCAAGACAATTACCACCCTCCCGGCAGCCGTTTCATTTATGATAATTCTGTTTTTTTCTCTCACTCTTTTATTGCTGGAGAGATGGTTTAATACCATAATTTCTGCAATTGCCCTTGCAATCCTCTGCTCGGGCTATTCGGTATTCTGCCTTGTCTTTTTCGAAAGAACCAACCTGATACTTCCCATGATCCCTTTGTTGGCAGGGCTTATCTTGACATTCATTTCAATTACCGTTTACCGGACTCTGACAGAGGGCCGACAGAAAAGATGGATAAAAAAAACCTTCCAGATGTATCTCTCTCCCGAATTCGTCAACATACTTCTGAAAAGACCCGATTTGCTTTCCCTGGGCGGTGAAGAAAAAGAACTCACGGTTCTTTTCTCTGATCTCAAGGGATTTACTTCCCTTTCAGAAATAATGCCTCCTTCAGATCTCGTCTCTCTGTTGAATGAATATCTGGATGGCATGACCCAAATCATTTTTGACCATGGCGGAACCCTTGACAAGTATGAGGGGGATGCTGTCATGGCCTTTTGGGGTGCCCCTCTTGAAGATCATGAACATGCAAGCAAGGCGGTCGCAGCAGCTTTGGAGATGTCGAGATTTTCGGACAGCCTAAGTCTGAAATTCCAGGACGAGGGAAGGCCTGCCATTAAGACAAGGTTCGGATTGAATACCGGGAGGGTAATTGTCGGAAACATCGGATCTCAGAAACGATTCGATTACACGATTATCGGGGATGGGGTGAATCTAGCCTCCCGCTTGGAGAACGCAAATAAACAGTATGGAACGTATCTGATGATAAGCCACTCTACCTACACTCTGGTAAGAGATCATTTCATGGTAAGAGTGCTCGACAACCTTAGAGTAAAAGGAAAGAAGCGTCCTGTTAAGGTCTATGAGGTACTGGGTCGTTTAAACGATAGGCATGAGCTTGAATTCAAGAAAATGCTTGATTGCTACCTGCAGGGTTTCCTGGCATATACAAAAAGCGAATGGAAAGAGGCCCTGAGGTTATTCGAAGAGGGATTAGGCTTGAAGCCGGATGACGGCCCAACTTTGACCTATATTGAGCGTTGCCGCTACTTCTTAGATAACCCGCCGGATGATAGCTGGGATGGAGTTTTTCGATTAACAACAAAATAGCACAGGAGGGTTAACCAATGCACAAGAGATGTTTTTGCGGAAGCATCCCGGGTCTTCTAATCCCTATTTTTTTCTCTTGATACTCTTTTGCTCTTCCGCCTTTTCTGCAACCGGCGTCCTCCTGAGGGTGAAAGGAAAAGTCAATATAGAATCTCACAATGGCACATCTCCGGCCAAAACCGGTATGAGGCTAAACCCCGGAGACACGATTAGAAATCTTGATGGAACAGCTTCCGTCATTTTATCGGATGGGAAAATGCTGGCAATAAAAAAGGGAGCAAATTTTACCCTGCCCACAGATAATGAAACGGGATCCCGGAACACGCTGATTGCTAAATTGATGGACACCATAGGTGAAACGACTCTCATAGGCAAAGGTCCGACCGTAAAAGCCATGGTGAGGGGGGATGGTGAAGTGATGCTGATCTATCCTTTCAACTCATGCATAACCTCGGATCAACTCCGTTTCGAATGGGAGAAGATAGAAGGAGTGGAAGGTGTGGACATATTTCTGAAAGCCCCTTCACCGGCGTACCGATACTCCTTCAAGGTTGAACCCGGTAAAACCAGGGCGGCCTTCCCGAAGAACTCCCCCCCTCTTTTACCCGGCACCAGGTATTATTGGAAAGTCACGGGATCCGGGAGGGTAGATCCCAAAGCGCTCACATCAAAACTGTGCTGGTTTTCTATTCTTGGGCAGGAGCAGGTTAAGAAAATGAATACCGAAATGGCTGAGATAGACGCTATCAGAAACCTGGATGAAAATGACAGGGATTTTCTAAAAGCGAACCTGTTAATCTCCTATGGCCTTTACCACCAGGCTGCAGACATACTTGAGAGACAGCTTCAGGAATTCCCCGGGGACAAAGGGATCAAGGACCTTCTGGTCGGCCTGTTCAAAAAAACGAAAAATACCGGGGAAGCTGCAAAATATTAATGAGCCTCCTCATCAGAGTATACGCGGTGTGAATTTCAAAGGAGATTATTGCCTAAATTCCCGGCATCTGATATACAAATAAAGATCGTCGAATAATGAGGCCCTCATCTGGCTCAGTATACGACAGACGATTGACCCAACTCCAAGGAGGAAACCGGCCGATGCCGATTTATGAATATGAATGCCAAAGCTGTCAGGGGCAGTTTCAAACCCTGCTAATGAAGGCCGAGGACGAAAAAGACCTTGCATGTCCAGGTTGTGAAGGTAATAATCTAAAAAAACTGATTTCCAGGGGTGCATATCACCAATCTGAGAAAGATCGTCTCGCTAATTTCAACCCCACCTCTCATCAGAATGATAGTTTCTACACCGATAGTAGGAACATCGGACTGAACGCCAAGAAAAGGGCCCAGGAGATGGGGGTGGATTTGGGGAGTGGTTTCGAGACGAAGTTAGAAAAATTGAGGACAGATCCAGGCTCTGTTCTTAGGGAGAGTGACTGAAAGGGAATCAACCACTTAACAAGGTGAGACCTTTGAAAAATGCTCAATTTCGTTCAAGATCAAGACGCGTGAGGATTTTAACCACAGGAATATATTGAATATTTCGAGGATTAAAATCTGAACGCAACACAGAGATTGTGCGAAAGGGGGTGTTTTGCAAAGGTCTCAAGGTCTGTACGATGGCTATAGAAGGCAACGTTGTCCTGATTTATCATCAGGAACACCCTACCGTTTTTGCACGCGTAGAACATATCGAACCCGATATGAAAAAGGACTGGTATCACGTCACCCTGCTGCTGCTCACCATACCCACCCAGACCGTCACATGGATACTTAGAGATAAATACATTGACGGTGAGGTATTCACCATGGGAGGAAAAGAGATGAGGCTGGAAGAGGTCAAGAAGGTGACGATCAGAGAGGTTGAGCAATCCCAGGGCCCGAATCAAAAAAAGAATACCCCTGGCAAACCTGCTGCGGTCATTCCTTTTAAAAAGCCTTAAATAAATCTTGAAACCTGGTAGACATTCTGAAATCTTGACTATATAGTGCCTGAATCATATTTTGGCGTGATTCAGGCACTATTTTGTATTCATACTCTTAATCGAATCTTAATCATAATCGTTTTGAATAAGATTATGAAATAGGGAAGTTATTTCGTTCAACCTATATAGATACTATGCAGGCAAACAGGCCTTTTACGGGCGTATCAGGTGTGATGGTCTCGCAAATAGTCAAAAAGTGCACGATTTGGAGAAATGTCTTTAACTTTAAGTTCTTATAATAATTCGAAATTCCTGAATCCATAAATCCCTAAATCCATGCAAAAAATATTTTTTAGCATGGCCGTCAGGTGTAATTCAATGAAAAACACTCGAATGATTGTCATCCGGCTTATTCTTTCCGGCGTATTTGCCTTTATTCTTGCCCGCCTTTTTTTTCAAGAAATGTCGGTGTTGAAAGTCCTCGGGTTAGGTGTTGTTTTGTTTGGTTTTGCTTATCTATTTGAATATGTAAGAAAAAGGAAATAAAGGGGAGGCGCATAATGGAAGCTGAAAAATTTGTATATTCGTTCAATGAGGGGGATGGGAAAAACAAAAAACTGTTAGGAGGAAAAGGGGCAAATCTCTGCGAAATGACCCGGATCGGGCTCCCTGTCCCGCCAGGATTTGTTATTACAACCCAGGCTTGTCTGACCTATCTGGGTCAGAAAAAGGAAAGACTTAACCAGCAGTTAAAGGATGAGATACAGGCATCTATGGAACTGTTGGAAAAGGAAACAGGGAAAGGTTTTGGAGATATTAAAAATCCTTTATTGATATCTGTCAGATCGGGAGCAGCCATGTCCATGCCCGGAATGATGGATACCATTCTGAATCTTGGCCTCAACGATGAGACTGTTGCAGGACTTATCCGAATTACCAAAAACGAACGTTTTGTGTATGACCTTTATCGCAGGCTGATCCAACTTTTCGGGAACATCGCTCTGGACATGGATGATATCGCCTTCAGCCGTATTTTTTTCAATATCAAACAAAAATATAAGGTGGAAGATGATGTCCAACTCAATGGGAAAGCCCTGAAAGAGGCTTGCGGTGAATTTCTGGACCTGGTGAAAAAGGAAACAGGCAAACCCTTTCCACAGGACCCGTATGTACAGCTGGAACTGGCTGTGGAATCTGTTTTCAGATCGTGGATGGGGAAGCGGGCTATTGATTATAGAAAGGAATTCAAGATCACCAAAAATATGGCCGATGGCACTGCGGTCAATATCTGCACAATGGTTTTTGGAAACATGGGAGATGACAGCGCCACAGGTGTCGCATTTACGAGAGATCCGGCCACCGGAGAAAACCGCTTTTTCGGTGAATACATGATCAATGCCCAGGGGGAAGATGTTGTAGCCGGTATCCGTACACCTAAACCAATCCACAAGCTCAGGAGGGAAATGCCCGACCTCTATCCGGAATTAGAAAAGCTGAGGCACACCCTGGAAAACCACTACCGTGAAGTCCAGGATCTCGAGTTCACAATAGAGAACAAAAAATTATACTGTCTTCAGACAAGAAACGCAAAGATGAACGCATCGGCTTTCATTAAGACCTCAATTGACATGGTGAACGAGGGACTCATTTCCGAGGAAGAGGCCATATTAAGGATACAGCCGGATATGTTAGAGCAGCTCCTCCATCCCCGTCTTGACCCGAATAACAAGGTTGAGGTCCTGGCCAAGGGGCTGCCGGCATCCCCGGGGGCCGCGTCAGGTAAGATGGTTTTTGACGCGGACAGGGCTGACAGCAAGGCAAAACTGGGCGAAAAGGTAATCCTTGTGAGAGAAGAAACCAAACCGGAGGATATTCACGGTTTCTTTGCGGCCCAGGGAATACTCACAAGCAGGGGCGGCAAGACATCCCATGCCGCCGTGGTTGCAAGAAGCATGGGAAAGCCCTGTGTTTCTGGATGCGAGGCAATCGTTATAAATGATATTGAGCGGGAAGCTGTTATCTCGGGGGTCACACTCAGGGAAGGCGACATAATTACAGTAGACGGAACCACCGGCAACGTCTACCAGGGCAAAGTAGCCACAATAGAACCGGAATTTGTCGATGACCTTTTGGTCCTCCTGGAATGGGCGGACGAAATCAGCGAACTCAAGGTCATGGCCAACGCTGACACCCCTGACACGGTTTCAAAGGCCAAAAAATATGGCGCCGTGGGTGTAGGGCTATGCCGGACAGAAAGGATGTTTAATGATCCCGACAGGCTGCCGATTGTGCAGGAGATGATCCTGGCAGAGAAAACCAAAGAGAGGGAGGCGGCCTTAGATCGGCTCCTTCCTTATCAGAAAGAAGATTTCAGAGAGATCTTTCGGATTATGGCCGGTTACCCGGTTACCATCCGGCTCTTAGACCCTCCCATCCATGAATTTCTCCCCTCTGCTGAAGAGCTCTCGGATGAGATCAGCAAACTCAAGAAGTTGAAACAGACGGTAGACGGAATGGCAGATCTTCCTGACATCCTGAAGATAATTGATCCTGAACTGAATGAGCGTTATGAAACCAACCTCGAGTTGATCATAAAGCATTTGGAGGAACTCAAGGACAAGCATCTCGCAGGACCAATGATAGAATCCAAGGAAGTTATGCTGAAGAAGGTGAAGTCCCTGGCCGAGATCAACCCGATGTTAGGTCACCGGGGGGTCAGACTCGGCATCAGCTATCCGGAGATCTATGCCATGCAGATAAGGGCAGTGTTCGAAGCCGCGGCCGAACATATCAAAGAAGGTGGCCAGGTTTCACCAGAGATCATGATTCCCCAGGTGTGTACCATTGAAGAGCTAAAATGGGTACACCGGTATGTAACCAAGATAAACAAAGAAGTAGAGAAAAAATACAATATCAAGGTCCCCTATGAATTCGGGACCATGGTGGAAGTGGTCAGGGCCTGTATGCGGGCGGGTAGGATTGCGGAATTGGCGGAATTCATATCCTTCGGCACAAATGACCTTACCCAGGCGACCTTCTCTTTTTCAAGAGAGGATGCTGAAAATAAATTCCTGCCCCTTTATGAAGAGCGGGGAATATTGGAGCATAACCCCTTCGATGTGCTGGATATCAAGGGTGTTGGCAGGCTGATGAGGATTACAATGGATTGGGCCCGGAAGACAAAGCCCGATCTGAAGGTCGGGATTTGCGGCGAGCAGGGGGGTCAGCCTGACTCCATCAGGTTCTGCCACCATATCAACATGAGCTATGTCTCATGCTCTCCACCCAGGGTCCCCATTGCCAGATTAGCGGCGGCCCATGCAAAACTCAAAGAAAAGGAATACGTCTTGGATTGATGATTGTTGATTGATGATTGATGATTGTCGAAGATGCCGTCTTTAGCGGGGTTGATTGTTCACAAACTCGCAAAAAGTCTCCAAGACCGTCACTCCCGCGAACGCGGGAGTCCAGTCCCGCCGCGGGACTTGTCTCTAACCCTGAACCTCTGAACCCGTGAACGGTTATAATGATTGAAAACAACATGACTGAAAAAAAGCCCGCAACACTTACACTTAATCAGGAGGATAATGTCTCTGTCGCATTGATAGATCTTGCCCCGGGAGACACGATCGGCAACGAAGTCGTAGTTCGGGGGAATTCGGTTCCTGCTGGCCACAAGGTCGCTACCAGGAGGATAAATACTGAAGAACCGGTCAAGAAATACGGCCAGATTATCGGTTTCGCCTCTACAGCCATAGAACCGGGAGACCATGTCCACACTCACAACCTAAAGATGGCCGATTTCTCCAGGGATCACGCCATAGGTGTGGACGCTCGACCTGTCCGGATGATGCCGGAGGAGGACCGTGCTTCCTTTCAAGGTATTGTGCGAAATGATGGAAGAGTGGGGACGCGTAACTACATCGGAGTATTGCCCACCGTCAATTGCTCTGCAAGTGTGGCGCGTTTTATAGCAGACTCCTTCACCCGGGAAATAATGACCGGGTTTGCCAATGTGGACGGAGTCCTCTCTTTGACACACGGGACCGGGTGCGGCATGTCCGAAGGCGAAGGGTTTTTTTTACTCCAGCGCGCCCTGGCAGGATATGCCCGCAACCCCAACTTTGCCGCTGTCCTTCTATTGGGTCTGGGGTGTGAAGTAAACCTGACATCCTCTCTGATTGAAAATATGGATCTCAAAGAAGGTTCGATGTTTCAGGTCATGAACATTCAGGGATCCGGGGGAACAGAAAACACTGTACGCAGTGGCATAGCCGCAATAGATAAGATGCTGGCAAAAGCCGACAGCGTAAAACGCGTTCCTGTTAAGGCGAGTCACATCACACTCGGTCTGGAATGCGGGGGCTCTGATGCATTCTCTGGCATCTCAGCCAACCCGGCCCTTGGGGCCGCGGTAGACCTCCTGGTTTCACACGGCGGTACAGCCATCCTGAGTGAAACCCCCGAGATCTACGGGGCTGAACATCTGCTCACGAGAAAAGCCGTAAGTCGTGAGGTGGGCGAAAAACTGATAGACCGTATCCAATGGTGGGAAAGCTACACCAGCCGGTTAGGTGGAGAAATAAATAATAATCCCTCACCGGGCAACAAGGCAGGGGGACTTACCACCATCCTTGAGAAATCC
>JACNJD010000061.1 GCA_014382715.1 Candidatus Desulfacyla euxinica | reverse complement strand
TCCTCGGGGAGCATATCCAGGAGATTGAAGGCCCTGAATCCCCTGACAATAGACTCCTCCGATCATTGGGAAGAATTGAAGCTGTTAGAGAAAAAGGCGCCTTACTGTCTAACCAGCTCGATTGTCTCACAAGAGCTGAATATGATCCATCGGAGATTACCCTTCTGGATCTGAAAAAGGTTCTCAAAAAGGCGGTTAATATATCCTTTCCCAAAGTTACAGCAGGCTCTGAATCTAACGCTGATAATATCAAAATCAAAACCTACCTCAGGGCATTATCCCCGATATATGGCTGCAAAAGAGAGTTGGAGGATGTTTTCGTCAGTATAATTCTGAATGCCACCGAGGCTATGCCAGAAGGGGGAGATATATATATTACCACAGAGGAGCATTCGGGACTCGCCCATATCTATTTTCAGGATAACGGGACAGGGATATCCGAGGGGATCATTGATAAAATCTTCGACCCTTTTTTTACCACCAATGATGGAGCACAGAGGGGTCTTGGCCTGACCCTTGCCTATGCTATTATTGGGAGGCATAAGGGAGATATAAGGGTCATCAGCCATCAAGACCGGGGCAGCACCTTCCTTATTAAGCTTCCCCTTGTTGGAAAAACTCCTTTATTCAAGAGCAATACCAAGAAAAAAGGGCTCAAGGACTCCCGCATTCTGATCATCGGGGAGAAAGGGGCCGTGATCGATATCCTTTACCAGTTATTGACGAGCAAAGGTAGTACAAACACCCTCGCCTCTTCCCACAATGAAAGTCTTAAGCTATTGAGGGGTAATAAATTTGATTTGGTTATAGCCGATCAGAATGCTCCCCGTATAGGAACCAGCAAAACGATTCGGGAGATAAAAAGGTTGCAGCCCGATCTCCCCGTTGCCCTGATCAATGCCCCGGTAAACCCAGGGTCCCGGAATGTACCCATAAAGATGGGGGCAGATCTGGCAATAGGCAGACCTTTAGACATAGATAGGCTCCTGTCGTTTCTGTCCAGCCTACTGGCAAACGAGGATCCATATTGATGAGCAATGAGATGGAAACAGCAGGTACGCCTCTGGCGGAAAGAATGCGGCCAAAGACACTTGAAGATATGATGGGCCAGGAACATCTCCTCAGCCCTGGCTCTTTTTTGGCCAAGACCATAGGAAGCGGGCGCATATTTTCAGTGGTTTTCTGGGGACCACCCGGTTCAGGAAAGACGACCCTGGCCAGACTTATGGGAAAAGATACCGACTATCCCTTCCGCGCCTTCTCCGCAGTCACCTCCGGCATAAAAGAATTGAGGCAGATTCTTTCTGAAGCGAGAGAGGAAAAAACCCGATCAAATAAGCCGACCGTTCTCTTTGTAGATGAGATCCACCGTTTTAACAAAGCCCAACAGGATGCCTTCCTACCTCATGTGGAAAGCGGACTCATTATTCTGATCGGCGCAACCACACAGAACCCCTCCTTCGAAGTCATCCCGCCACTCCTTTCAAGGGCCAGGGTGATAGTACTCCACCCTTTGGGGAAAGACGACCTCAAGTCCCTTCTCCTGCGGGCCATTTCAGACAAAGAACAGGGATTAGGGATCCTGGATATTGAAATCACACCTGAAGCAATTGACCATATTGTAGAGCTTTCCCAGGGGGATGCCCGGGTAGCTCTCAACAATCTGGAATCAGCAGTTTATTTTACAATTGACGAACAGTCGGACACCCCCATTCGGCTAGGCCTGAAAACGATCGAAAAGGCCCTCAACCGAAAAGCATTGCCATATGACAAGGATGGAGAACAGCATTACGACATAATTTCCGCCTTTCATAAAAGCCTGCGGGGAAGCGACACCCAGGCCTCAGTCTACTGGCTTTACAGGATGCTAATGGCAGGTGAAGACCCCCTGTTTATATGCCGGAGGATGATCCGCTTTGCCTCAGAAGATGTTGGATTGGCCGATCCCAATGCCCTGCCCATAGCCTTAGCCGCCTTTGATGCGTGGCAGAAGGTGGGACCTCCGGAGGCAGAGCTGGCCTTAGCCGAGGCAGCTGTCTATCTCGCCTCGGCCCCCAAGAGCAACGCCCTGTATCTTTCTGAGAAAGCAGCCAAAGGAGAGATCAAAAAATCAGGGCCGCAACCCGTACCCCTGCATATCAGAAACGCACCCACTCAGATGATGATGAAGCTGGGCTACAGCCGAGGCTATATTTATCCCCACAACTATCCGGGGGCATGGGTTGATCAGGAATACCTCCCTAATGAAATAAAAAACCATATCTTTTATCGGCCCACACAGAGGGGGTTTGAACAGGAGATACGCAAGCGAATGGAAAGACTTTACAGGGCCAAACACAGGAAGAAGGGGAATAAACAAAAGGAAGGAAGCGACCCTAAACAATGAACCGAGGCCTTTGAAAAAAGCCTACTTTTTCCCAACTCCATCCCGCCGAGATAGGCGGGACTCAACTATTTGACAATCCCTATTACAACGGAGGGGACCAACGGCTGGCAGCACCGTCGTATGACCAGCAATCCTGAAGCGCCTTTCTGGATGTGTACTGGGGATGTTCCGCCCACGAGAGCATCTGTTCGTGGGCATCGTTCAACTTCTTGAATGCTTCCTCATCTCCCCCCACATCAGGGTGGTAGACCTTGGCCATTCTTTTGTAGGCCGTTTTTATCGTAC
>JACNJD010000133.1 GCA_014382715.1 Candidatus Desulfacyla euxinica | reverse complement strand
GGTGAATGGTCCAATGATAAAC
Source organism: Candidatus Desulfacyla euxinica (assembly GCA_014382715.1). GTDB lineage: Bacteria > Desulfobacterota > DSM-4660 > Desulfatiglandales > Desulfatiglandaceae > Desulfacyla > Desulfacyla euxinica. The sequence continues at coordinate 13,211 of JACNJD010000133.1, read as the reverse complement.
TTCATGGGGATGGAACTATGATTTATTCTGATGGTGTCAAATATGAAGGTGAATGGAAGAATAATGAAAGACATGGATACGGAACCCTGACCCATCCTGACGGTAGAAAATATGAGGGTGAATTTGAAAAAGGGAAAATTGCGGGTAAATGAAAGAAGAAAAACAATGAGCGTTTATTTTCAAATTGAAGAATATCACCGGCCCCGGGATCTGGCGCAGGCCGTTGATATCCTGTCAGGATTTGGAAATAGAGCCAGGGTGATAGCCGGAGGTACTGATATCCTGCCCCGGCGGGCCGGTGTGAAGAAAATCGATAACATCAATCATTTGGTGGATATTTCCAGGCTGGGGCTGGATTATCTGAAAAGGGAGGGTGACCACATCTTTATGGGCGCGGGCACCACCATAAACACCATTGGTGCATCACCTCTTTTCTTGTCAGGCCCTTATGGGGCATTGTCGGATGCTGCCGGCGCTCACTCCACCTCAACGATCAGAAACAGGGCAACAGTGGGTGGCAATTTATGTAATGCGTCTCCTTGTGCGGATCTTGCCTTACCTTTGCTGGTATTGGATGCCATCCTTGTGGCGGCAGGACCCGAGGGAAAAAGACATATCCCCATAGAAAACTTCTTTAAAGGTGTAAATTATACGGCATTGAATAATGAAGAGGTATTAGTGGAGATTCGTATTCCTCTATGTTCGGAAAAAACCGGGTCTTCTTTTTTAAAACTCAGACGGCATCAGACTGCGATTGATATGGCCGTCGTTAATGTTGCAACCTCTCTCAACTGCAGAGAAAATCGTTGCGAGGCTGCAGGAATTGCCCTGGGATCGGTTGCGCCAGTCCCCTTTCGTGCCAAAAAGGCAGAATCTATGCTTGCCGGCGCAAAGCTCAGCAAGGGAATCATAGAAAAGGCAGCAGTGGCGGCGGCCGGGGAGGCAAGACCCATCGATGATGTAAGATCTACTTCCGCCTACCGCAAAAAAATGATTGCGGTATTAGTCAGAAGATCCCTTGAAAGCAGTATGCGGAGGTGTGGTCAGTGAAAAAAATGGACATCAAGATACACGTCAACGGCGATTGGTATGAACTGGCTGTGAACTCGGGGGACCGGCTGGTTGATGTCCTCAGGGATCAGCTCGATCTGACCGGTACTAAAGAGGGCTGTGGCGAAGGGGAATGTGGCGCATGCACAGTAAATCTCGACGGCAAGGCAGTATTATCATGCCTGATACTTGCAGTCCAGGTCGATGGATGCACCATACTGACTATTGAAGGACTTCAAAGAGGATCAGAGCTTCATCCCCTCCAAAAAGCATTTACCAGCGAATCCGCGATACAGTGCGGATACTGTACACCCGGTATGATCATGTCCGCCAATGCATTAATATATAACGAACCTGAACCTGACGAGGATACCATAAGGAAAAACCTATCCAATAATCTTTGCCGGTGCACCGGGTATGACAGACCTGTAAAAGCCGTCCTCAAGGCTGCGAAAGATATGAAGGGGGACACCAATGTTTGAATCTCATATTGCTGTAGGAAAATCCCTTGAACGTATCGACGGCGTCGAGAAGGTCACCGGGTCGGCCAAATACGCCACTGACATCAGGCTCGAGAATATGCTGCACGCAAAGCTTATTCGCAGTCCGCATGCCCATGCCAAAGTAAAACGTATCGACACATCTTCCGCGGAAAAACTGCCCGGTGTCAGGGCTGTGGCCACTATCCTGGAGGTTCCCAAGGTAATTGAATACTGGTTTTCCCTGCGAACCGAAAAAAAGAAAAAACAGATGTTCTTACGCGACAATGTGGTCCGATTTATGGGGGACCCGGTGTTGGCCATAGCGGCCGATGATCAGCAGACGGTTGACAAAGCCCTCTCCCTCGTAAAGGTGGAATATGAACCTCTGCCGGCCATCTACGATCCTTTCATGGCCATGGAAGAAACGGACGTCAAAATACACAGCCGTGGCAACATTGCCTTTAAAGTTAATAAAGATTATGGGGACATCCAGGAGGGGCTTAAAAAGGCAGATATTATCATTGAGAATACATACCGTACCTCCAAGCAGAAACATGCGGCCCTTGAGCCCTTTGGAACCTGCGTTGCCCTTTACCAGTCAAATGGGAAATTGACAGTATACTCCTCCACCCAGCTCCCGCACTGGAGTCGGCATTATCTGGCCGGGGCTCTGGATTTGCCTCTTAACAGGGTCAGGGTTATCAAACCTCATACCGGTGGGTCCTTTGGGGGCCGGTGCGGTCTTATTCACGGGCTTGAGGTGATGTGCAGCTGGCTTTCACGCCAGACGGGGCGACCGGTCCGGATGTCTTTTACCAGAGAAGAAGATTTTATTGGGACAGAAACCCGGCACCCCATGACCATAAGGATGAAAACCGGTGCAACCAGGGACGGTATACTCACGGCTACTGATGTGGATATTGTCTCAGATGTCGGGGGTTACGGTACGCACTATATCGGTGTTATCGCGGACTGTTTGTCCACCGGTGTGGGTTTATACAAAACTCCAAATTACAGTTTTTCAGCAAGAGCTGTATTTACTAACAAATCCCCTTGCGGCGCTTTAAGGGGATATGGCAATCCCCAGATGAATTTCGCCCAGGAATCTCAGATGGATATCATTGCCGAAAAACTTCGTATGGATCCCCTGGAACTCAGACTCAAAAACTACCGTGAACTGGGTGAAATTGATCCTGTACTGAATGAAAAAATTCTCAGCAACGGGTTGAGGGAATGTCTGGAAAAAGGCGCGGAATTATCCGGTTGGGAGAAAAAACGGCACCAGTGGAAACGGTACCAGCGGTCTGTCAAGGCTACCAGGAATCGGGGAATCGGGCTTTCTATTATGCTGCATGGTACGGGTGCGGGCAAAGCGTTGCCCGATCCGGCCTCGGCAACAGTGATGATCAACGCGGACGGCAGTGTTAATCTAATAACAGCGGCAGCCGATGAGGGCCAGGGCAACAGAACAGTTCTGGCCCAGATTGCGTCTGAGACTCTGGGGATAGAGTTTGAAAAAATTTCTGTCTCAGAAACCGATACAGAAACAACACCCATTGATTGCGGCACCCATGGGAGCCGGCAGGCCTACAGCGGAGGCCTTGCCGTCCAGGCAGCGGCAACCGAGGCCCGCAACCAGATATTTGCTTATGCCGTTAAAGAGCTGGGCGCGGCCGAAGATCAACTCCGGATCAAAGATGGTGTGATTTTCGAAATTAACAATCCGGACAACAAAATCCTGATCAGCGATTTGATGCGGAAGACCCAGATTGAAGATATGAACGTATGTGAGCAGGTGATCGGCTCGGCAGCCGGTGTTGCACCTGCCATGCCCGGTTATTACGGCGCTGTCTTCGCGGAAGTGGAAGTGGATACTGAGACCGGAGAAGTCAAAGTCCTGAAGCTGACCAATGCCTTTGATGTGGGAAGGGCAATAAACCCGGACCTGGTCAAGGGGCAAATCATTGGCGGCGGTGTCATGGGTATAGGTTTTGCCCTCACCGAGGGTCTGCTGATTGAAGATGGCCGAATATTGAACAGCAATTTTTCCGATTATAGGCTGTTGAGGGCCTGTGATGTGCCTGAGATAGTTCCAATCATCGTAGAGTCTGACGAACCGACCGGCCCGTTTGGAGCCAAGGGTATCGGAGAGGGCTGTATGGTGAATGTGGCGTCTGCCATCTCCAATGCAATCTACCATGCAACCGGAGTCAGGTTAACAGATCTTTGTATGACACCTGAAGCAATCCTTAAGGGCTTAGAGGAAAGGTGAGCTGATGATTTGTGTGAATGTTATCCATAAAGGAAGCCCGCCCCCCTGTTTGAAATCGCGGCAGCAATGCCGGGGTTGTTTTGGATGGCGCAACATGCTCAAGGCAGTTAAAACCGATGACTTCTGGCGGCTATTTCCATTCAGATGCTCCGTAACAGGTCTGACCCTGAAATTCGAAGGAAAAATCAGAAAAGAAGGAAAGAGATTTCTAAATGAACAAGGCTCTTAGTAGCAATGTGTCTGCTGCTGATATGGACGGTTGAAGTCGGTGTCTTCTCCTTGGCTGGTATGGCTTCAGGGCGAGACCTTTGAAAAATGCCCAATTTCGTTCAAGATCAAGACGCGTGAGGATTTTAACCACAGGAATATATTAAATATTTCGAGGATTAAAATCTGAACGCAACGCAGAGATTCGGTGAAAGGAGGCGTTTTGCAAAGGTCTCAGGGCTTTGGTGTCACCACGTATTTCTTTACCAGATGATGGGGGTGATAGGACTGCTTGGCCTTGCGGAGACCTTCGATTCCCAGGTCCTGCTCCCGGTTTATATAGGCGACGTCTGACCAGGCCTTCTCGCAAAAGAGCTGGTTTATGGCCGCATAGAGGCCCGGTATTTCGGGATTTGCCTTTTCAATATGAATCACTGCCGTTTCAGGGTTTAGCATTTCTCCAATGGAAATGGCCTCCAGCCGGCCATTCATCTCAATTGCCCCGCCCTCATAGTCAAGCTCCCCAAAATGAATCAGGGCGTCACGAATAGAATAATCCTCTGAAAGCAGACCCGGATCTTCGGCACATTCGCGAATACGGCACCAATTCTCCTGCATGTCCAGGAAACACTCCACCCGCTCGATGTCAAGCTTCCAGTATTGAAATGTGTGGTTTTTGAAAAACCGGTTTACCTGGTTCTTTCTCTTGTGGTATTTCCTGCCTGCGAGCTGGATCAAATCCTGCGTCGCATACACATAATCGCTTTGATCCTGATCAAAGGTGCAGTCGAATTGTTCCAGGTTCACATGGCGCCTAACAAAGTCCTCGCTCACCCTGCATATTCTGGCATGACCCACACCCTTCTCAAGAACTCTGCAGAGGGCATTGAGGGCGTCTTTTTTGTCCCCTGATCCTATGGGCTGAAGGCCAAAAGGGATCTCATGGCCGGGCGTCAGGGTGATGAGAAGACATCCCTTTTCCCGGGCCCACAGTGGCCGGTACTTGTGCCGCCACATGAACAGGTTGGTGAAGGTCAGTTCAGAGATCTCAGGAGATTCCTCATTAAAATAACGGTCAAAAACTTTCTTGTCCCTTAGCTCAAAGGGCTTGAAATCTTCCATCTGCATGAAGAACCTCCCGGGGTATCCGGTTAACAGGGTTGAGGGGGACAGCAATAAGAAAGTACCCCTTATTGTCATTCCCGCGAAAGCGGGAATCCAGGGGAATTAATCTCGCGGCGGGAGTGACAGCTTTTTATCCTTCTCAAAATTGAAGGTATGATAATCGGAAAAGTCGTTTTCTCCGAAGGCTTGAAGAATATAGCTTTTTCCAACCTGACGCGTTCCTTTCAGAATTAGGGGAGAGCGTGCGGCAGCGTTTTTCCATTCAAGTAGCTTTTTGTAAATTGTCCGCTTCATAGGGCCACTATATGGATAAATTTATTTTTTTCAACGATTTTTTCGAAAATTACAGATATATTCATACTATTTTGTCGGATATTTCCGACTTTATCCTACCAAACATCTCAAATTCCCCTCGTTCCCAAACCTGAAACCTCCATATTACTGGACCATTCGCATGATAAACTTTTCTTGTTGCAGTGTTATGTCATTTATGACATATTCTCCGAAAATCGGAACTGAAAAGGTCTCACGCAAAGACGCCAAGGCGCAAAGATTATATGTTGCTGACGACCTTGGAAACGTCGTCTCGAATAAGCTCTGAACGGTGAGAGAGCAGGTATTAGTGGACAATGGAATCCTTTTTTGAGCTGAAAACACCCGATGAGGTGTTTGATATTATTGACCGATGGGGTCCTGTTGGTGAAGAGATCGTTTCTTTAGACGACATCATGGACCGTGTATTGAGTCGGGACCTGACTGCCCCGGAAGATCTGCCTCAGTTTTCCAGGTCGACCATGGACGGCTATGCGGTTAAAGCAAAGAGCACCTTCGGGGCCAGTGAAGGGATGCCCGCCCTGCTTGAAGTGGGAGGCGAGGTGCTCATGGGCGAGGCCGCAAAGGTCGTTGTGGAGGCGGGCCAGGCCGTAAAGATCCCCACCGGCGGCATGCTGCCTGAAGGCGCAGATGGGGTGGTGATGAAGGAGTATTGCAGCCTCTTAGACGAGGAAACGCTTGAAGTGAACCGGACCATCTCCCCTCTCGAGAATGTTATCCAGCCCGGGGACGACTTCAGACAGGGCTCTGTTTTTCTGAACAAGGGGCACCGGTTGCGCCCCCAGGATCTGGGCGTTATGGCAGGTCTTGGCCTGTCTGCGGCGCCGGTTTTTGGAAAACCGAGGATCGCGATCATATCTACAGGGGACGAAATCGTGCCCGTTGACAAACCATCCCTCCCCGGACAGGTAAGGGATATCAACCGGTACACGCTCGGGGCTTTATGCCGCAGGGTGGGGGCAGAACCTATATGTATGGGGGTCTGTCCTGATGATTTTGAGGCTCTCAAACGGATGTCGGAGAAAGCCCTTATGGATGCAGATTCACTCTGGATATCCGGTGGGAGTTCCGTGGGGACAAAGGATCTGACCCTGAAGGTCTTTGAGACACTGCCGCAATTTGAACTCCTTGTCCACGGCATATCAATCAGTCCGGGCAAACCTACCATCATCGGTAAATCCGGCACCCAACCCGTAATCGGTCTCCCCGGACATGTGGCCTCGGCCCTGGTGGTAGCAGAGGTCTTTATGACGAGAATGATTTCACGGCTTTCAGGAGATACCGGTCTTGGGAACCATTTCTATACCGGCCTAGAGGCCGAACTGAGTCAAAATATCGAGTCTGCCAATGGCAGGGAAGACTATATCCGCGTTAAATTGATTGAAGAAGGAGGAAACCTGATAGCCAGACCCGTCTTTGGAAAATCCGGGCTTATTTCCACCCTGGTGGAGGCAGACGGTCTGATCAGGATAGATATGAATACCGAGGGGCTTTATCAGGGAGATAGGGTAAGGGTAATGCTGTTTAATTTTCGAGATGGAGACCTCCGATGAAGAGACAGGTCTATCTTTCAATGAAATCTCTTGAGGAAGCCGGGGAGATATTTTTTGCCCGGTTTGACCTCGGGTTAAGGGCCGGGATTGAGGTGATCAAGACCGAGGAGAGTTCAGGCCGCGTTACCGCAGAACCGGTTTTTGCAAGGCGTTCTGCCCCGTCTTATCATTCTTCGGCCATGGACGGCGTTGCGGTGAGGGCAGACCAGACTTATGGCACTACAGAACGTCTTCCCAAGACGTTGGAATTGGGGCGGGATGCCGTCTGGGTCAATACCGGTCAGCCGCTCCCGGAACCTTTTGATGCCGTTATCATGGTGGAAAAGGTCCACGAGGTAGATGACGAGCGGATAGAGATTCGCTCTCCTGCCCATCCATGGCAACATGTGCGCAAGGTGGGGGAAGATATTATTGCAACCCAATTGCTCTTTCCCCAGAATCACCAGTTCCGCCCCTATGATGTGGGGGCGCTCATAAGTGGCGGGGTTTTCTCGGTCAAGGTCTGGAAAAAGCCCCGGGTGGCCATTATCCCGACCGGGTCGGAGCTTGTTCGTCACGGAGAGATATCAGAAGATGAAGTGTTAAAAAAGGGCGAGATCATTGAATATAACTCCCTGGTCCTTGCAGGGCTAGTCCGTGAATGCAAGGCCATACCAATAATTTATGATATTATTCCGGATACTGAGGAAGAGATCCGGGCCGTCCTGACCCGGGCGGTTGAGTCAGAGGCCGATGTGGTCATCATAAATGCAGGATCCTCGGCAGGAAGCAAGGACTACACCGTACATATGGTCAGTGAGATGGGGGAGGTCCTGGTCCATGGTGTTGCCATGATGCCGGGTAAGCCGACTATTCTGGGAACGGTAAAGAATAAGCCTGTTGTGGGTAATCCCGGCTATGCGGTTTCTGCAACCCTTTCCTTTGACCAGTTTGTAAAACCGCTTCTAAATAATCTTCAAGGTTGTCCCAATCCCAAACCCCGGACCGTCAAGGTCCAGCCCACCAGGGACATCCCCTCCAAGGTCGGAATAGAGGAATTCCTACGGGTCAACATCGGGAAGGTGGGGGAGAGATATGTTGCCACGCCATTAGCAAGGGCGGCGGGGTCTATCACCACCCTGACAAGGGCGGAAGGGATTCTCCGTATTCCTGCTCTTTCAGAAGGGATCTCCCAAACCGGGGAAACAGAGGCAGAACTCCTTGTAGGAGAAGAGGAGCTGCTGAATACTATTGTTATTATCGGCAGCCATGACATTACCCTTGATATCTTAGGCGATGAAGTCAGACGCACAAGACGCAATATCCGTATTTCATCAGGCAATGTGGGTAGTCTGGGGGGGTTGCTGGCCCTGAGAAAAGGGAGATGCCATATTGCGGGCTCACACCTGTTAGATACGGTGACCGGTGAATACAATATCTCATATATCAGGAGATACGTAAAAGGATTAAATGTTTGTGTTTTTAATCTGACCCTCAGAGAGCAGGGTCTGATAGTTGCCAAAGGGAATCCAAAGGGGCTTAGAGGGATAGAAGATTTGGCCGGGACCGATATTGCCTTTGTGAATCGTCAGGCGGGCTCAGGGACGCGTGTCCTTTTTGATCACCATCTGGATCAATCAGGGGTGAATGCTGATGCTGTTAAGGGCTACGACCATGAGGAATTTACCCATATGGCAGTGGCGGTGGATGTCCTTAGCGGCGCTGCTGATGCGGGAATGGGGATTTATGCCGCAGCCAAAGCCCTGGACCTGGACTTTGTTCCCATTGCAAGGGAACAGTATGACCTGATTATCCCAAGCCATATGCTGGATCAGCCAAATATCCAGACGGTTCTGGACACGATAGGATCCGGGCATTTCAGAGAGCGGATCATCTCCCTCGGCGGGTATGATCCCTCAAGAAGCGGTGAGCTGTTCGTAGAGGTGGAGGGGGATTAAAATGGCGTTTCTCAAGCTGAGATCTCGGCACTGGGTTGTTGACGAACATGATCGTATTATCATGGGTGAAGGGAGAAAGGAGATTCTGGAGACCATTGAAAGGACCGGATCTATAAACCAGACTTCCAAGATCATGAAGATGTCTTATAAAGGTGTCTGGAGCAAGATCAAGGTGACTGAAGAATATCTGAACATGAATATTGTTCATGCAGACAGGAAAATGGGCACACGGCTCACAAAGGAGGGAAAAGATCTCCTGAAAAAGTACAGTTTGTTAAAAGAGCAGTGCCTGAAGGCAGATAATCGTTGTTTCGAAAAAGTGTTTGGCGATAAAAAGCCGACGTATGGAGGAAAAAAGGAGTGAAAGAACAGTTTGATCCTCCCATAATCTCTGTTGTGGGCTTCTCAGGGGCAGGAAAAACCACCCTTTTAGAAAAACTTATAGGGGTACTGAGTAGCCGGGGCTACAGGGTTGGAAGCATAAAACATGATGTCCACGGATTTGAATTTGACAAACCCGGCAAAGACAGCTGGAGGCATAAGCATGCAGGCGCCACCACAACCCTCATCTCATCCCATCATCAAATAGGGATGGTGATGGATGTGGATCACGACCATACCCCGGACGAGCTAAAGGTATTCTTCAGGAATATGGACATTATTATCACCGAAGGATATAAACAGGGAAACAAGCCAAAACTGGAGATATTCCGGCATGACGTCCATGAAGCTCCGTTGTGCAGAAAGGATGACCATTTAATAGCCCTGATCAGCGACGTGAGTATCGATTTGGGTGTGCCCCAATTTTCTTTGGACGATACTGATGGATTGGCAGATTTTTTGATAAGCAGCTTTGATCTCGACGTCTGAGATCTTAGGTGCCCTCGATTTTTCAATGTTGGGGTTTACACTTTTTTCATAAAGGCGTATATTTAATATAGTCGCAAAAAGGCGCAAAAAGTTCAGGACTTACAGTGATGCCATCAAGACTAACTGCTGACAATAATTCCTGAATCCCTGAATTCCTGAATCCATGTAAAAAGAACTTTTTACATGGCCATCATTATTTGCATGAGGAAATTCCATGATAAGCATCCCTTTTATTAATATGATTCCTGCTGGTGTTTCATTTGAAGCTGCTTTTGGACAGGATATTGTCCAGATGGTTGTCCATGCCGGTCCCATGGTCAAATTTGTATTATTGGTTCTTGGGCTCTTTTCCGTAACATCATGGGCGATTATATTTATGAAGTATAGATTATTGAGAAAGGCAAGATTTGAAACAATCGATTTTCTGGACCTTTTCTGGGAAAGCAAAGATCTCAAAAAAGTATATATGGAAAGCAAAGCCTTGAATTTCAGCCCTGTGGCCCGTCTTTTCAGGGCCGGATATGCTGAATTTACCCGTTTCAGGAACCTGCAGTCCACCTATTCGGATGAGAGGCGAACCCAATCTGGTCGCCAGGACGGTCGTCCTGGGGATGGGGAGCCTTCGCAGACAAGGCGGGCTCTGATGGACAATCTGGAGAGGTCGCTCAGAAAGGCAACCATCGATCAAAACAAGAGATTGGAGCTATCTCTGAGCTTTTTGGCTACTACAGGGAATACTACTCCATTTATCGGTCTTTTCGGTACGGTATGGGGGATCATGGAGGCTTTCAGAGGGATAGGAATGAAGGGTTCGGCCAGCCTTGCGGTGGTCGCCCCTGGGATCTCCGAAGCCCTTATTGCCACCGCTGCAGGCTTGGCCGCCGCAATTCCTGCAGTTGTCGCGTTCAACTATTTTAGCCAGAGGGTTGTATCTCTCCAGGCAGAAATGGATATTTTTACGACCGATTTTTTGAGCATGGTGGGAAGACAGTTCATCAAGAAAACTTAAGCTAACAGAGCACACGTTTAAAATGGCTATGAATTCCGGTGGAAACAACAGGCGTTTTATGTCAGAGATCAACGTTACGCCGCTTGTGGACGTAATGCTGGTTCTTCTCATCATTTTTATGGTAGCTGCGCCTATGATGACGCAGGGCGTAGACATAAATCTGCCTAAGACCACCAGCAAGAATATCAAAACCAAGGATGAACCTCTTATGCTGACGGTCAACAAGAAAAAGGAAATTTTCTTGGAAAATCATTCTGTCGCATTAGACAGGCTGGAGTTGAAGATCAAAAAGATCTTTGAAAACCGGAGAGAAAAAGAGGTGCTTTTGAGGGCAGACAAGGATGTCCCCTATGGATTTATTATTGATGTCATGGCAAGGGTGAAGAATGCCGGGATCAGCAAATTGGGGATGGTAACCGAACCTTTGGATTGATTCATGGAAGGTTTACAGGTCAGAACAAGCCATGATGAATTAGAGGAGCCAAGATGGTCCAGGGTAATTATCTTATCCCTCCTTTTTCATATAATCATCTTCTCTGTTATCCTGTTTGTCCCGGATTCCATACCTACCAGGAGAATTAGTGGCGCTGCCGTCTATGAGGTCAATCTGGTGGAGATGCCGGGCAAAAGCCGTTCAATACCTACAAAATCATCTAATTCGAAAATGAGTAGAAAGGTAACCAGTTCAAAGACGTCTACCACTGCCAAGCGAATAAGCAGACCGACAAAGGAGGAAAAACCGGTTGTAATTGGAAAAAGGGTCGTAAAGAGGAAAAAGGAGAAGAAGAAAGAGGTTAAAAAGCCTAAAAAACCGAGAGTGTCTCCTTCCAGGCTTATAGACCGGGCAGTGTCGAAGATCGAAAAAAGGGTCAAGGCGAAGAAAAACGATCACCTTGCCCAGGCTATTTCCAAGATTCAGACCAGGGCAGAAGGGACGGCTGAAAAGGGATCTGTCAGGGGTAATGCAGAGACCGGGATTACCATAAGGATGTATCAGATGGCGGTTGAAGAACAGATAAAAAACAACTGGTCCTATCCTGTGGCCCTTATCAGCCCCGAGAAGCTAAGAGAGCTTGAGGCGATAGTAGTGGTTAAGGTCAAAGAAGATGGGACTATAATGAAATCGTGGTTCAAGGGCCGATCATCCAACTCTATCTTTGATGGGTCGGTTCTAAAAGCCATAGAAAAGTCAGACCCTCTTCCTCCATTTCCCGAAGGGTACAGAAAGAGCTATGACGAGATTGAAATAAGGTTTGATCTCAGTGAATTAGAGGATTTTTAGGTGGCTAATTTGGGCATTTTGGAATTGAGGCATTCAGGGATTGAGGGATTAAGATTATGAATTCGAATAATAATAACGGCTTAACCACTCAATCCCCTCTCAGGCGGGACTCAACCACTTGACGAGGTCTGTATGAATATGAATTTCGCAAGTTTCTCAGGGAAAGGGATAACCCGGTTTTCATTTATCGGGATGTGGATGTTGTTTTTCATTTTCTTTCTCTTCCCGGGTGCAGCCTCTGGCCGGATGTATATAGATGTCAATGCCCCTTCCATCCCTAAATTCAGTATTGCCATCCCCGATTTTAAGAATTTGGGTGTCGACAAAAAGCATTCTGAATTAGCCAAAAAAATGCCTGGAGTAATATCTAACGACCTTGACCTCAGCGGCTATTTCAACCCAATGGACAAGCAGGCGTTTTTAGATGAAAAGGGAGGGGGCCTGACCTCAGAAAAGATCAATTTTAAGGACTGGTCTGTTATCGGTGCGGAACTCCTCTTGACCGGGGGGTATACCTGCATCGGGAGTCGTCTGGAGGTGGAAGTCAGACTGTTCGACGTATTCTGGGGACGTCAGATCATAGGGCAGAGGGCGCTCGGAGACATAAGCCGTTACCGTCACCTGATGCACCGGATTTCAAACGAAATAATTCTGAAATTGACCGGCCACAACGGTATCTCTCTTACCAAACTTGCTTTTGTAGGAGATGTTACGGGTCACAGGGAGATATATGTCTGTGACTATGACGGGTATAATGTGAGACCCATTACCCTGGACAAGAGCATTTCCTTACTACCCAGGTGGTCACCTGACGGGAAAAAAATAGTGTACAACTCGTATAAACATGGCGGGCCGATGCTCTACCTGAAAAATATTACCTCTGGAGCTGTCAGGCGGATATCCGGGAGGTCCGGGCTGAATATAGGGGCATCCTGGGCTCCCGATGGAAGGGAAATAGCGCTGACCATGAGCCACAAAGGTAATCCCGATATCTTTACCATCGATCTTCAAGGCAAGATTTTAAAACAGCTTGTCAAACACTGGGGGATCGATGTTTCGCCTGCCTTCTCTCCGGACGGGGACAAGATAGC
>JACNJD010000002.1 GCA_014382715.1 Candidatus Desulfacyla euxinica | reverse complement strand
TTTCGGAAACTCAGAAATACGGCCACGTTACCTATTTCTGGAACGGAAACAACTCAGGCTATATCGATGAACGATTGGAGAAATACGTGGAGATTCCTTCGGACAGGGTTGTTTTTGATCTTAGACCCTGGATGAAAGGGGCGGAGATAACCGATGCGGTGATAGATGCCATCCACAGCGGCAAATATAAATTCATCCGTCTGAACTATGCCAACGGCGATATGGTGGGGCATACGGGGGTTCCCATCTCCATCCGTATTGCCGTAGAAACAGTGGATCTTTGTCTAAGCAGGCTCATGAAGGTAATCAGGAATTCTGGTGGCGTGGCAATCATCACGGCCGACCATGGCAACGCTGACTGCATGTGGACCGAGAAGAAAGGCAGACGAACTCCCATGGTTGCCCACACCAGGAACCCGGTCCCTTTCATTATCAAGGACTACTCAGAGGCAAACTCTTTCTGTCTGAACAGCGTCGATACACCGGGCCTGAGTAATGTGGCTGCCACAATTTGCAATCTTCTCGGATATGAGGCCCCTCTCGAGTACGACCCTTCCCTGATCAAATTAGAATGAGTTGCAGGCCTTTTCCTTTTATGAAACCCTTCTCCGACCGGTCAAAGATTATTCAGCAGGATTCCATTGACCTCAGCGCTAAGGGTTCATTCAAAAAACTTTGTATCGGTACTTATCTGGTGCATCGAATTATTGATGCAGTTGAGGATATCTCCTTAGCATTATTGTCACTCTGGTGTTGCATTAAGTTGGACCATTGCATCAAATATGGGCAGCCTCTGTCCGGTAACATCGCCAATCCATTTGTCGTAAATTGTAAATATCTTTTTCGATCGGTAAAGATCAGATATCACGCGATCGGCAACAAGACGAAAGTCTGAATCATTTCGCCTTACAGCAAGTGCAAAAGGCTCAAAAGAGAATACGTTGGGATCAATCACAAAATTCATTGGGTTCTGCGCTTTTGAGGCTATACCAATAAGTACGATCTGGTCAGCAGAATAGGCATCGATTTTCTTCTTTCGTAACGCATCGATACTTTCTTTTGTTGAATTGAATAGGACAACTTCTGCATTCGTTGATGTTTCTCGAATGAGTTTGTTCAATACGACGGCGGTCGTTGTATCTTTCACGACTCCAATTTTCTTTCCATCAAAACCGGCAGAATCACGAGTCTTATCATCTCTTAAAGTCATTAATGAAGCGCCGGTGACAAATGTCAGTTGCGTAAAGTCAACAAGTTCACTACGGGAAAGCGTTTTGGTGGTTGAGCCACATAATATGTCAATTTTGTTATCCATCAGGGCTTTAAATCGCCCTTCAGTTGTTATGGGAACATATTCAACCTTTACATCCGCGCCAATTTTGTTTTTAACTTCAGTCACTATACTTTTACACAGATCAATAGAATAACCATTCGGGTTGCCGTCTTTGTCCAAAAATGACATGGGTGGTTCAGACACACGATAGCCGATTCTGATCTGACCGGATTGTTTAATTTGTTGAAGGGTTCCTGTGAGTTCTTGCGCCGCAAGCGGGCTTGCAAATAAAATGATCAATAAAATGATTACCAGTTTACCTCTCATAATGGCTTTCTCCTTAATGATAGTGAGTAAAGTTAAGTGGGAATAGCTTGTTTTGCCGGGAAAAACCATAGATGAGTTTCCCTTGAGAGTCAATGTAAAAACAAACATCTGATCAACGCACCATTTTTTGACCATGCAGGCAGTGTCATTTTCTTCCCATATTGAGATTTCATAAAGTCGCAAAGAGAGAGGACGTAATGAGGCTGACTTTGGCTTGACACATAAGACCGAATCACCTACAGTTTGACGTCAAAAAAGAGGCTTCTTATCACTTATGTCCATCAAAGGCTCAGGCGCTTTTGACAGGCTCCCCCCTGTTCAGCCTCCAGGGCGGAGGCCCATAGAACGTGGACCTCCAAGACGAAATAAACGGGGGAGCGTACCGTGACAGCGATTAACCAGGAAAAGGAGAAAAGTATAATGGGACGGTTGGATGGAAAAGTGGCCATTGTGACGGGTGGCACCAGTGGGATTGGCAGGCGAACTGCTGAGGTTTTTGTCCGGGAGGGCGCCTCTGTTTTGATTGCCGCACGGCGTGAAAGCGAAGGGAATTCCCTGGCCGATGCCCTTGGGAAAAAAGCCGGTTTTTTGAGAACAGACGTATCCATAGAGGCCGATGTGAAGGCTATGATCAAATGCGCTGTGGATCGATTTGGGCGGCTGGACTGCCTGTTTAACAATGCGGGATGCCCGGCTCCCTTGGGAGGCATTGAAGACATTTCATTGGAAGAATGTGTGTCCGCTATGTCAGTCTTATTTGGAGGCGTTTTACTTGGCATGAAACACGTGGCCCCGGTGATGAAAGACCAGGGCTCGGGGAGCATCATCAATAACGGTAGCGTGGCCGGGCTTCGTGCAGGCTATTCCTCATCGATGGTATATTCTGCTGCCAAGGCGGCGGTCATCCACTTGACAAAATGTGTTGCCATGGAACTGGGTGAGAACAACGTCAGGGTAAACAGCATCTCTCCAGGCGGGATTGCGACCGGTATCTTTGGCAAGGCCCTTGGCCTGGGCACGGAAAAGGCGGAACGAACCTCAGAGAGATTAAAGGTGGCATTCAAGGAGTGGCAGCCGATTCG
>JACNJD010000003.1 GCA_014382715.1 Candidatus Desulfacyla euxinica | reverse complement strand
GGAGTCCGACTATTTTCCCTGGGTTTTGTTCTGCGGCCTTTGTGATCATATTTCGTGATTCATCGGAACTCCCATCATCAATGAGTATAATCTCAAACTCTCTTTCCATCTTCATGCAGGTGTTCAGGCACCGTTCTAACAGCTCTTCAAGGTTTTCCTCTTCGTTAAACACGGGAATGACGATGGAGACTGTCGATTGTTGATTGTTGATTGTTGATTGTTGATTATCCATTATTTCCTCAAAACATCCTTGACTGCCTCAACCACATCATCCACGTCCTCAAACGTCATATCCGGGAAAAGGGGGAGCGAACATATCCGGTCTGAATTCCATTCGGTGTTCGGAAGCATGCCGCGACGCATGTCCATTGATTCCCTGTAGTATTTCTGGAGATGCACTGCACGAAAATGGAGACCTGTTCCAATATCCCTCTTCTTCAGTTCAGCCATAAAATCATCACGACTGAGACGTGCCCGGTCCGTGTCAAGACGCACTATGAAAAGATGCCAGGCGTGTCTCGTAGTATCAGGCGGAACCGAGAGGGGTAGGATCTCATCAATCTCGGAGAGCAACTCGCGGTATCTAATGGCGAGGGCAGCCCTTTTTCTGATGAATTCATCGACGCGGCCAAGCTGCCTCAAACCGAGAACCGCCGCCATATCCGTCATATTATATTTGTACCCGGGCTCTAATACCTCGGCCTGTGGAGATCGACCCTGTGTCTGGCGATCATAGGCATCCACACCAAGCCCGTGAAATTTCAAACGGTTGATATGCTCTATCAGGTCCTCATTGTCGGAGCAAAACATCCCCCCCTCACCGGTAGTGATGTTTTTGATGGGATGAAAAGAAAAAATCGACGTCCCTTCTTTCCCCACATGCGCGCCAGAATAGCGCGTGCCTAAGGCATGGGCAGCGTCCTCCACAAGAGGGACCTCAATCCTGGCGGCAATTCTCCTCAAATATGCCATATCTGCAGCAGCGCCGGCAAAATGTACGGGTACGATCAACCGGGTTTTGGGAGAAATAGATTCCTCAACCCAATCGGGAGAGATCATCAATGTATCCTTGTCAACATCCGCAAAAACCGGGGTAGCCCCTGCCAAAACTATCAGGTTTATTGTTGAGACCCAGGTCATTGAAGGGGTAATAACCTCATCACCGGGCCCGATATCTAATGCCTCTAAGGCAAGATGCATCCCGGCGGTGGCCGAAGAAAGCGCAACGGCATTCTTGCACCCGACGTATTCGCAGAATGCTCGCTCAAACCCAGTCACATTGGGGCCGGTGGTAATCCATCCCGAACGGAGCACGTCCCCTACAGCCGAGATGTCCTCTTCTGTAATGGATGGCCTGGAAAATGGCAGAAATTCCGTTCTCATCAGGCGCTCCGGGTAACAAGAAAGACCCCGATGCATATGATCAGGATCCCGGCCCAACGCATCGGGCCCAATGCCTCTTGGAAAAAAAACTGCCCTGCAAAAGCTGTCACGATGTAGCCCACGCTGAGGAGCGGATAGGCATAGCTTACCTCAACTCTCGAAAGGGCCATGAGCCATACAATGACGCTAATCACGTAACATACCAGCCCTGCAAATACAAAGGGATTAAGAATCACCCTGGCGCCAATCGGGAAAATATTCTCTAAGGAAAAGGCAAAGTGGCCAATTGTGCGCATACCCTGTTTGAGAGAAAGCTGCGCAGCAGCATTCAAAAGTACGCCCAATAGAATCAGGGGCAGGTACCGGTTCATTTTTATTGTCTCCTCATGATCTGTAATCAACAATCAACAATAGTCAATAGTCAATAGTCAATCCTAAAGTCAAGCCCTTGTTGCATCAGGTAGATATCTTCCATCTCATCTGCCACCCTGTCCCAGTTATGCTCAAGTGCTTTCTTGTGAGCCATCTCTCCCATTTTCAAACGATTATCTTGTATTAAAAGGGAGGAGATCTTCCCACCAAAATCAGAGGGAGTTGGCTCTTCTCCGAGAACAAAACCTTGAACACCATCTGTTACAAGATCTTTAGCCCCCACTTTCTCGGTGATAATAACCGGCAGCCCGGCCGCCATAGCTTCGAGGACGGCCATCCCAAACGTGTCGAATCGGGAAGGCATGGCAAAAAGATCGCTGGCAAGATAATATTCTTCTACCTGGCGAGTCACCCCTGCAAAGATCACACGGTCGGCTATGCCCAATCTGCGCGCCAGGGTATGATATGGGGTGGTAGCTCCTTTGCCCACCACTAAGACCTTTAACCTCGAACCTCTCTTGTCCTCCCTGATAAATTCAGCTGCACCCTCAATGACCAGTTTGAGCCGTTTGATCTCAAAGTTCATTCCTACGAAAAGAATCACAATGTCCGATTCGGAAAGACCGTGGCGACTTCGAATACGAAGCCGGCAGTTTTTCCTGTCAAGAGAAGAAAAGCGTTCTAAAGAGACTCCCGGGTGAATCACATGTATTTTGTGCTCCGGGATATCGTATACGCTGAGAAGTTCATTCCTGACAAGAGTTGAAACAGGTAGAACCATCGGAATGTGCGGTCCCTTCAAGCCCCTGCGCTCCACCCAGGCCATAGATCTGTCAAAGAGGCTCAGACGCTTATTCCTCGTTACTCTTATCCATCTCTTATGAGGGATACCATGCATCGTAAGGAGGTGCATCCGAAATATCCGGTCGTGGCT
>JACNJD010000236.1 GCA_014382715.1 Candidatus Desulfacyla euxinica | reverse complement strand
CTAGCACCAAAACCAACGAACAATCCCGCGTCCCGCGGGATCTCCGCTCCGCTCCGACCAGTAACGAGCAACAAGCAACAAGCAACGAGTAACGAGGAGGAGGAAAAATGGATTTTAGATTTACAGAAGAGCAAGAGGCATTCAGGCAGGAGTTCACCTCCTGGCTGGAACAGACCCTTCATGAGGTCAGGGAGGGCGATACCCCGCGTTCCTTTGAATCGATGGTGGAGTGGGGAGAGGCGGCTCGCGACTTTCAAAAACGACTTTTCGAGGCCGGTTATGCAGCGAGACATTACCCGGAAGAATACGGGGGACAGGGACGTCCCACCGAGGAGGAACTCATTGTCTCTGAGACTATGGCTGCCATGTGCCCGGAATACAGACACCCTCTCGTGGTTACCCTGGGCCTGGTCTCCCCTACCATCCTGACCTGCGGGACCGAAGAGCAGAAAAAAAAGTACCTTCCAAAGATCCTCGACGGGACACATGTCTGGTGCCAGGGTTTCAGCGAGCCCAATGCCGGATCTGACATTGTCAACGTGTCAACCCGGGCGGTAAAAAAGGGCGATCACTTTGTGCTCAACGGGCAGAAGGTCTGGACGAGCTTTGCACAAATGGCCGACTATGCCGTCATGGTGGTGAGGACAAATCCGGATGTGCCCAAGCATAAGGGGTTGAGTTATCTTCTCATGGACATGAAGGCCCCCGGGGTGGAGGTAAGACCTATTATCCAGATTACAGGTGATCAGGAGTTCAACGAGATCTTTATGGATGACGTCAAGGTTCCGATTGACATGCTTGTGGGAGAGGAAGGTCAGGGGTGGATGATAGCCATTACCACGCTGATGTTTGAGCGTGCAATGGGGGATGCCATGATCGCGAACACCCAACTCAAAGGGATAGAGAATATGTTTGCGGTGGCCCGGGAGGTCAAACGGTCAGGTCGGCCGGTCATTGAAGACCCCCGCTTCAGGCAGGAGCTTGCACAGGCGTGGATCGAAACCATGGTCCTGAAATGCCACGGCTACCGGAACATCAGCCAGCTCCTCGAAGGGGGTGTTCCCGGCCCTGAAGGTTCCATCGGCAAGCTCCTCTGGAGCGAGACAGGACAGCGTACAAATGAGGCTGTAATGCATCTGCAGGGTCCCCTGAGCCAGGTTATGAAAGGGTCGCCCTGGTCTGTTGATGAAGGGCGGTGGCAGCA
This sequence comes from Candidatus Desulfacyla euxinica, assembly GCA_014382715.1. Taxonomy (GTDB): domain Bacteria; phylum Desulfobacterota; class DSM-4660; order Desulfatiglandales; family Desulfatiglandaceae; genus Desulfacyla; species Desulfacyla euxinica. The sequence goes on along the minus strand of JACNJD010000236.1, from coordinate 12,102 downwards.
CAGCTTCTTGAGATCAAAGGGGTATACCATTGAAGCCGGGACCTCGGAAATCCAGCGTAATATAATCGGTGAACGTGTCTTGGGTCTGCCCAAAGATGCATCCAGGGCCCAGAGGGCGTAAAGGAGGGAACCGTGAAAATAAAATTGAACGATGACCAGGTGGAAATTGCGAGGCAGGCACAGCGATTTATAGAGAACGAGTGTCCAATGGAATATGTCCGGGAGATGTTCGAAGATCCCCGGGGGTTTACAGACGATTCGTGGCAAAAAATGGTGGAGATGGGCTGGACCGCCATGCTCCTTCCAGAGGCCTATGGCGGTCTTGATATGGATCTCATGGACCTGTGCGTGATATTTGAAGCGATGGGGAGCAGCGTTACTCCCGGCCCTCTTTTTTCCACGGTCCTGCTGGCTGCTGAAACCGTTAAGGTGGCGGGAGACGAGACACAGAAGGGAAGATATCTGACAGGGATCGCAGAAGGCAAATTGCGCGGAACCCTTGCCCTGAGCGAACCGGATGGTGGCGCGGATCTGGGCTATGTGCGTATGGAGGCCCGTGCCGAGGGTGACCGGTTTTTCCTGAACGGGACGAAACTTTTTGTGCCCGATGCCCACACGGCCGATTTCCTGATCGTGGCTGCCCGCTCCGGAGAAGGAGATGATACGGGCGGCGGTATCTCACTTTTTATTCTGGACTCAGGGCTTGAGGGGATCTCCACTTCGCTCCTGCCGACCATGGACAGCACCCGAAAGCTATGTGCTGTGGAGTTAAAGGACGTAAGTGTGCGCCAGGAAGATATGTTAGGGAAGCAAGGCCAAGGTTGGGATTATCTTCAGAGATCTCTGAGGCGGGCCCAGGTGGGGCTTTGTGCGGAAAGCGTAGGAGGCGCTGAAAGGTGCATGAAAATTGCCACGGAGTACGCAAAGGAACGTGTCCAGTTTGATCAGCCCATCGGGGCCTTCCAGGCCGTTAAACACCGATGCTCACAGATGTTTCTGGAAGTAGAGAGCGCACGGTCTCTTCTGTACTGGGCGGCCTGGACCCAGGATCATGGCGACTCAAAAGATGCGACGCTCTCTTCGTCGGCAGCAAAGGTCTACTGTGCCGAGAATTTCAAGAATGTCGCCTGTGCTGCAATCCAGGTGTTAGCCGGGACCGGGTTTACCTGGGAGCACGACCTTCACTTCTTTCTGAAACGGGCCAAGGCCAACGAGGTGATGATGGGAGATGCGGTCTACCACCGCGAAGAGATTGCCCGAATCATGGAGGAAGAAGAATGATGGTATCGTAAAAGACCTCCAAGGCCGTCACTCCCGCGAACGCGGGAGTCTAGTCCCGCCGCCGCGGGATGATTCTCCTGGATTCCCGCTGCAGTTTATCCCGCACTTGATGCGGGGCGGGAATGACAAAAAAATGGTGAGTGACTTTTTACGAATTCATCAAAAATATACCATTCATTAAATTTATAAGGAGAGATAAAGATGAATATTGGCGATATAAAAACAGTTGGCGTCATCGGGGCCGGAAATATGGGACATCAGATAGTTACCCTATGTGCCATCCACGGCTACAGGGGCATCTGTACGGACAGCGATGAGGCCACGCTGAAAAAGGCCGAGGCCTTTGTTGACCGGTATCTGCCCGGGCGTGTAGAAAAAGAGAGACTGACGGCAGAGCAGGCTGAAATGGCCCGTAAGAACCTGACATTCACTTCGAGTCTGGAGGAAACGGTTAAAGAGGCCGACTATGTTATTGAGGCGGTCATTGAAGTTGCTGATGTGAAGAGAAAGCTTTTTGCAGAGATTGACAAAATGGCACCGCCCCACGCAATCCTTGCCACTAACAGCTCTGCCATTGTCAGCTCACGGATTGCAGACGTTACCTCGCGGCCTGAAAAGGTGGTTAATCTCCACTTCTTCAATCCTGCGCTGGTCATGAAGCTTGTGGAGGTTGTTCAGGGGCCTCATGTATCAGACGAAACCGCAGAGATTTCAATGAGCCTGTGTGATAGGTTAGACAAGGTACCGGTGCACGTGAAAAAAGAAGTGGAAGGATTTCTCCTGAACCGTATTTTTGGTGCCATTATTCATGAGGCGGAATGGCTTTTAGAGATGGGGGTAGCCTCATACGAGGATATTGACAAGGCCTGTGTCTATGGCGCCGGGCATCCCATGGGCCCGTTCCGGCTTCAGGACCTGACCGGTATTGATCTGGGTTACACAATGGCCATGGAGGCATTTAAGGCGAGCGGCGACCGTTCATTGCTCCCCTCTCCCAAACTGGTGGAGCATTATATAAAGGGTGAGTACGGCGAGAAGACTGGGAAAGGCTGGTACGATTACTCGGAAGAATAGGGTTCCAATAGGTGAAATAGTGGTAAACGAAACCCTTCTGGTACGGAGAAAAGGACATGTCTGTACCCTTATTTTGAACTCTCCTGAAAAGAAAAACCGCCTTACGGAAGGGCTTTTTTTTGAATTCATCGAGAGAATGCGGGAGTTTTCAAGAGATGACACCATCCGAACTATTGTCATAAGAGGGGCCGGAGATGAGGCGTTTTGTTCAGGATACGACATCTCTGCCCTGACTGACCCCGCTGCCCCTGATATCGGGGGTAGCGGCTCAAACTCCTTCAGCACCTTTGAAATGGCCTTGGAAAGCATCATGAACTATCCCTACCCGGTTATCGCGATGCTGAACGGATATGCCTTTGGCGGAGGATGTGATCTTGCAGTGTCCTGTGATATTCGTATCGGTGCTGACCATATTTGTATGGGGATGACACCTGCCAAGATCGGAATGATATATTCCCCTGAAGGTTTGACACGGTTTATCCAGACCATCGGATTATCTAAGACAAAAGAAATTTTCTTCACGGGCCGCGTCTATGACTCTCGATGCGCCAAAGAGATGGGTCTGATCGATTATCTGGTCCCGAAAGCAGAACTTGAATCGTTTACCTACCATCTTGCCGAAGAAATCGCCGGAAACGCACCCCTTTCCCTTAAAGGAATAAAGCGGATGTTGAATCTGGTTTTGCAGCGGGATCAGATGGCTGCTGGCGACCGGGAGGAGGCTGATGAAATCATGGCCAGGACCTTCAAGAGTTATGATCTGAGAGAGGGTAGGGCGGCCTTTTTGGAGAAACGGAAACCAGAGTTCAGAGGGAGGTAGTATCCCCATCCTTAATGTCTGCGTTTATCTGCGTCCTATATTTTTTTGTAAGGAAAGGAGAATTTCGTCATGAGTAAATCGGTAGTCTCAATTGTACGTTACGAAAAACCTCTCGAATCTGTCCGGAAAGCCGTCGATCTCTGCGGGGGGCTGGATCATCTGCCTTCCAATGCGAGGGTTTTTATAAAACCCAACGTGGTTTTCTGGACCCGTAAGGTCGTTTTTCCCAAATGGGGAGTGATCACCACATCGCGCATGATAGAGGATATTGTGGTCCTCCTCAAGGAGCAGGGTATCGATGACATCACCATCGGTGAGGGGATTGTGGGGCGGGTCAAGGATGAAGAGACGCCGGCCCATGCATTCGAAAATTTGGGCTACAATCTTTTGAACAAGAGGTATGGAGTCAAGACCGTCAATGTCTTTGATCGAGAATTCAGAGAGGTAGATCTGGGAAACGGGGAGACGCTCAACTTCAACGCGGATATCCTTGACAGCGACTTCGTGGTGGATATCCCGGTGATGAAGACTCATGCCCAGACTGTGGTAAGTCTCGGGATCAAAAACTTAAAAGGAATGATTGATATCAACTCCAGAAAAAAATGCCATAATGCTGATCCGGAAAAGGATCTCAATTACTGGGTTGCCAAGTTAGCCGATCCCATGCCTCCCATGCTCACGATCCTTGACGGCATATATACCACGGAGCGGGGTCCGGCCTTTGATGGCCGGATCAGGAGAAGTAATCTCCTTGTAGCCTCGGCAGACATCCTTTCGGCGGATATGGTGGGAGCAAAGATATTGGGATACGCACCCTCGGAGATCCCCCATCTGGTCCATGCGGCTAATAACCGGAACAGGCTCTGTGATCTGTCAGATGTGAAGGCCGTGGGAGAAAAGATCGAGACAGTGGCCTCCCGTCATAAATATACCTTTCCATACAATCAGGACGACAGCCTCCCTCTCCCAATGGCGAAGATGGGAATCAAGGGTCTGTCTTACCGTAAGTATGACCTGACCTTATGTACCTACTGTTCCGGAATAAACGGCGTGGTCCTTGCTGCCATCGCCATGGCGTGGAAAGGGGAATCTTGGGACGATGTGGAGGTCCTTACCGGGAAGTCAATGCAACCCAACCCCGGCAGGAACAAGACCATCCTGTTTGGGAAATGTATGTACCAAATTCACAAAGACAACCCCGACATAAAGGAGATGATCTCAATAAAGGGATGCCCGCCCCAGCCCAAATCGATTATCAAGGCGTTTCGCCAGGCCGGTATAGAGATTAACCCGGCCATCATTGAAAACGCGGAGATGGCGCCGGGCTTTTTTATGAAGCGATACGAGGGAAAGCCCGAGTTTGAAGAGAAACATTTTACGGTTGAATAACTAAACTAAAGTGAGTCCCGCCCGAGGCGGAATGCCTAAAGTTTAAAGTGCCTAAAGTTGTGGTACGCCTTCGGCGATGCAATTTTAAGTGAGAATCCTGAGCCAAAGGGCAAAGTTCTTGGGAGCAAGGAAATAGAAAATGACGGATATGGTTAACACTGAGTATGTGCTGATCGAAAATGATGCGGATCTAAAGAAGATAATCCCAGAACTTGAAAGGGAATCTGCCATAGGTGTGGACCTTGAAGCGGACTCCATGTTCCATTATCAGGAAAAGGTATGCCTTGTTCAGATCTCCACACAGAGGCTGAACCTGTTGATCGATCCGCTTTCGGTGAAAGACCTTTCTCCTCTGGCACCTGTTTTTGCTGACCCCCGGGTCAGAAAGATCTTGCACGGTTCAGACTACGATATCCGTTCCCTGTACAGGGATTTTGGTATGGAAGTCCACTCTCTGTTTGATACACAGATTGCCGCAAGATTTCTCGGGCTCAGGGAAACGGGTCTTGCCAGTCTGCTCCAGGAGAAGTTTAATGTTTCGAGTGATAAGAAATATCAGAAAAAGGACTGGTCTCAAAGACCTCTCCCGGCACCAATGCTTCAATACGGTGTTCAGGATACCTTCCATCTTCTTCCATTAGCAGGTATTCTTGAGAGAGAGTTAATGGAAAAGGGCCGGCTTTTTTGTGTGGAAGAAGAATGTGAACTGTTAAGCAGGGTTCGCCCGAATTCATCAAGAAAAAGGCCGTTCTTTTCCAATTTTAAAGGCGCAGCAAAACTCGATCCTCGAAGTCTTGCGGTCCTGGAAAAAATCCTCAGCTTTCGGGATCAGGAGGCTAAACGCAGGGATTGTCCTCATTATAAAGTCTTAGGCAACAAACCGATTATTGAGATTGTCCGAATCAAACCGGTGACGAAGAACGGGCTTTCCGGGATTAAAGATCTCAGCCGTAAACAGATAGATCGTATGGGGAAGTCTCTTATTGAAAAAGTCAGGGAGGGTTTAAGCCTATCCGAAGAGATGCTTCCTGTATACCCCAAAAAAGTTTGGAAGAGGTTGAAATCCAAAGAGAGGGCCCGCGTAAAAGAGTTGAAAAGCTGGCGTGACCGTTTAGGCGGTGAGTGGGGGGTCGATCCCGCTGTGATTTGTACAAATGCTCAAATAGAAGCAATTGCCATCGAAAACCCAGGGAAACCTGAGAACATGGGATCTATAAAAGGGGTCAGGAAATGGCAGATTAAGCTTTTTGCTCCTGATATCTGTAAGGTACTTCAGGAAACCGATTGATGAAAAAAATGGAGAGCGGTTATGGCATTGCATGAAAAAGACAGTGTAAGAGCGAATCTTTTGGACGATCTTTATGCGTCGTCAGACCTCTCTGTCAGGATGCCCAAATATAAATTTCCCGAAGAAGAGCACGATCCTCGGCATGTTCGTCAGGCGGTGCATGATGAGTTGATGTTAGATGGCAACTCGCGCCAGAATCTGGCCACCTTTTGCTCGACCTGGGTGGAGCCAGAGGTCCACCAACTCATGGATGAGTGTATCGACAAAAACATGATTGACAAGGATGAGTATCCCCAGTCGGCTGAGATTGAATCGCGCTGTGTGCATATGTTAGCGGATTTATGGAACTCGCCTGAGGCCACCAACACTATGGGGTGCTCCACCACCGGTTCCAGCGAGGCAGCCATGTTGGGTGGGTTGGCTATGAAATGGCGGTGGCGGGAGAAGATGCGTGGCCAGGGCAAACCCACGGATAAACCCAATATGATCTGCGGTCCGGTGCAGATCTGCTGGCACAAGTTCGCCCGATATTGGGATGTGGAACTTCGAGAGATCCCCATGGAAGGGGACCGTCTGATCATGACACCGGAAGAGGTTATCAAACGCTGCGATGAAAATACCATCGGCGTGGTGCCCACCCTGGGCGTTACGTTCACCTGCCAATACGAACCGGTCAAGGCGGTTGCTGATGCCCTGGACCAGCTTCAAAAGGATACCGGTCTAAATATTCCTGTCCATGTGGATGGAGCCAGCGGCGGGTTTATAGCGCCTTTTGTGGATCCAGATCTGGAGTGGGATTTTCGTGTGGCCCGTGTAAAATCGATCAATGCGTCCGGCCACAAGTTTGGTCTGGCGCCGCTCGGTGTCGGCTGGGCCATTTGGCGTGATAAAGAAGATTTACCCGATGATTTGATCTTTCGGGTCAACTATCTTGGCGGAAATATGGCTACTTTTGCGTTGAATTTTTCGCGACCCGGTGGACAGATCGTTGCGCAGTACTACAATTTTCTGAGATTGGGCAGGGAGGGCTACCGTAAAATTCAGCAGGCCTGCTACGATACCGCCGCTTATCTATCTGATGAGATCGGCAAGATGGGGCCGTTTAAAGTCATCTACGACGGCCGGGGGGGGATCCCGGCCCTTTGCTGGTCCCTGGAGGATGGCGCCAATCTGGGATTCACCCTTTACGATCTTGCAGACCGGTTGAGAAGCCGCGGATGGCAGGTTCCGGCCTACTCCATGCCCGCAAACAGACAGGATTTGGTGATCCAGCGTATCCTGGTGCGTCACGGTGTCAGCCGGGATCTTGGCGACCTGCTCTTGGGTGATATGCAGCGCTCTATCGATTATTTTAAGAAAAACCCGGTTACTACACCTCTCACCGAGGAAACTGCGGGCGGCTACAAGCATAGCTGATGGTTAAGAATTACTTTTACGAGGTTTGTAGTACGATGAGTCAAAATATGAAATCGATGTGTATGGTCCTGGTGATACTGATCGGTGTTATCAGTTTATGCAGTAGCTGTAAATCCGTGGATCAACAACCGCCCATAACCCGCTCCCTCACAAGTACCAGGGCTCAACAGAACGTGCCTCCGCCAACCTTTGATAACAATCCTCAATTAGATATGATTCTTACCAACTACAGACCGATCCTTTCTGTGGGAAACCCGGTCGGTATGTTGAAACCCTATACCTTGACCTTTGAGATATCGAGTGATCCTCAGTTCCCTCCAGATAAGACCATCGTTTACAAAGATATCACGCATCAGAACCCGCATATATCTCAAAAGCAGGTAGAACCCCGGCACGAACTGAACGATGGGACCTATTACTGGCGGGCAAAGACGGTTGACTATCAGGGTAATTTCAGTGACTGGATGAGGACCCGGTTTCATGTGGATCTCAAGAACTCCAGAACCTTCTCCGGTTTCCTGCGCGCCCCGGTTCAGGAGGTGAGCGTGTCAAGCGGGGAGGACCCCAAAAACATTATCGACTGGAGTGATCAGGGGCAGATAACCTACTGGAACAACTCCCCGCGCGCAGCAGGCGAGCCATTTTCGTGGGTGGTGTTGGATATGGGGAGAAAAACGCCCGTAACCCGTTTTTGGATGCTGTCAACAAGACAGACCACACCGGCGCCCGGCTGGCTGACTCATTTTGTGTGGCAGGGAAGTAAAGACGGGCGTACCTGGACCGATATAGAGGGGACGGAGATCAGGAATAATGATACATATAGAAACATCATCGATTTCACGCCGGTTAATACCCGTTATTACCGTCTGGTTATTTATTCTCAGAATGCCCTCCAGGCCCAGATCAATGTAATCATCCCTTATGTCAGGGGCGGCCTCCGGGTTCCGGATGTTCCCGATGGGGATTATGTGCTTATCATAGGCAACCAGATGAACGGCTTTACCTACACGCAGCTCGCCAGATTTGTTGAAGGCAAGGGTTATAAGGCAGTTACGATTCCCCATCAGGATATGTCTCTGAAGGTATTGCGTGCCCTTAAAAACAGACCGATGGCCGTCATTTTCAGCGGTAATAATGCGGACTGGCAGTACCTGCCGCTATTTGAATTTTACGGTGAGTTTGAGATTATCAGAAAGGTTCATGATATCCCCATGATGGGAATCTGTGCCGGGAATGAGTTTTATGCCATGGCGTATGGAATAAGCTTTGGGCACTGGATGGGCTGGTTCGATGATACCATGTTTCGCCTGACAGAGGGTCAGATACCGGAAAAGGTGGCGATCATACCGAAATATGTTGATGATCCCATTTATGAGGGTGTACCGAACCCGTTCCGGGCTGTTGAAATCCATAGCTGGGCCATAAGCCCGCTTTTCATGCAGGATGAAAGGTATAAAGAATTTTATGTGACGGCTGAAACTTCCTATATACAGGCATTAAAAAGTTCAAAGCGTCCTGCATACTCGGCGCAGTTTCATGGAGCAGTGGTGAACGATTACAACCAGAGTGGTATTTATTTGGCGAACTTCTTGAAAGTTGCTGAAGAATATAAAGATGGTCTCGTAAAAAGTCTCCAAGGCCGTCACTCCCGCGAACGCGGGAGTCCAGCCCCGCTGCGACGGGATTGATTTCCCTGGATTCCCGCTTTCGCGGGAATGACAAACCCAGGTATGTGACTTTTTACGAATTCATCAAGATTATTTCTTTAATACCGTTGCTAAGGCAGAACCCACTACCATTGCAGGCTCTCCTTAGCGGCTTTTGGCGTCGGTCTGACGGATTATGGTTTTTTCTGTTCTGTTGTCACTGACAGTTGTTTCAAAACTTCTTCCAACCTTGCCAGTTCCTCTCCGTAACCTGTCCAGTTCCCCTGGCGCAGATAACCCTTGGCTTTATTGTAGTGATCCAGAGCCAGGATACCGAGATTAGAAGACTTGAGCGTCTTGATAGCCGCCGGAACGGCTAACTCCCTGGCGGAAATTTCTCCCCCTAAGACGCTGCTCAAGGCCTTGTCAAGTGTTTCTTCCATGGCGATGCGATTGGAAAATGTTACAATAACCCTTTTCAGTTCAGGCAGGGCCACGGAGGTTTTTCGAGCAGGCGCAGATGCTCCCTGTCTTCCCCCCGGCTTCCCGAGGCCCCTTGCCTGAGGCGCTCCTGTTGCGGGTGCTGTGCTTTCTTCCTGTTCTGCCTGCAGGTAAATGGGTTCCACGTAAATAAAAGAATCACGGATAGGAATGGCCAGAAGATTTCCCCTGATGACCCTGGAACCTCTCTGATCCCACAGGCTCAACTTCCGGGAAATCTCCGTCTGCTGGTCTATTCTTGCCTCGATCTGCATGGGTCCGTAGACCAGTTTTTCTTTGGGCAGGTTATAAACAACAAGATGTCCATAGTTAGGCAGGTCGCTTCTCGCTGCCAGCCACCCGATCATATTGTCTTTCTCGGAAGGGGTGTAAGGGAGCATAAGAAGAAACTCCTCTTTTTCGCCTTCGGGTAGTTTCATAATAATATAATAGGGCTCCATCTTCTGTCTGGTATCCCCGTATAACTCGTCAGGGAGCTGCCAGAGGTCTTCCTGGTTGTAGAAGACCTGGGGGTCCTGCATATGATAATTGGCGTAAGCGGCCGCCTGGATATTGAAGAGGTCCTTGGGATAACGGATATGTTTTTGCAGGTCCTCGGGCATTTCCGTGAAAGGTTTGAAGAGATCAGGGAATATACTCGCATAGACATTGGCAATGGGATCCTCTTCATCAATCAGGTAAAAGCAGACATCCCCGTTGTAAGCGTCTACCGTGACCTTAACTGAATTACGGACGTAGTTGAGCAGCGGGTTCTTGAAGGGGCCATGGGATCTAAAAGAGTAAGGATACATATCAGTGGTGGTGTAGGCATCAATCATCCAGTAGAGCTTTTCCCCGGAGAGAACAAGATAGGGATCCCGGTCATACTGTAAGAAAGGCGCTAAGGAATTTGCCCGCTTGCGAATGGTGCGGTTATACATGATCCTGCTCTCCGGGGTCAGATATTCAGTAAAGAGTATCTGGGAATCCATAAATTCAATGGCAAACAGGACCCTTCTGATAAATGAGTTAATCGGCACGCCCCCCTTACCCTCGTAAACGGTATATACGTTGCTGTCACCCCTGGGATAATCAAACTCCTTGGTCTTGGTGTTTACCAGGACATATTGATTGGTCTTTTCTCCGTAGTAGATCTCGGGCCGGTCTATTTTAAACCCCACATCTGAGACGGGCGGGACGTCCTTAATGAACAGACGGGGGAGCCCTTCGTTGGTCACTTCATTGACCGGGCTTGCGGCCAGGCCGTACCCATGGGTATAGGTGAGATGCCTGTTCACCCAGGTGTTGGCCTGGCGGGGAAGTTGATCGACCACCATCTCCCTTGCCGCCAGCATGAGCTGGCGATACTGGTCCTCTATACGATAACGGTCCACGTCCACATTATTAAAATCGTAATATAGCCGTATGGCCTGAATCTGCTTGTAGGTCTGAAGCAAAGGTCGTTCGTCCCAGACCCTGATGTTTTGAATAGTTGCTCTCTCCTTTTTAACCTCTTCCAACGTGAGTTTGTCACTCACGTCAAAGCTGACTTCTTTTATTTTGTTCAGATTATAGGCCTTGCGAGTGAAGTCAATATTATAGCCGATGTATTTGGACTCTTTGGCTAATTCATTGGGTTTCACCACAATCTTCTGTATGACCAAAGGCAGTATGGTGGCAAAAACCAGTATCGACCCCACCCAGATTGCTCCGCTTACTAAGATGAGTTTTGTTTGTGGTTTGAAGGCGTTAATAAAAAGGAGAACAGCAAAGGCGAGTGAGACTAAGATCAAGAGCCTGAAGACCCAGATCTTGATGTGCACATCTGTATAGCTGGCGCCAAAGGCGGGACCCAGGGTGGAATAAAGAAGGCCATAGATTTTCAGTTGATAACCCCAGGCCAAGAGTAAGACAATAATCCCCCCGAGGAAGATGAGGTGCTTTTTGACCGTAGGCGCAACTTTGATTTTTGGCAGAGAGGGTGGCTTACCTTCCACTTGAACTATTTCACCGATTATCTGAAGAGCGCCGTTTTTAAGGTACCAGATGATAGTCAGCCCACCGGCGAGAAGGAAAAGTATCAGCAAACCGCTTCGGATAAAGGCGTAAAAGGGAAGGGCGAAGACGTAAAAACCGATGTCCCTGTTGAAAATAGGATCTGTGCTCCCAAAGGGTTGCCAGTACAGAAAGCGAAGGACCATGTTCCATTTATCAGATGCATTAGATGCAATGACAAAACTGGCGATCAGGATAAATCCTAAGAAAAGAAGATTAAGGGTGTTTGGGGAAAGACCGACCTGCGAAGCAAAACCACCTTCATCTTTAATAGAAGTTCCGGGACCGGCCTCCGGGCTCAGCCGTTTGGCTATATAGAGGTTAACGGCTATGATAAGAATCAAGAACGACCAAACCACAAAACCAAACCCGAATCTGGCCGACAGCATGGTCCAGAAAACGGGGGAAAAGCCTAAGTTCTTAAACCAAAGCCAATCCGGATAAATGGAAACAATTGAAAAGAGTAAAAGAAGAATGAGAAGTCCGCATCCGATCAACAATTTTATTTTCATAATTCAGTCTCCGCTATGATGTTGTTTAGTGTCTATCCATAAATGGCTATTTTTCATCCCGCCTATCGGCGGGATGTCAGATTCGGATTTTAATCCTCGAAATACTTCAATGTATTCCTGTGGTTAAAATCCTCATCTTCC
>JACNJD010000039.1 GCA_014382715.1 Candidatus Desulfacyla euxinica | reverse complement strand
GAGAGGGATGGCGTGGGGCACCAGCTGCTCTGGCGTCTTTGAACCTGACAGCGGAACAGTCTGAAAAAATCAGGGCCTTGCGTGAATCGTGCCTGAAGGAGATTACTCCAATCCGCGCCCAGTTATTGTCAAAAAGGGCTGAACAAAGGTTGTTATGGATTCAGACCAAACTCGATCCCGACAAAATTAGGGCGACCCAGAAGGAAGTTAGGGATTTGAAGGGACAGATGCAGGAGAAGAGGACAGATTGTCGATTAGCCTTTCGAAATATTCTGACCCCTGAACAGACCTCCAAGCTTCTTGCCCAGGGAATTGGCAGGGGCAAGGGTCATCACAGATGGGGAGATAGAGGTAAGTACCGTGGTTCAGGCAGAGGCCAGGGTTGTCCATGGCAAAACTGAATGGTCCAAGCTTGTCCCTCCCTGCCCTGTTGTCAAAGGAGGGCAGGAAGGGATTTTAGTCAGGGTCTCCAAATGTGAATTCATTCATTTTGCCGGATTCTAAGTCCAGATGGACCATGACGTTTCTGAAAAGCCTGCCCCGCTTAAGAATTATCTTCAAAACTTCCATAGCCTGTAACGTGGCAATAAATGAGGGCATCAGGGTGGGGACACCGAGAATTGCTTCTGGGCTTTTTGACTTTTCCCCGCCTGCTACGCTGCTTCCGTAGAGACGCTTTATCCCCGGGTCATCCGGAAAAACGGTCATCAACTGGCCTTCAAGGCCTGCCAAAGCCCCGTGCACCAGGGGAATCCCCATGGATTTGGAGGCTTCTTCTATGGTGAAGCGGGCAGGGATATTGTCAAGCGCATCTACAACCACATCTGAACCCTCCAACACCTCCCTGGCATTTGAAGGATCAATTTTGACTTGATGGGGAGTAACTACAACGCCGGGGTTAATGGAGCCAACCACAATAACAGCTTCTTCAGCTTTTGACTTACCAAGGGCCCTTTGACTTGAAAGCGCCTGGCGATTCAGGTTTGTCTCATCAAAGCGGTCATAGTCCACAACCACAATCTGCCCGACTCCAACCCTGGCCAACAGCAGAATAACCTGTCCACCGAGCCCCCCTGCGCCAACCACGGCCACACGGGACTTTGAAAGTTTGAGCTGTTCTTCTGGTGAAATGGTTTCTCTGTTGCGGAGATAGCGATAGGGATAAATTCCGAGGCCCAGAGCCTCCACGTAGACATCATGTGGTGAGCAATCGGATTCTACCGCAATTTTCAGTGCCTGTCTGTCTTCCAGAATTTCTACTTCACGACCGGCCGGGTCAGTAATTTTTTTAGATCTTGACTCAAGCAGGTGTTGCATATCTCAGAAGTTCCTAAAGTTTGGTACCCATGTAAAAAATCCCTAAGGCCGTCACTCCCGCGAACGCGGGAGTCCAGAAGTGATTGAATTCCCTGGATTCCCGCGTTCGCGGGAATGACGAAAACGGGTTATTTATGACTTTTTACGAATTTATCAAAGTTAATGAATTGCAAATAAAATAGTACAACATACGATATATGAATGCAAACAGTTCCTCGCCATTTCTTTGAGTGATGCGCAGAGACTCTTGCAGTTTTTCAGGGAAATTGTTAGGCTCACAGATCTTTCAACCATCGAATCAGAACCTTGAAGTTTAAAAATCGTCAAATAGTTATTTATCAGACCCTATGACCCGTCGAAACCTTATCAAGAAACTCTTTAACTGGAGTAAGATGGCCTTTATGTTAAGCTTTTTTCCCTCTTGTTCGGTACACGGGTCCGTTAATACCGGGGGCACCAACCCAGAAGGGGTTCAGTCTAATGGGCTTAGTCTCAGGGAAATTGCGCGTAAGAAGATTCATCACGGTGACGACCGCTTTATAAGCCCCTTTGGTGAGGGAGGGCATAAGAATCTCGGGCAGATCTTATGGTGGAAGTTGTTTAGCGAAAATCGTTTCAAGACATATTACGATCGAGAACGTGTGGTTCCTGTTTCTATTGACTGGGGACCCGTCAGGAGCAATAAGGGGCTTTCCATCACATTTATCAAGCATGCCGGTATGATGATAAAGGACGAGGATAAGTATATTCTTGTAGATCCTGTTTTTTTTGATCTCTCCTGGTTTATCAAGGACTTTACACCACTGGCCTCTGATATCAAAGAGATGCCCACACCTGATCATGTTCTTATTACCCACGGTCATTATGACCACTTAGACAAAACTTCCTTAGGGTCTCTTGACAAAGAGACCCACCTGATCACGCCTCTGGGCTATAACGATGTTTTTGATGACCTGGGGATGCACAGACGGACACAAATGGACTGGTTCGATACATTTGAAGAGGGGGAGAGGAAAATTACGCTGCTCCCCTGCAATCACTGGACAATGCGCAACCCCCTGGTGGGGCCCAACAGATCTTTATGGGGTTCTTTCCTGCTCAAGACCAAGAGTGGGGCTACTATTTTTATCTCAGGTGATACAGGCTATTTTGAGGGTTTCGGGGAGATTGGAAAAGAATTCTCCATAGACCTGGCAATTTTCAACCTCAGCGCCTATGAACCCCGCTGGTTTATGTCTGCCGGTCACATAAACCCTCAGGAAACAGTGCGGGCATTTCAGGAACTCCGGGCCAAGCATCTCATCATTGTTCACTGGGGGACATTTCGTTTAGGGGACGAGCCAGTCTATTTTCCACCGGTTCAGCTCAAGCAGGAGCTGGATA
>JACNJD010000225.1 GCA_014382715.1 Candidatus Desulfacyla euxinica | reverse complement strand
TGCTCATGTCTCACATGCTCGAAAGGATCGACAGGAGCTTTACCGATGGCCAGGCCTATGTTGAGGAGATCTATAAATTGCTGAGGGGGGAAGGATATTCGACATCGGAGATATTGAATCTTTTTAGGTTGAAGAGGGAGCTTCAATTGTCTATAAAGGGTGCCTCAGCCCGTGGGCCATCTACGCAAGCAATCGAACGTATTTTTTCGGATCTGCGAGTCCTGGTGAGATGATCTGTAGATTGGGGAACGGGTATCTGGTATTGGGTATTTGTTGCCGGATAATCCTCTGGAAAGCCGGTTTCCACCAAGATTGTTCACTTTAGGCACTTTGCTCACTTTGGTCACTTTTCTATGATAATCGGAATTCTCAGTGTAAGGGACGAGGGATACCATCCCAATCGACGGTTGATCGAGGCCGCATCCAAATCAGGACATAGTGGCAGGCTCATACACACAAGAGACTGCCTCTCTGAGATCGATCATAGCAGGCAGGCTCTCAAAATCGAGGGGAGCACCGGGCCGGACGTCCTTTTGCCCAGAATAGGGGCTACGATCAATGATTATGCCTTAGGGGTGGTCCGCCATTTTGAGCTTTCAGGTGTCACCTTGGTGAATGGCTTTCACGCGATCCTTTTAGCGAGAAATAAATTCTTGACTCTCCAAACCCTGGCGTGTAATGGCATAAATGTGCCTGACACCTATCTTGTGGTCAATCTCCAGGGTTTCGAGGGGGCTGTGAAAGGGCTTGGAGGCTACCCTGTGGTGGCAAAAATGCCAAACAGCAGGCAGGGAAGCGGAGTGGTCTTGGTGGATTCGCCGGTTACCGCAGAATTTATTATGCATAATCTGCAGGGTAATTCGAGAGGACTTCTGGTTCAGGAGTATATTGCCCCCCGTGGCCGAAGGGAGATTCGTGCATTTGTCATAGGTGACATGGTAGCCGGTGCCATGGAGTTAATACCGAACCCCGATGATTTCAGGTCAAATATCCACCTTGCGGGACAGGGAAAGGCAGTGACGCTCGACCGGAAGCTGTCGGATCTGGCTATCCGCTCGGCTAAAGTCTTAGGGCTTGAGATCGCCGGAACAGACATCATAGTGGGTGAAGATGGCGCCCCAAAGGTTATTGAAGTGAATTATTCTCCAGGTTTCAGGGGGCTTGAAAAGGCTACAGGGCTTGACATTGCTTCCGAAATTGTTGGATATGTGGAAGATAAACTCAGGGGAAAATTATGCACATAGCCTTTTTGATGGATAGACTGGAGTCAATTGAACCTGAAAATGAGACCACCAGTTGCCTGATGTACGAGTGCAACCAGAGAGGCCATAACGTCTATTTTCTTGAGCCCCACGATATCTATATCCGGAAGAACGAGTTGGTGGCCAGGATGCGCAATATCTCGGTGCCGCCCGATCTCTCCATGAAAAAATACTGGCGCTCCCTTATCAACTGTCTTAAGAAGGACGAACTCATCTTCGAAACGATCACGGACCTTGATGCCTTGTTCTTGAGAAAGAATCCGCCCTTAGTTTACCAGACTATGGAGTTCTTGTCTTCGGTCAGCGATAAGGTCTTTATGATAAACAGCGCATCCGGTCAGATCATAGCCAACAGCAAGCTCTATATCCTCAACTTCCCGGATATCATTCCAGAGACACACGTTTCCAGGGATCCTGTGCGGCTTAGAAAAATAATTAATGATTTCGGGGGTGCCATGGTTGTGAAGCCGCTTCAGAGATATGGTGGTGAAGGGGTGATCAAGGTGAGTGTAAAGGATCAGGAGAACCTGAATTCCCTTATCAACTATTATGTCAGGGCATATCGTTCCTATCCGGAGAGGGAGCCTATAATGGTTCAGGAATATCTGGATGTGGTGCAGAATGGGGGCGATGTGCGGATACTCCTGTTGAATGGCGAGGTCTTAGGCGCTATGAGAAGAAAGCCTCTTAAAGGGGAATTCCGGACCAATATTCACGCGGGGGCAAGGGCATATCAGCATGATTTGACTGATAAGGAGTGGGAAATTTGTCATGCGATCAAGGGCGACCTGATAAAAGACGGGCTGTTCTTTGTAGGTGTTGACGTGATAGGGGACAAGATGGTAGAAATCAATTGTGTCAGCCCGGGAGGTATTCCTCGAATAAACCGGTTAGACAAGGTAAAGCTTGAAACCAAAGTGATCGATTTTATTGAACAGAAGGTCGCTTAAATATAATCCGGGTACTGACCCCTATGGCGAAAAACAAACAATTTAACGAGTGTCCATCCATAAATGGCTATTTTCCGCAATCTCTTCGTTAGATTCGGATTTCAATCCTCGAAATACTTCAATGTATTCCTGTGGTTAAAATCCTCATCTTTCCCTCCGGGCCGTAGGCCCTATGGGCCGGAGGCTTGACCTTGCGAAAACTATCTCATTTCTGAATGGACACTAACATAAGAAAGGAAAAGCTATGCCCTGTATGAATGCAAAACAAAGAAGGTTTTCCTGTCGTTGGGTTCTGATTCTTGCGTGCGCCACCATGTTGCTGACCGGCAGTTGTCTTGTCTCAACCGCCTCTGCTGCGAACATACTCAAGATGGGTCTCTTGCAGGAGCCAAAGACTCTCAATGTCTGGCGCGCAAGCGACAGATGGTCCCGGAAGGTAGTGGGCCTGATGTATCAACCCCTTTATGTGCGGGATCCCGAGACCCTGAAACTTATTCCCTGGTTAGCGGCAGAGCCGCCCCTGTTTGATGAAAAGACCCTTTGCTACACGGTCAAGATCAGACCGGCGAAGTGGTCTGATGGCACTGAATTGACTTCAGAGGATGTGGCATTTACCGCCCGTTTCATAAACGAGTTTAAGGTTCCGAGATACCGTTCCAAATGGAATTTTGTCAAAAAAATCGAGACCCCTGATAAACGCACTGTAAAATTTTATCTCAAAGAGCCAAAGGCCATTTTTGTGAGCAGGTCGCTTACCACGCCTATTGTCCAGAAAAAGGAGTGGACCAAACTTGCCGAAGAGGCAAGAAAGACTAAAAAGCCTCTTAAAAGACTCCTGAATGAGAAGATAAAAAACCCGGTAAGCAGTGGCCCCTTTGTGCTGAAGGAGTGGAGGCAGGGGGGCTTTCTATACCTGCAAAAGAACAAGCATTTTTTTGGAACCGGGAAGAAGATACAGGGCCGGCTCCTCGGCCCCTATATAGACGGGGTCATTTTTAAGATCTACGGAACCTCTGATGCATCGATTCTTTCCTTAAAAAAGGGGAGCATTGATATGTTCTGGTGGGGCATCCAACCGGGGTATATTGAGGATCTCCGTGCAAACCCCGATATCGAGTTATTTCAAAACGAGAAGAGCGCTCTCTACTATATGGGCTTTAATTTGAGAAGAGCGCCATTTAATGATGCGAACCTGAGGCGGGCCATTGCTACCCTGGTTGACGAGGATTTTATCATCAAACGGATACTGCAGGGATACGGGATAAGGATGTATTCCATTATTCCTCCGGGAAATGCATTCTGGTACTGCCCGGACGTCCCCCGATACGGGGAAGGGCTCGACAGAGAGGCGCGTATCAAGAAGGCCTTCGGGATTCTTCGTGACGCAGGTTACACCTGGGATGTTCCGCCTGTTGATGGCTCGGGAAAGGTGGTCAACGGGGAGGGGATCAAGCTCCCTGACGGGAAGCCCATGGAGAAGTTCACCATATTGACACCCCCGGCAGATTATGATCCGCACCGTGCCATGTGTGGTATGATGATGCAGGAGTGGCTCAGGATGTTGGGCATTCCCGCCTATTCCAAGCCGATGGCCTTTGGGGCCTTGCTCCAGCAGGTCAAGGTGCGACATGACTTTGATTCATTCGTCTTAGGTTATGGGAATCTCTCTCTTGACCCCGATTATTTGAGGAATTTTTTCATTTCAACCAATGACAAAAAGCGGGGGTGGAACATGAGCGGCTATAATAACCCTCACTTTGACAAGATCGCCAATGAATCTGCAAGCGCCATGAACCGTGACAAGCGGAGGAATCTGATATGGGAGATGCAGAAGATAATCATTGGGGATGTACCCTATATCCCGCTTTATGATCCAAAGTTAATTGAGGCAGTCCGCAAGGGACGGTTTACAGGCTGGGTCCAGATGTTAGGGGGAGTCGGAAATATTTGGTCCTTTTGCCAGTTGAAACCGATGTAATTGCGCAAAGCGCATAGAGCAGGGAGCAGGGCGTCACGCCATGCGCTTTGCACTATGCGCCGTGCGCCATGCGAGATACTATGGAACTGAGAAGATACATCGTCCGGAGGATGATTCAGGTCATAATAATCTTTTTTTTGATCCTTACGGTGCTCTTTTTGCTTTTCCGTTTGGCCCCGGGGGATCCTGTGTCCATGATGGTCGATCCGGATATGACTCAGGAGGATGCAGAAATTCTGATCGTCCAATTAGGCCTTGATCAACCGATAGGGGTTCAGTATCTCATTTATCTAAAGAATTTCTTCACGGGTCATTTTGGGTTTTCCTTCCATTATGGGGAACCGGTTGTGGATATCATATGGAACCGCCTCCCTAACACCATCCTGCTCTTTACCACATCTATTATCCTCTCGGCGCTCGTGGGCGTATTCTTAGGCAAAATAGCCTCATGGCACAAGGGTAAAAAAACAGACTCGCTGATGACTATCGGGGCCTTGGTCACCCACACCCTTTTTCTCCCCTGGCTCGCCTTGATTCTGATCTGGATATTTGCCTACAAGTTTGGATGGTTTCCCATTAACGGTATGATTTCGGAAGAGGTGTGGCTTGACCCGGAAGCCGGTTTTATAGCCAAGGCCTTAGATGTTATGTATCACATGGTCCTCCCCTTATTCACCCTCTTTCTGATACATTTCGGGGCCTACCTCCTGATAATGCGGAGTAGTATGTTAGAGACCCTGAAAGAAGATTATATCTTGACTGCAAGGGCCAAGGGCCTTACGGAAAAGGTGATCCGGGATCATCATGCGGCCCCAAACGCAGCCCTTCCCGTGGTCACAAGTGTGGGGCTCAGCCTGGCATTTTCCATTAACGGGGGCGCCCTGACGGAAACGGTTTTCACCTGGCCCGGTATAGGGAGGGAATTAGTCTCTTCAGTCAGCCAGAATGATTATCCGTTGGCACTGGCCTGTTTCTTGATGATTGCCGGGGTTGTTCTGGTTTCCAACCTGGTGGTCGATGTGCTCTATGCATATCTGGACCCGAGGATTAGATATTAAAATAAGTGCCTAAAGTGCCTAAAGTGAACTAAAGTGAACTAAAGTTTAGTCCGTGGAATGTGAAACCGATTTCTCTGGGGCGCCTAAGGTTTAGCACGGTGATGACGGAGAGTGATTCAAGCAATCGTATGACAGCAAAAGAAAAATATCCCTGGATAACCTCTTTCTTGGAAGGCTGGTCTATTTTCAGACAGAATCTCTTGGGCAAGATAGGCCTTGTCCTCCTGATTATTTTTGCCCTGATGGCCATTTGCAGCTACATCCCTCCATGGATAAGCCCCATGTATAACCCGATGACAGGAGTGGATCCGGAGATCACGTCCTGCACGCCTCCCAGCCTGAGACACTGGTTGGGGACAGACTTCATGGGCCGGGATATTCTGAGCCAGCTCCTGGCAGGCGCCAGGATCGCATTTATGGTCGGAATCTCGGCAGCAGTAATGAGTATTGTCCTGGGTGTATCCATAGGCATGACGGCAGGATACATGGGGAAATTTGTAGACACCCTCTTAATGAGATTGGCAGACATGATTATGGTCATGCCAACACTCCTTGTGGTGCTGCTCCTCTCCGCGGTCTTTGGACAGCTTAACATCTGGACCATTGTCCTGATTATCGCCCTGTTCAGGTGGCCGGGGGTATCCAGGATCATCAGGGGACAGACCCTCTCCCTGAAGCAGAGGCCTTTTATCGAGGCCGCCAAGGTGGCGGGGGCCTCCCATTTCCGGATAATATTTATGCATATCATGCCTAATGTTCTACCTCTTGCCTTTCTGTTTATGACATTTCGGGTCACCTCCGCAATTATTACCGAAGCCGCCCTCGCTTTCTTAGGATTCGGAGATCCCGGCACCGTAAGCTGGGGCATGATGCTCCAGTGGGTGTGGAAGACCGGCCACATGTTTCAGGCGCCATACTGGCTCCTCCCCCCGGGGATCTGCATCTCATTGATCACGCTTTCCTTTTATATGTTAGGGAGGGCCATGGATGAAGTGCTCGACCCGAGGCTGAGAAAGGAGGACCAGACAGATTAAATGGCCATATTAGAAGTGGAGAACGTTAGCATCGGGTATAATACCAAGAAAGGCTATCTCAAGGCGGTTGAAAGGGTTTCTTTTACCTTAGATGAGGGAGGGTCCTTAGGCTTTGTGGGAGAGTCAGGTTGTGGCAAGACTACCATCGGCATGGCCTTGATGGGGTTGCTCCCCCCTAACGGCTCGGTCAGAGAGGGGCGTATTCTCTTTGAGGGAAAAAATACGTTAAGGATGTCTGATGAGGAGATAAGAAAGATCAGATGGCGAGAGATGGCCATGATCTTTCAGGCGGCCATGAATGCCCTGAACCCTGTGCAGCGGGTGGGAAATCAGATCGCAGAGGCAATATTGGTTCACGACCTTTCCATTGGAAAGGAAGAGGCGATGGGGCAGGTTGAGGCCCTTTTTGAACTTGTCGGGATACCGCGGGACCGCCTGAGGGATTATCCGCACCAGTACAGTGGCGGGATGAAGCAGAGGGCTGTCATTGCCATGGCATTGGCTTGTCACCCGAAGTTGATTATTGCCGATGAGCCCACCACGGCCTTGGATGTCATTGTTCAGGATCAGATCTTAGGGGAGATAAAGGATTTGCAGAAGGAGTTTGATCTGAGCATCATATTCATCTCCCACGACATCTCTATTGTGGCGGATATGTGTAACGATATAGGTGTAATGTATGCAGGCCAGTTAGTGGAATTCGGGCCGAGGGAACAGGTCTTTGAATCCCCTGCGCATCCCTACACAAAGGCGCTTCTTTCATCTTTTCCCACAGTGACAGGCAAGAAGAGTGATTTGATCCCTATTCCGGGTGAAACACCGAATCTGGTGGTCCCGCCGACAGGATGTCGTTTCTGTGATCGTTGTTCCGAGCCAGGGCCGTCCTGCAAGACAGAAACGCCGGCATGGGTTGAGATAGGCCCGGGGCACAAGACCCTTTGTTGCAGGTGCTGAATGCATAAGAGAAACGAATCTGTCCTCGAAATAAGAGACGTAAGCAAGATATATAAGACCAAGGGGGCTTTTTTTGGCAGCTCGGGCAAGGATGTTACTGCGCTTAATCGGATCTCCTTAGATATATTCAAGGGAGAGATATTTGGCTTAGTGGGAGAAAGCGGCAGTGGCAAGACAACGGCGGGCCGTTTGATTGTCGGTCTTGAAGATGTGAATTCGGGGGAAATATTATTAGATGGCAGCGAAATTGTCGGGTTGAGGGGCCGTGCACAAAAAAAGTTCCGGCGCAAAGTTCAGATGATTTTTCAGGATCCTTATCAATCCCTTAATCCCCAGCGTTCCATCTATGATACGGTGTCGGAACCCCTGAAAATTCATAGAATAGGGGATGCTTCCACCAGAAAGGACTTAGTCAGAGAGACCCTGCAATCGGTTGGCCTGTCTCCTCCTGACGACTTCCTTTTCAAATATCCTCATCGCCTGAGCGGGGGCCAGAGACAGAGGGTTGCCATTGCCCGGGCCATGATCTTGAACCCCGAATTCGTTATATCTGACGAACCAACCTCCATGCTCGATGCCTCCATTTCAGCACAGATATTCAATATCTTATTAGAGATGAGGAACAGACTTGGGGTAACACAGATGTTTATTACCCATAGCCTCGCTGCGGCGCGGTACCTTTGCGACAGGGTCGCAGTGATATATCGGGGGAACCTGATGGAGGTGGGCCCGGCAGAAGAAGTGATCCGTAATCCGAAACACCCTTATACCCAGGCGCTCCTCGATGCCGTGCCTAAGTTCGGGCATGATAGGGACGCGAAGCGTTATGGAAGTCTTCTCATCAAGGACCGTGATGTGGATAAAGATGCGGGGTGTGTTTTTTTTCCGAGGTGCGCGGTCGCACATGAAGATAGATGCGGCCGGAAGCAACCTGGTTTAGCCCAGCTTGGTGATGGCCATTTTGTTGCGTGCTTTCTTCTGGAAGCGATGCATGAGGCGTGATATGGGAGTTACTGAAGTGAAAGATGCTGTCTGACTTTGTGGCCCTACTTCTGCTTTCCCATCAACCCATTATTCCATCACTCCGTGAATAGTTGCGGATCAGGTTTCCAGAGTAGAATGAATGTTCTTGCGGGAATTAGACCACGTTAGCGACCTGTTTGAATCTGTGAGCGGTACTTTTGTCGGTGTGGGCATGACGGCCTTTCCCAGGATTATACCCTCCTATTTTTCTGATTCATATTGCATTATAAGCTTGAGAAAAACCGGTGATCTGCCTCAGCTAAGGAAGAAGGCGAAAATTTTCTGCCTGGAAGAAGAAACAGGTGGCGCTCTCCCGTCAAATGCCCGCGATTCTGCCCGCCTACTCGCCCATCAACTTACTACAGACTATTTGAACAAACTTCCCGACCCGAAACACCTTTTACTGTATCAGAATTATCCTGATTTGGAGAGATTGGCCAAGAAAGAGGGCTGGATCCTTTTGGCCAACCCAGCGGATCTGCGTCTCAGGCTCAGAGAAAGGGCCTTTTTTCAACACATGGGAGCAGCGCTTGATCTCCGGTTGGTACCTGGGGCGATCTGGCCGATCGAGGTAATCCGTGAGCGTGGCTATGAAGAGTGGACCTCCATGTTAGGTCCGGAGTTAGTGATCCAGCTCCCGGACATCGGTCAGGGTGGTGGTCGGGGCACATTCTTTGTTCGTTCAGCCGAGGCGTATGATCTACTTGTGGAGAGGTTGAGGGGGGACTCCTGGCGGGATGTCCGGCTCAAATCTGTCTCTATTCGCAAATTTGTTGAGGGGATTCCGGTCAGCATGGCCATCTGCATTACAAGACATGGGAACTTAATATCAGGGCTCCAGGAACAGCTTGTTGACCTCCCCTATTGCAAGGGCTTTTTAGAGGACGGCATATTTTGCGGCCACGTATGGGATAAGACGCCCTGGCCACCAGCTATTCAAGAGGACGCCCTGAAGCAGGCCGACAGGATTGGGGGATATGTTGCTTCCCTTGGGTATAGGGGGATACTCGGGATCGACTTCATTATTGATGAGGGGGGCCGGGAAATTTGCCCGATTGAGATCAACCCCCGTTTTACCGGGGCCTTTCCCATGCTATCGCTCCTGCATCTTCAGCATGGGATTATACCATTGGATGTATTTCACATGCTCGAGTTTTTGGATCTCCCATACCAGCTCGACGTTGAAGAGCTGAACAAGCAATATGCCAGACCGATTGAGGGAAGTCATCTCCTCCTCTTCCTCCCGCTAAGGGGGCAGAAAGTCCGGTTTGACCGGCTACTGCCGGGCCTTTACCAATATGAGCCTGGTGAAAAGAGATTCTTTTTCAGAAGAGACGCAATGGAATACAGGGATATCCAAAATGAGAACCAGTTTGTATTAGTTGACGGGCCTCCTAACATTGGCGGGAACAATGCAGTTTCTACCGATCCTCTCGGCAGGTTGTGCCATACCCTTTTTTCCTATCCTGTTGTGGATAAGGACGGCGTCATGTCAAAACATGCCCGCGTAGCGTTGGAGTGGATTTATGGGATTAGCCATTGAAAACAGAAGGAAAACCTGAGGATTCTGAGTGCGAAGCTTTTGGACTGCTTATTATAGTTTAGCCTTCCGAAAAGGTTTCCAAAGGGCATTTGCTGAATGTCTGCGGATGGGCCAATATAGGTAGGATTGAATATTGAGGTCAGCCCGGTTGAAAATCATCAGGGAAGACAGAAATGTCAGGTATATGAGTAATGAAATTGAAAATAGCAAGGAAATTTAGAAGATGTATTTTGAGCAACAGGGTATTTCTTCTTATAGTTTTGTTGTATCTGATAATCAGGATGTTTTCTTTGCTCCAGTTTGCTCCCCACAATGATGAAGTAACTGCTGCTCAATGGTCACAACTCATCCACGCTGATTGGAAAGCGAATAAGTATGTATCAATAAGTGGGGACTTTTTTGGGGAGTACAAAGATCCTCTTCAGTACTGGCTCGGTGCGTTGTTGGTAGATTCTTTTCAAAACCCCATAATTGGCATTCGTATATGCTCCTTACTGGTTGGTTCCGTGGGGCTGATCTTTACATATTTGCTTGCATTAAAGATATTCAAGAGTAGTACGATCGCAAAGTTAGTGGCCATAATGATCGTTTTTTCAGACTATTTCTTTATGATGGACTCGTTATTCTTGGCTGAAGTATATGTATATGGTTTTGGGGCGGCTTTCCTATATTTTATTTATCTTAGTGTTGAAAGATTTTGGGACGGGAGGTTTAACTGGGCAAGTGTTGTCCTTGCGTTTTTCTTTTGTGTTTTAGTGCTTTTGGTAAAACAATCAGGGATCATCTGGATTGTTTTCGGGTTTGCAATATTCGGGTTATTCTTAGTCTCCAATGACCTGCTGAAGAAAAGGAATTTTAAAAAAGTAGCTTATTCAACTGGTCTTATAGCCGCAATTTCACTGACTGGCAGAATCGCTTATAATCTGATTATCCCCCAGAAATACGTTCATATCAGGGAATCGGGAACGTTGGCCGGAATCCATACATTTAATTTTGATGAATTACTGCAGTTTCCGATCGAAAAATGGATTGACGGGTTGAGATTCTATTTTCAGGACCTGCTCGTCATTGAACTGTTTTGGTTTTGGGTGATACCTGTTACGCTGTTCATTTTTCTTGTTTTCACAAAAAAAATCAGGCCCGATTGGAGGCTCCTGTGTGTGCTCACGGTGATCTGGATCGTTTCCTTTCTGCCGTTTGTTTTCATGCTAAAAATGAGATATATCCGCCATTTCGGAATGGGCATGTATTTTTGTTATTTCTTGTTGGGGTATATCTTATTGCTCACGTTTTGCACGACAAAAGCGTTGAAGATCACAGGCATACTCCTTTTAGTCGCTTTCATAACATATCGATTCTACACATCGTATGTTCCCCTTGTGAGATATGGTCAGACAGATCTGGCGATGATTGAGACGCTACCCGGGTGGCCCAATGGGATCGGGATCAACAAAATGATTGAAAGGGTAAAGAACTTATCCCCTGGAGTGTTAGTATATGATAATCAATGGGGCCATCCTGGTACGGCATTGGTTGTTTTTGCCAAAGAATTCCCACAATTAAAGTTGATCCCTGCAAGTAGAGCTACTTTGACGAATACCCGCAGCCTATATGATAGTGTAAAAGCTCAAGGGAAGGACCTTCATTTTGTTTATGATTCCCGGGGACAGAATGATCGTTCATGGAGACACAAAGTACTTGCACATAAAATTCTCTGTGCCGGGAAAGAGATTATTCATAAAAAGTATAGAGGTGAAGTCTTCGGCAATACCTCAATCGTTATTTGCACAGCTGATTAGTTGATGGCGCATGAACGAAAACTGTCTTTTCTGTCCATAGCTTTGTCAGTTTTAAAGTCTAGGCATAGAAATACTCAATGTATTCCAGCAGTTAAAAACGCCTTTTTCCTTGATGTAAACGAAAAACCCTAACGTCGATGGATAAGATGCAAGGAGATGCGTTGTGAGGCTTCCGCTTGTCATATCTGTGCCACATTGTTCCGGGAGGATACCAGAGCGGATAAGGACGGACCTTGCTCTCAGCAATGATGAAATAGCAGATTCCGTAGATTTGGGGACGAGAGAGATCTTTGGCACTTTAGATGCGGGAGATATTTTGTGCTCCGAGTGGAGCAGATTGGTGGTGGATTTGAGCAGGGACCCCGGGCGCCGGGATCATAAGGGTGTGGTTGCGCGGATAGATTATTTTGGGCGCTCTATCTATCATGCGAATGCGGTCCCGGATGAAAAAGAGATCTCAGACCGTCTCCGGGAATATTACTGGCCTTATCACAATCGACTGAGAGAGGTGTTGGCACGGCCGCATATCAAAGGTGTGATTGACTGTCATTCCGTGAGCGGTATCGGTCCTTCCGAGGCCCCGGATGCGGGCAGGAAAAGGAAAGATATTATCCTGAGTAACAACGGCGATCATATGGGGAAGATGACCCCGGCCCTTGGCAAGACCACCTGCCCTTCAGAGACGTTGAATTTGATGAAACAGGTCTTTTTGAGGGCAGGGTTTTCTGTTTCTATAAATAACCCCTACACAGCGGGTTTTATTTCGACCCATTATGCCGGGGCATTTGCTGGCATGGAGAAGTTCGCTGTTCAGATCGAGATCAATCAGGATCTCTATGCTGGGCCGGGACCCGGGAAAATTTCCCCGGGCAGATTAGCAGACGTCAGATCAAAGGTTTGCAGATGTCTTGATGAGATCGCGGAAATGATATAGACTGGCCATTAGTATTTTTCCCTTCCCCTCATCTGGGTTTTTTGATATCTTAATTCACTTTGAGTTTTCTGATCCGGCACTCTCAATTATAAAATAGGGGGTAACGAAAAATGGTTAATATATTGAGATATTCAATTAAGTTATCCATCCTGATTTTTGCAGCCTTAATATTTAACTCTCTTTCTCCTCTTCCCGTGAATGCCTTTGAAAAGACCATAACCAATTCCATTGGTATGGAGTTTGTGCTGATACCAGGCGGCACCTTCAAAATGGGCAGCCCTCAGGATGAACCAAATCGGAGACAGAACGAGATTGAACATCAGGTAACCATAAGGCAGCCTTTTTATATGCAGGCAACGGAAGTGACGGTAAAACAGTGGCGGGCCATAATGGGAAAGCGATTTTTTTTCAAGAAAAAGGGGACAGATCATATGCCGGTGGTCCAGGTCTCCTGGCAGGACTGCATCGATTTTATTAAAAAACTGAATGCCCTCAACGAGGGTGTTTATCGGCTTCCTACAGAGGCGGAATGGGAATACGCTTGCAGGGCGGGGACTACCTCAGCCTATGCCTGGGGCAAGGCCATTGATTGCAATAATGCAATGTATGGCAATAACACGTTGAAAACCGATGTCTGTGTGAATTATGTTAAATCTAAGGGTTTGCCAATTGATCAGCCTGCCCCTGCTAAAAGCTACAAACCGAATGCATGGGGGCTTTATGACATGGAAGGAAATGTCTGGGAGTGGTGCCAGGATTGGTATGGACCCTATAGCAAAGATGCAGTTGTAGACCCGAGAGGGCCCAGCTCAGGATCTGACAGGGTTCGCAGGGGAGGAAGCTGGTACG
>JACNJD010000376.1 GCA_014382715.1 Candidatus Desulfacyla euxinica | reverse complement strand
AAAACCTGGCCCGATACATCATCCGCGCCTCTTTCTCCCAGGAAAGAATGACCTATATTCCAAACAAGCAGGACGAACTGATCCCTTCAATCCTGGACCTCGATGGCTCATCCGGGGAATACAAACGAAACTGGGCCCGTTTGATACAAAAGATTTACGAAGTGGACCCCTTGACGTGCCCGAAATGCTCTGGAAAGATGAAAGTAATCCCACGTGTCGCGGGATAGAGGATTCCAAAATAGTCAAGAAGATCTTCAAGCACTTGGGACTTTGGGATCAGAAAGCCAGACCACCACCCAAAGCCGCATCACCTAAATTGAGCATCAAAAAAGGGACTTCTTATCACCTCACCTATTATGGTTGCATCTTTACTTGAGTAAATTTTTGACGGCGTCCGCCTTTTTCTTTACGTCCATGACCTTTTTTACGCCCGGCACCTGCTCCAGGACTTTATTCGCCACTTTGGCTTCTAAGGTCTCTGCGGTGTCATTTGTTTCAATGACATTTTCTTTCTCATCCTTATTATCGCTGTTATCGTTTGTTTTATCCGAGCTAAGCTCTTTCTTGACATTCTTGAACTCCTTGATAGCGCCCCCTAACCCCTTCCCGATATCAGGGAGACGCTTGGCGCCAAAAATAAGGAGGACGATAATAGCGATGATGATCAACTCTGTGGGACCAAGTCCAAACATGGTTTACTCCTCTTTGTTCAATGATAAGGGCTCGCCCAAAAAAAATTTCACATTTTCGCATCCCATCTTCAGGCCATCTTTGGCCGGGCCTCAATCGCAAAATCCTCGAAATAGTCCGACTATTTCTTTGGTTTTGCTCAATCGGCTCAGCCAAATCTAACCTAAATCTGGACGCTAATTCTGGGAACTTATTTTTGCGCGAGCCCTAAAAACTCTTTCGTGGGAAATGAATAATCGGCGCCCAGTTCAATTATTTTTATCCCGTTTGACTGAAATAATGCGGCAGTAACCCCGATACCTGTGCCCGAAGGCGTATCGCAATATGGCGTTAAAAGACCGCATGAGGGGCTTCGATCTTTCATGATTGCAACCCCGGCTTTTGCCACTTCAGCAAATTTCAATGACTCTCGGGCGCCTTTCTTGAAAGCATCAGACACATCATTCCCCCTGTCATCGATAACCGCTCCCCTTCCTTCGAGGAGATTGTGTCCATCTCCGCCCTTGATAAACGAGGGTGGTCTGGGGGTGGGAAGACCGCCCAATTGCTCCGGACAAAAGGGGATTAACTGGTGATCCCCTTTAAAGTCCATGAGACCAGGGCATAATGAGTGCCTGCCGTCATATCTGCAGCATATTCCTAAGAGACATGCGCTCACCATAAAAGTATTTTTTCTGTGTATCACATCTCTGACTACGTAAAATGGACGGGATCTTCACCCTCTTCTTTTGACTCTATGGTTCCTATACAGTGGGCCGTTTCTCCCATGGCCTTAAGCCTTAAAAGGACCTCATCGATTTCTTCCTCGTTTACCACGATCAGCAGACCAAGACCATTATTAAAGGTCAACATCATATCACGGTCCGATATCTGCCCGGCCCTTTGTAGGTATTGGAATATCGGATGAGGCGTCCATGTTGATCTGTCAATGACGGCTTTTGTGCGCTGGGAGAGTATGCGGGGTGGATTGTCGATAAGCCCGCCTCCAGTAATGTGCGAGATACCATAGATCCGGAAATCCCTTCGGAGATTATTGACGGTCCTCGCATATATACGGGTAGGCTCCAAAAGTTCTTCTCCCAGGGTCCGGCCAAAATCCTCAACATAGTCTTCCACAGACATCTTCAGCCCCTCAAAGAAAATTTTACGCACCAGGGAGTATCCGTTGCTGTGGAGGCCGCTCGAGCCAATACCGATAATCTTATGTCCCACTGCAATCTCAGAACCGTCCAACAACTCTTCATTGTCGGCTAATCCTACCACAAAGCCTGCCAGGTCATATTCATTCTCGGAATAAAAGCCCGGCATTTCTGCAGTTTCACCCCCGATGAGAGAGCATTTGGCTTCCATGCATCCGGCAGCAATCCCCTTGACAACATCACGAGCCTTTTCAGCGTCAAGCTGTCCCATGGATATGTAGTCAAGAAAAAAAAGCGGGGCAGCGCCCTGGACCACGATATCGTTCACGCACATGGCCACAAGGTCTATCCCCACGGTATCGTGTTTATCGAGCATGAATGCGATCTTCAGCTTTGTGCCAACTCCGTCGGTGGAACTCACAAGCACAGGATTCTTGATATGTTCAACATTGAGAGAAAAGAGACCGGCAAAACCCCCAATATCGGTAATAACACCTGATTTATGGGTCCTGCTTACGATCGGTTTGATTAAATCCACAAATCTGTTTCCAGCTTCAATATCAACACCCGCCTCGGCGTACTGGTCCTTTTTCTGATCTGCCTCCATTTTTTCCCTCATTTTGATGGTCTCGTAAAAAGTCTCCAAGGGTGTCATTCCCGCTAACGCGGAAGTCTGTAAGCAGTTCATTTCCATAGATTCCCGCGTACGCGGGAATGATGAAAACGGGTCAGTGACTGCTTACGAGGTTATCAAAATTATGATTACGAAATAGTCTAATGGCCGATTTTCTGAAACCCAGGGTCGTAGAAGCTGCCGGAATAACCTCTAAGCGCCCGGTGCTTCTGCGAACCCTGTGACAGGAGCCAACCTGCTAAAGTGGAAACAGCTGTTCGACCCTTTGCGCTAACATGATATCACCAGTGGCTTTGAGTTGCCCGCTCATAAAGGCCTGCATCCCGTTGGTCTGTTTGTTTACGATTCCGAGCCAAGTTTCATCGGACATGGTCAATGTCACGGATGGCGCCTCATGGGTGCCTTCATTGACCTGGCAGGCGCCATCTTTGACAACGACATTCCAATTCCCGCCGCCATCTCCGGTGATTTCGTACTGGAAGACCACATCCAGACCCTGGGCTGCATTAGCGTTGAAAACCTCGCCCATTTTGTTAAAAACCTCTTTCACATCTGTTAAAGCCATTTTTTATCCTCCTTTTCATTTGTTTTCGCTGAGTTCATATTATCCCCTTCGCCCGGTAATGGGCGAGGGGTGCCAGGGGGTGGCATTATCACTGCCTCCCCTTCCGCAATTGGTGTCTCCATGCCGATTTTCAGTTAACGATAACTTTTTCCAGGCTCAAAGTCCATTGCATAACCTTTCAACTCTATTTACCCGTAAATATCGGTGCTCTTTTCTGCATAAATGCCGTCATACCCTCTACGGCGTCCTGGGTTGAGATGGACCTGCCCAGGGCTTCACATAAATAGTCCACAGCCTCCTCAAACGGCATGTCGCTCATGACCCTGAACGCCTCCTTGCCGATCCGAGTCCCGATCGGGCTCTTGGATGTGAGAATTTTCAGGGTGTTTTCAATCTCATTGTCTAACTGGTCCGGCTCAACGGCGCGAGTAATCATACCCATGCTTTCTGCCTCAGCCGCTGATATTTTACGGCCGGTCAGGACCATGTCAACGGCCTTTTTCCTGGGAAGGTTTCGGTAGAGAAGAGCTCCGACCATCATGGGAAAGATCCCCACATTAACTTCCGGCGTGCAAAAATAGGTATCATTTCTGGCGAGCACGATGTCACAGGAAAGCATGAGCCCCATTCCGCCCGCAAGGCATGGCCCGTTGATACGGGCAACAAGGGGTTTGCCGCATCTGGCCATTTCCTTCAGGAGTCGTGCATAGTTCTCGGTTCCCGGCAACCGACCGCCCTCTTCTTTGGTCAAGGTAACGCCCAGATCGGCCCCGGAGCAGAAGGCCTTCTCCCCTGTACCGGTCAGGCAGACCGCTCTGATATCTTCATCCTGGTCCAACTGGGTCAACCGTTCCAGGAAAGACAGGATCATTTCCTGGCTGATGGCATTTCTCCGTTCCTCCCGATTGATTGTCAGAAAGGCAACCTGATCCCTTATTTCGAAAAGCAGATCCGTCATTTCATTTCTCCCTTTTAAGTAAAGGTCATTTTTGCGTATCGCATTTAAACAGGTGTTGATTTGCCTGTCAATAAATTTGAAGTAGTTTCGGTTGGGGAGTTTCTGTTTTGGGGATAGGGGGTAGGAATATAATTAAGTAAGCTAATGAAGAATATAGGGCCTTTTGGCAAGATTAATTATTTTGTGATTTTTCTTGCAAAATAAAGTCAGGTGTGATATCTAAGCCAGTCGATTAGACAACGGGGTGAAATCATGAAAAAAAGAAAGAATCAGATTACCGCTTTTTTGGGTCGAGACACTGAATTTGAAGGAAACCTCTCCTTTAAAGGGATGGTTCGGATTGATGGCCGTTTTAAAGGCGAAATCAATACAGAAGGGACCCTGATTGTGGGAGAGACTGCCCTGATAGATTCTGATATTCATGCCTCCAATGTCATTATCAGCGGGGAAATTAGAGGTAATATTGTTGCTGGAGAAAAGATTGAGATAATTGCCCCAGGCAAGGTTTTTGGAGATATAGAGGCCCCTTCTGTGACCATAAATACTGGAGTGGTTTTTGAGGGCAATTGTCAGACTCAAAAACAGAATGAAATGGTTAATGACAAGGTGGCATTTCTCCAAAAGTCGGCCGAGGCAAAAAATGAAAGCTGATGGTCAAAAAATGTTTTGACAAGCAGATTTATTTTTTGTAAAAAGCACCATTGTAAAAAAATTCACATTTGAGGCAAACCAAAAGTAATGAAAGGATGTATCTGGTATGCTTAACATTGATGGTACCCTGTTCCTCCAAATCGCAAATTTTCTCGTTCTTCTCCTGATATTGAATTTTATCCTCTTCCGCCCGATTCGGAGGGTGTTGGCACGGAGAGCGGATGAGATGAATTCTCGGCAAAAAACGATTGATGACTATCAGGAACAGGCCGAAAAGAACGAAAAGGGTATCGAAGAGGGTGTTGTTCAGGCCAGAAAAGAGGGCTATACTGAAAAGGAGGCCTTAAAGACCCAGGGATTGGAAGGGGAAAGGGAGATATTACAGGAGGCTGGCGGGGGGGTAGAACAAAAACTTAATGCCGCAAAAAAAGAGATAGAGTCAAAAATTGCGGTTGCGCGGGAGACCCTTGAAGGTCAAGTTGCCAACTTCTCTGATGAATTAGCCCAAAAAATACTGGGAAGGAGCATCCAATGATCGGTTTTGAGATGGCAAGGGGGAAATCGTTACTCATAGCTTCCTGTACCCTGATTATTTCAGTGGCCTTTTGTGGGTTGGCCTTTGCCAGCGGCGGTGGGGATGGAGGATCTGGCGGTAGTGTAGCAAATCTGCTATATAGAATTTTGAACTTCGTGCTGATGATCATCATTCTTGTTGTGGTGATAAGAAAGACCCCGGTTAAGGAATTTTTTTCAAACCGGAAGGAAGAGATTCGTAAAAAATTAGAGGATTTGAAAAGGGATAAGGAGACCGCTGAAAGCCGTTGTAACGAGTTGGAGAAAAAATTCAAAGAATTTGAACTTCAAAAGAAAGAAATCATCGAACAGTTTAAAGCTGAAGGGACATTAGAAAAGGAAAGAATTATTGCGGAAGCCGGGGAGAGGGCTACACAGATTTTAGCTCAAGCTGATCTGACCATAGAGCGTGAAATCGAAGCGGCCAAGAACAGGTTGACGCAAGATGTGGTTGAGATGGCTGCCACAAGGGCTGAGGAGATCATTGCAGGGCAGATACAGGACAGCGATCAGGATCATTTTGTGAATGAATTCATAGAAAGTGTGGAGAAACTACATTGACCGGTTCAAGAATTTCCAAAAGATATGCAAAAGCGTTGCTCAGTCTGGGGCAGGAAGACGGAAATTATGCGGAATACGGGGAGAACCTGAAGGATTTCACCGGACTCTGCGCGGATAACCCTGAATTTAGCAAGGTAATAGCCAATCCGGTTTTTTCCGTGGATGATCGAAAAAAGGTGCTTGACGCAGTGTTGGAGAAAAGTCCCTTTGCCGATCTGGTCAAGAACCTTCTACGGCTTCTCTTAGACAAGAACAGGATAGAGGGCATCAAAGATGTTTCAGCCTATTACACACGACTCACCGACGAGATTTCAAACATTATCCGTGCTGATATCATTACGGCCCGGCCTTTGAAAGATGCGGCAATGGACAAATTGGATGTTGTCCTTGCAAAAATCACTTCTAAGACGGTCAAAATAAAGGTGGAAGAGGATGAGTCTCTCATTGGGGGGCTCGTCGTAAAGATAGGTGATTTGGTATTGGATGGCAGTGTCAGGGCACAGATTGAAGGCCTAAAAGAATCATTAAAGAGGGGTGAATATAACTAATGGAGATCAGAGCTGCAGAAATAAGTGAGATAATCCGGGGCCAGATTAAAGACTACGAAAAGAAGGTCGAAGTAAGTGAGACCGGAACCGTCTTGTCTGTGGGTGATGGTATCGCTCGAGTATACGGGATTGAGAAGGTCATGGCCATGGAGATGGTGGAATTCTCCGGAGGCATCTATGGCCTTTGTCTTAATCTGGAAGAAGATAACGTGGGTGTCGCCATTATGGGCGATGACTCCAAAATCAAAGAGGGCGATACGGTAAAGAGGACTGGCAAGATTGCTGAAATCCCTGTGGGAGAGGCGGTTCTTGGCCGAGTTATTGACGCAGTGGGGGAGCCTCTTGACGGCAAAGGACCCATTGAAGCGACCGAGTTTAGGCGGCTTGAGATGGTTGCGCCCGGCGTTATTGACCGTCAATCTGTTTTCGAGCCCCTGTACACGGGTATCAAGGCGATCGATGCCATGACTCCGGTGGGAAGGGGACAGCGAGAGTTGATCATCGGAGACAGGCAGATCGGGAAAACTGCTATCTGTGTGGACGCCATAATCAATCAGAAGGATACGGATGTTTACTGCATTTATGTTGCCACAGGCCAGAAAAAATCGACCGTGGCTCAGGTCGTTGACATCCTGGAGCGCCACGGCGCCATGGAATACACAACGGTCGTGGCGGCCTGCGCCAGTGACCCGGCTACTCAGCAGTTTATTTCACCCTATGCCGGATGCGCCATTGGGGAATACTACCGAGACCAGGGAAAACATGCCCTGATTATTTATGACGATCTTTCAAAACAGGCCACAGCTTACCGGCAGGTTTCTCTCTTGCTCAGACGGCCTCCCGGCCGTGAGGCCTTCCCGGGGGATATTTTTTACAACCATTCCAGACTCCTTGAACGAGCCGCCAAGGTTAATGACAAACTCGGTGGAGGCTCTCTGACAGCTCTTCCGATTATTGAAACTCAGGCAGGTGATGTTTCCGCCTATATTCCCACAAACGTGATCTCCATTACAGACGGTCAGGTTTATCTCGAGCCTAATCTGTTTTTCTCGGGTGTGCGTCCCGCCATTAATGTGGGTCTTTCCGTCTCTCGTGTGGGTGGTGCTGCCCAGACCAAAGCCATGAGGAAGGTTGCGGGCTCCCTGAAGCTGGATATGGCCCAGTTCAGAGAGTTGGAAGCGTTTGCCGCTTTCGGCAGTGATCTTGACAAGACTACGCTGAATCAGCTTGAACGAGGTCGCAGGCTGGTTGAAGTGTTGAAGCAGCCTCAGTTCCAGCCCATGTCGGCTGAAAAAGAGGTGGCTATCCTTTTTGCCGGTTCAAATGGTTTTCTCGACAAGTGGCCGGAAAGTGCGATTCTGGATTATGAAAAACAGATGCTTGAGTTTTTAACCAGCAAATACGCCGATAT
The DNA here is from genome assembly GCA_014382715.1 of Candidatus Desulfacyla euxinica. Lineage (GTDB taxonomy): Bacteria > Desulfobacterota > DSM-4660 > Desulfatiglandales > Desulfatiglandaceae > Desulfacyla > Desulfacyla euxinica. Next base: position 5,664 of record JACNJD010000376.1, on the reverse strand, counting down.
CCTGGCCGATATCAAGGAGAAAGGCGATATTTCTGAGGAAACGGACGGCAAACTGAAAAAGGCTCTGGAAGAATTTGAGGGGATTTTTCAACCCGCGGCCTGATACGCCTCATTGTTTTAGAAACGATGATAAACGTCAGATAAATAAAGAGAGAAAGGCCACATGGCAACCTTAAATGATATTAAGATTAAGATAGGTGCTGTTAAGAAAACGCGGCAAATTACGAAAGCCATGAATATGGTTGCCGCTGCAAAACTCCGTGGCGCTCAGATGAGAATGGAGAGCTTTGAGCCCTACGCGACCAAGTTCGCAGAAGTGCTTGGAAATCTGGCAAGCCGGATCGAACCTGATATTCACCCTCTGCTCGTTAAGAAAGAAAAGATTTCCCGGGTGGAGCTGCTGCATTTTACAAGCGATAAGGGTCTTTGCGGTAGTTTCAATTCTAATCTGATCAATCGGGCTGAAAAGTGGATGAACCAAGAAAAGGATAATGGGGTTGACATCGGCCTCACGGCGGTTGGAAAACGGGGTCGCGATTATTTTAAAAAAAGAGGGTATGATCTCATTGGAAGCCACATTAATGTATACGGGAGTGTCGACATATCCTTTGTCAATCAGATCAGCAGAGGCATAATTGACCGATATCTTGCAGACGAGGTGGATGGCGTCTATATGATCTACAGCCGTTTTATCAGTATGGGCAGACAGGTGCCCACATTGGTCAAACTGCTTCCCATTGAACCGCCGGTCGCCGAGGATGAAGAAGCGTCCGGGGCCGATGCAGAGTATCTTTGCGAGCCTGATCCGGAAGGGCTGATGATCGAACTTTTACCCAAGCATATTAATGTGCAGATTTATAATGCATTTCTACAAAACGAAACAAGTGAGCATGCTGCGCGTATGGCGGCCATGGACAATGCTTCCAGGAATTGTGACGATCTTGTAGAAAGTCTTACCCTTGCTTATAATAAAGCACGACAGGCGGCTGTTACTGCCGAATTGATGGACATTGTGGGTGGCGCCGCCGCCTTGAAGGGATAACGGTTTTAACCATATAAGGAGGTCTTTATTTAACCATGAATGAGGGCAAATTAATACAAATCATTGGTCCGGTCGTCGATGTGGAGTTTAGTGATGGTGAACTCCCGGAAATTCTAACTGCACTCCTGATCAGCAATCCGGCAATCAACGATGTGGAAGACAATCTGGTTGTGGAAGTTGCGCAGCATTTGGGTGACAATGTGGTGCGTTGCATTGCCATGGATGTGACCGACGGCCTTGTACGGGGCATGCCGGTCAAGAATACGGGAAAGCCGATTATGATGCCTGTTGGCGATCCCGGTTTGGGTCGTATCCTCAACGTGGTCGGGAGACCCGTGGATGGTCTGGGTCCGGTGGAGGCGACGGAATACTATCCCATTCATCGTCCCGCACCATCATTTGAAGAACAGGACGTGTCTGTAAACGTGCTTGAAACCGGCGTGAAGGTCATTGATCTCCTGGTTCCCTTTCCAAGGGGCGGTAAAATGGGGATGTTTGGCGGGGCCGGTGTTGGGAAGACGGTCGTCATGATGGAGATGATCCATAATATTGCCATGCAGCACGGCGGCATCAGCGTGTTTGCCGGTGTTGGTGAGCGCACGAGAGAGGGCAACGACCTGTACATGGAGATGAAGGAATCGGGTGTTCTCCCCAAAGCCGCTCTGATTTACGGTCAAATGACGGAGCCCCCCGGCGCTCGTGCAAGGGTGGCGCTTTCTGCACTGACCGCGGCGGAATATTACAGAGATGAGCGGGGTCAGGACGTTCTGCTCTTTATCGACAACATCTTCCGGTTTACACAGGCCGGGGCCGAGGTTTCAGCGCTGTTGGGTCGTACGCCTTCCGCTGTGGGGTATCAGCCTACCCTGGGTACTGACCTCGGTGCATTGCAGGAACGGATAACGTCAACCACGAAAGGGTCCATTACAGCGGTTCAGTGTGTCTATGTGCCTGCGGACGATCTTACCGACCCGGCGCCTGCGACAACCTTTGCCCATCTCGACGGAACCGTGGTGCTGTCAAGACCATTGACGGAATTGGGTATTTATCCGGCCGTGGATCCGCTGGATTCGGGCTCCAGGATTCTGGACCCGAACTTTCTTGGGGAAGAACATTATAACACCGCTATGCAGATTCAGCGTATCCTTCAGAAATATAAGGAGTTGCAGGATATCATTGCCATTCTTGGGTTGGACGAGCTGTCTGACGAGGACAAAATGACGGTCGCCCGGGCGCGCCGGATTCAACGGTTTTTGTCCCAGCCATTCCATGTGGCCGAGACATTTACGGGAATGCCGGGAACCTACGTATCTGTGGGCGAGACGGTCAAGGGTTTCAAAGAGATTATCGAGGGTAAACATGATGATCTGCCCGAAGCCGCGTTTTATATGGTCGGTAATATCGAACAGGCGCAGGAAAAAGCTGACAAGATCGCCGGCAACTAAGATAGAGGGGATAATCCATGGGAAAGCTGCATCTGGAAGTTGTTACCCCTGAGAAGGTGATGGTGAGTCAAGAGGTGGACATTGTTGTTGCCCCTGGAACCATGGGCGAATTCGGCGTCTTGGAAGGGCACGTGCCATTTCTTTCAGGAATTGAACCGGGCGAACTACGTTTTGCCAGTGGCAATCAAACTGAACGTTTCTTGGTGACCACCGGATTTTCCGAGGTATTTGACAACAAGGTTTCGGTTTTGGTTGATGCTGCTGAAAAAACGACCGAAATTGATTTAGAGCGGGCCCGAAAGGCCATGGAAAGAGCCAGGGAAAGGCTGGCCAAGGATCGGGGTGGGGAAGATATCGATTTTTTGAGGGCCGAAGCAGCACTCAAGCGCGCTATGGTCCGTATCAGAATATCGGAAAAGATAAATTAGCGAAATCAAAAAACAACAACTATTGAATCAAAGGCAAGCGGAATTCCGCTTGCCTTTTTTATTTATTGACCTTTTTATGTTTCAGGGATAATATGAAATATATTCCAGTTTGAAGTCGTCATCTTAACATTAAGAATCTCGAGCGTTTAATTAGTCGTTTCTGACTTAAGCAATGATGATTTCGGCTTTTCTATGTGGGTAAGTGGTTGAATTAGTTTGTTATTGAATGAATTGGCAATTTTTAGAAAGATTGAGAGGTTTGAATCGATATGGAGAGTGGAGAAGAGACCAGGCAATACAAGGTTTGGGATTCTTTGAATTCAGAAGAAGGGGTTGATCAATTCCAATTGCTCGAAGATAAGATTGATAATCTTATTGAAATGATCAAGAGCCTAAAAAAAGAAAAGGAATCTTTTGCAGAGAAGTTTCAGATTCAAGAGGAGAAACTGGCTGATCTCACTAAAGAGGTAGACGGTCTGAAATCAGGCAGAGACAAGGCTAAGCAGAGGATTCTTTCTCTTTTGGAGAAGATGGAACAGATTACTGAATAGAGCGAATGACTCGGCCGGAGATATGCAGAGAATATCATCGTAATCAGCTTATATTATTGGGGATATGGAAAAGCCTATTAGAGTCAGGATCCTTGATCACGAGTATCTTTTGAGTAGCGATGAGGATGAGGCGCGAGTCAACGAGATTGCACAATTTGTAGATGTCAAATTAGGGGAGATCAGGGATGGCGGGGGAAGACTCTCTGAGGGGAAGGTGGCCATATTGGCCGCTTTTCATATCGCGAGCGATTATTTTCAGGTTTTAAGAGAACGCGATGAGCTGATGAGAAATGTTCAGGACAGGGCACGTTCGCTTAATGCGCAGATTGATGCCCTATCTGAATAAGCGAGCTTCTATCCAGAGGGGTTATCCGTAAAACAGATGCAAGGGGGAACATTTCTCCGGATTCACAATGTTTCGTTGTAGATTCATTTTGTGTTTCGGGGAGTTTATATATAGGGATCGAGGGTTAATCGGGATAATTACACTGAATGTTAGTGATGAATTTATTGAGTCAAATAAAAATTAGGTATTGCGTGAATGGTTTCAATGGTTTTCGAGAGTCTACTAAAGGAGCTATGAAGTAGCGCATCGCTATAGATAAGTTTTCATTCCCTATTATCCCCTCTTTGTAGTCCGGAGCATCTACTTTTTTGTCTGGATTACCCCCTTTTTCTTTTCATCCTTACTCTTTACAGAGGCCTGTGCCTGGTGCCCTTTGGGTGGTGCCTGGAGCGTGCCGAATTCCGGTTTATCCGGGTGATGTTTGTCAATATCAGGAGCGTGAAATCATGATGGATATGAGCGCCGTTTATATAATTGTAGTTGTGGGGGCAGGATTAGTTGCCGGGGTCGTCATTGGCTTCTTTATCCGCAAGAGCCTTGTGGAAAGCAGGGTGGAGGCCATAGAAAAATACTCCAAAAAAGTGTTGGGCGAAGCCCAGAAAGAGGCTAAGACAACAAAGAGGGAAGCCGCTCTTCAAGCCAAGGACACTCTTTATCATATGAAGGTTGAATTTGAAAAAGAGACCAAGGAGAAGAAGGAGTCTCTGGCGCTCCAGGACAAGCGCCTAATTCAAAAGCGGGAAACCCTGGATAAAAAAATTGAGCAGTTAGAAAAAAAAGACGAGAGGATTTCAGAAAAAGAAAGAGATGTTGAAAGGATTGAAAAGGAGATAAGAAAGAAAGAGGCGGAATATAAACGTCTTGTTTCAGACCAGAGGAGACAGTTGGAGCGGATAGCAGGTATTTCCGCGGAAGAGGCCAAGCAGATCCTTGTTAACTCCATGGAAATGGAGGCAAAACATGATGCCGCAACAATGATACGTAGGATTGAAAACGAGGCGAGATCTGAGGCAGATCGTAAGTCGCAGGAGATCATTGCTTTGGCTGTAAAAAGATATTCCGGGGATTATGCAGCTGAAAAAATAGTCTCTGTGGTTAACCTTCCAAATGAGGAGATGAAGGGGAGGATTATTGGCAGGGAGGGAAGAAACATTCGGGCTATTGAAGCTGCCACTGGTATTGATCTTATTATCGACGATACCCCTGAGGCGGTTATACTGTCAGGGTTTAACCCTGTGAGAAGGCAGGTCGCAAAGGTTTCATTAGAGAGGCTCATTGATGACGGCAGGATTCACCCTGCCAGGATAGAGGAGGTCGTCTCAAAGGCAAACAAAGAGATTGAAACGAGTATTAAGGAGGCCGGGGAGCAGGCCACATTCGACGTCGGGGTCCATGGTATTAGTCATGAACTTGTCAAACTTATCGGCCGACTCAAGTATCGTTCAAGCTATGCTCAGAATGTGCTTCAGCATTCAATGGAAGTGAGCTTTCTTTGTGGTGTTATGGCCAGCGAGCTTAGGTTGAACGTAAAACAGGCGAAAAGAGCGGGGCTTCTTCACGATATCGGAAAGGCAGTGGACCATGAGGTGGAGGGGCCTCATGCAGTTATTGGGGCGGATCTGGCAAGAAGACATGGTGAGGCGACCCAGGTGATTCACGCCATAGCTGCCCATCATGAAGATGTGCAACCGGAGTCTGTTTTAGCGGTTTTGGTTCAGGCCTCTGACACCCTGTCCGGGGCAAGGCCAGGCGCACGCCAGGAAATGTTAGAGTCCTATGTTAAGAGGCTCGAAAAGCTCGAGGAGATTGCCACGTCTTTTCATGGGGTCAACAAATCTTTTGCAATTCAGGC
>JACNJD010000004.1 GCA_014382715.1 Candidatus Desulfacyla euxinica | reverse complement strand
AAAAGGTATGAGCCAGCAGACATCATAAGGTTGCAGAGTCACACCAAGCTTTCCGTCTTTTGCTATCCACCCTCGTTTCCCCACAAAATCGTACCAGTGGCCCCTGTCAACTCCAAGGTCAGAGAGGGGTATCCCTATTTTGCAGACACTACCGGTCACATTGGTCAGGGCCAGGACATGCTGATCTCCCTCAGGGGATATTCTCAGAACTGCAAAAATATCAGGAGAAATCATCAGGACACGTTGAGCGCCGTTAGGGTGGAAAGCGCACTGCCTCACCCGGATACCCCCTATCCAGCTGAGTTGACGAGCAACTTGAGCAAGTTTGGAATCGCGGTTTTCCATTTTTTGAACAATTGACTGTTCTTCAATCACCTTACGGTTGATATCCCGTTTTGACTTTGTTCTCAAAACCGCGTCGATGTCGTTGCGGGTTCCGATCAACCCATGCAGATATATGGCAGGCACACCCCGAAGAGCAAGGGCAATGCTCCTTGAGGCGACAAAGCGTTTTACCTGCAGGGAAAGATCTTCATCACCACTTTCGTGATTGATAGCGCTGAACCACGTAGCGTTGATTTCGTAAGGCTCATTCTTACCATCCTTCCCTGTTTTATAAGACACAAAGGCCCCGTGTTCCCTTGCCGTTTGAATGATGAAATCGATATCTTCTTTAGGCAGGATGTCCCTGACTCCCATGAGCCCGATACCGTCGTGTGTATCGAGGATGTTGAGGAAAGTCGTGGAATCGGAGATGTATTTCAAGTCCTTTACCCACCGGGATAGAGCGGTTGCATCTTCCCTGTAAAATGTGTGCAGCACAAGTGGCGGCAGGGCAAAGTTATACACCATCTGAGCTTCGTCATGGCCATTTCCGAAGTAGGAAACATTTTCTTCATGGGGCACATTGGTTTCTGTGAGTACAGCGGCCCAGGGCGCCACCACATTGAAAACATCACGCAGGAGTTTGATAATTTCGTGCGTCTGCTCCAGATGAACAGAGGGCGTTCCAGGTTCTGTCCACAGATATGTCACGGCATCCAGGCGAAGGATATCAGCCCCCCGGCGCACATACAGGAGCATGGTATCAATGATAAACATGAGCACATCCGGGCTTTTGTAGTTCAGGTCTATCTGATCTGCTGAAAAGGTGGTCCACACATATCTATCACCCTCAATTGTACGGAATTTTGTCAGGAGATCGGAAGTCCTGGGCCGTACAATAATCTTGCGCTGTTCCGGTGTCAGCGCTTCACGGGATTTGTATGCAATGGCAATATCCTTGAAATAAGGACTTCCATTCAGGAATTCCTGAAACGCAGGGCTCTTGGAGGAAATGTGGTTGAGGACCCCGTCAAACATGAGTTGGTAACGCTCCCCGATATCCTCAATATCCTGCCATGACCCTAAGTTAGGATCGACACTTTGAAAGTCAGTGACGGAAAACCCCTTATCAGAAGAGTAGGGGAAAAAGGGAAGGATGTGCAGGGTATTGAAGACATCCCTGAGACCGGGGCGCTGCACAAAATCGTCCAGACAGGCCAGGGGAGAGCGATCTTCTCCCCGAAGCAAATCACCATAAGTGATAAGGATCATATCCTGTTCGGTAAAACGGTTTTGAGGATCAAACCCCTTTTCGTGGTCGATCATTTTCTGAGGCTTGTGGGCGTGGTGTACCCTGAGAATTCTTTCCAGCTCAAGTATATATTTTTCAGCCTCTGTTTCGCCGTAAAGAAACCGCAATCTGCCCAGCATCCTCTCCCTTGTTTTGCCAGGGATTTCCAGGAGCGGCCTCGAATAGTCCGGTTGCGCATAATAACCAAGTCGCACCCACTCACTTGAATTTTTTCTACTGTAACTTCCGGAATAATCTCTTGATTCTGAATTTTCCATTGCGTACCTTGCTCCTTTGAACCAGTATCCGAAAACCTTCCTCTCCACTGAAACTTTACATATATCAAATTTATCCGATTTTTTCTAAATATTCAACCGGGATAATCTCCGACCTCTGTTCTTTACCATTTCCATTGACTTCCGGAGAAAGGCTGCGTAAACGATAAGAGACAGTAGTGAACGATTTTCTTCTTTCAGCCCGAGAGGGAAAGTGGATTTGAAATAAAAGGAGAAGGGCAATTCTATGGGGAAAGAGATCACCATTGAAGTTTTGCAGGATGTTACGGAACGTTTTATTGAGGCCGAGCCAGGACGATTGGGCATCGAAGGGTTGTGGCGGCAACCCCTTGTGGTGACTGCCTTAATTGATCAGCGATTTGATCAACTCCCCCATATCGCATATCATAAACACCTCCATCCCCGAGATCTCCTGCCCACTGCCAGGTCAGTGGTTGTATTTTTCATCCCTTTCAACAAAGAACTGGTCAAAGAAAACAGAGGGGGTAACAGACCCTGCCGAAACTGGGGCTTAGCCTATGTTCAGACGAATGATCTCATTGCTCGGTTAACCAGCGCCCTGGGTGACCTCTTAGGCGAACATGGCTTCAAATCAGGTCTCACACCAGCTACACATAATTTTGATGAAGTCGCATTAATGGCGCGCTGGTCTCATAAGCATCTTGGTTATTTGGCTGGTCTGGGTCGCTTCGGTGTTCACCATATGTTAATCACACCGGCGGGCTGCACGGGTCGGTTCGGAAGTCTCGTGACAGAGGCCGAACTGGGGAACCATCCCCTGATAGAAACCGAGGAGGCCTG
>JACNJD010000264.1 GCA_014382715.1 Candidatus Desulfacyla euxinica | reverse complement strand
TGATAATCCTTTAATATCAGCCGAGTAGCTTGGTCCGACCCGGCTAACAGTATGCAATATCCCTCTTAGATTAAGCCTTCTTTATCATATGGGTTTGACAGATCCGGTCACAACAATACCATTTTTTCCAGATCATAATGAGATATTCACTGTTTATTCGCCTTTTTGCTGAGCAGACTCTTGACAACATGATGAATTTAAAGCTATTTTCTCCGAGCACTTCAAAAAGGAGATAAACAATGAAATGTGTGATCTGTGGTATAGAAATATATTCCATTGAAGAATTACTTGATCAAGGCTGGATTCCATATTTCTACGAGGGTGAAATCGAATATGGCCCTGCCTGCTCTGAATGTTCAGGAACCCTTCTTCAAATGGGTGAAGACGGTGCAATGGAGTTGAAAGAACAATACGAAGGAAAAATTAGATATAATGACGACTTTTTTTATGAAGTTTCAGAAGAAGAATATCTTATCAGTATCGCCATAGAAAACAGCATCCAAAGCATCTTGAATTGAGGTTACCACTATGTCCCTGACTAAAGCCAACCTGATAGATTCCGTTTCCAGAGAAATGACTTTTCACAGATCTTACTCGACCCATATTGTCGAATCCCTCTTGGAAATTATAAAACATAAATTGGAATCTGGTGAAGATGTCCTGATCAGTGGTTTCGGTAAATTCTGTGTTAAAGACAAGAAGGAACGAAAAGGGAGAAACCCTCAGACTGCCAGTGATATGAAATTGAGATCGAGAAGGGTACCCTGTTCGGATTCTTCTCTTTAACAAGCGATAACGAGGTTTTCATCATGGAAGAGTTGATTTATGTCAAGGAGACCCCGAACAAGGGCATTGGGGTCTTTGCCACCCGGGACATCCTGAAAGATGAAATCATCACCGAATTCAAGGGTCCATTGGTTAAAATTGAACAATTGGAAGGCATTCCACGGGAAGTCCAGGATCACCTGTTCAATGTAGGCGTGGATGAATACATCATCGCCAGAGAGCCCGGGGTTCGAACAAACCATTCGTGTGACCCAAATGCCGGGATTATCCGGGATGTGTTTCTTGTGGCCATGCGGGACATTAAAAAAGATGAGGAGGTCACATTTGATTATTCGATGATCATTGCTGATGACTGGACACTGGAATGCGCGTGTGGTTCTCCGTCCTGTCGAAAAATCATCGGAAACTACAGAGACCTGCCCGATGAACTTAAAAAGAAGTATGAAAATTATGCACCCGACTGGATCAAGAGTACTTGAATGATATTTTTCTATTCCCTGCATGCCATGCAATGGATCATGCGGGACTCCAACCGAACGGCCATTGAACCTATGCTTCCTGCGTCATGGGTATGGAATCACGTCTTGCCTTGTGACTTGGATGGGACATGGGGACACCTCATAGAGAACATCTGGAATTAATACTGTAGGCGCCATCCACCCGTTGAGTGACCACACCTCGTTTCCTTAATGATCTCTCAGGTACTGGAAATGTGAAATGTGGCTTAATCACAGATTTTCGTTGAGACTTATACCTTGGGGATTGTCAAGATATCTCAGCCTGTTGAATTTATGAGATATCATCTGGAAACATGGCTTTTTTAGACACGCGGAAAACATTTGCTGACCATGACATAACACCACCTTCGGTCTGTCCCTCCAAATCATGATATCACAGGTTATAAGGATTGGTGCTTTCCAGCCCCTTGATATGATTTTGAAATTAGCGAATGAAGAACAAAAAAAGCACATTTTAGAAAACGCAAGAGGTTTGGACTACCAGATGTACTCTTCAGCGTTTCCTGGGTGGGTCAAAATTCAAGGTTTATATGTATTGTTGCATTTGATGAAACTGCAATTTGTAAACACAATCTTACACTTTTCACCGACCGGCTTTAATGAATGCTGGCACTGAGTTCAGGGTTATAGGTAGTGCTGAGTTTTCCACTGTTTGTTTGGGTTAAGAATTGTCAGGATGGAGTTAGCCCCATGCTCTTGTCCCTGTCACTCCACATAAAATCGGCCAGCGAAATATCTTCCAGCGAACCAACTTCCTCTCTAATTCTTAAGATATCATCGATATTTTCAAGAAACACATCCACTACAGCCGGATCAAAATGCTCTCCCCGTTCCTTCCGAATGATGTCCAGTGCCACCTCTACTGGATAAGGGTCTTTATAAGGGCGTCTGGTGGTGAGGGCATCAAAGACATCCGCTATACCCACGATCCTTCCCACCATAGGGATCTTGTCACCGGAAAGACCTTGTGGGTATCCTTTACCGTTCCATTTTTCGTGATGGGAGATGGCGATTTGCTGGGCCAAACGCAAAATTTCAGCCTTGGAGTTGGCCAAAATTTTTGCCCCGATGGAGGTGTGAGTTTTCATTGTATCAAATTCCACATCTGTCAACTTGCCGGGTTTCAGCAAAATGTTATCCGGAATCCCTATCTTCCCCACATCATGCATAGGGGCAGCATAGAGTATGTTTTCAACCTCGTTCTCCGGTAACCCGAGATCTTCAGCCACAACGGAGCTATAACGGCTCATGCGAACAATATGGTCGCCGGTGTCTTCATCCTTATACTCAGCCGCCAGTACAAGGCGGTGTATCGTATCGAGGTAGGCCGATTGAAGATCCCGATTGGCAACCCGCAGGTTCTTCACGGTTCTATTCAGATCATCGGCGAATTTAACAAGCTGTTCATTGGCTGTCTGCAGCTCTTTTCTTTTCTCTTTCTCAGATCGATAGACTTTGGCCAGATCATCCGCATATTTCTTTAGTTGATCCGCATCAGAAGAAAAAGAAGGGGAGCTGTTTTGTTCCATGGTGATGCTCCTTTGATTTTACCTAAACGAAACCTAAAACTCGAAACTTGAAACTTCATAAAGAAAGAAAACACTGTCTGTCAACTGCTTTGGTGCGTCACGTTTCAACCCCCACCAGCCTTCGGCAGCTTGACGAAACAGGTGGTTCGTTTAGCAAGTTCGCTCTCCAGCCGAATACTTCCCCCATGGAGTTCCGCTATGTGTTTGGCCAGCGCAAGCCCCAGACCAAGCCCTTCATGGGTGCGTGTGACGTGCTCCTCCACCTGATAGAAGCTCTTGAAAACGTTCTCCAGTTCATCTGCAGCAATACCAGGCCCATCATCAGAAACGGATATTTGGCATTCTTCTCCTTTATCATCGATCTGAACAGAAACCTGTCCACCTTGCTTTCCAAATACAATGGCATTTTCGATAATATTAAAAATAAGATCTTTGAGCATTGTCGTACTGCCAACGACAACCGGGCCTTCTGTTTCTTTTTCCAGTTCCAGACTTATCCCATTTTTTTCACTCAGATCCTTTAGAGAATAAAGGGCATCCTTAATCACATTGCCAATCATCACCATTTCATCCAATGATTCCGGTCCCTGGCTCTGAACCTGAGCAAAGTTGAGCAATTCTTCGACGGTGTTTGCCATCCGGTTCCCCGACTCTGTGATCATTTGGAGATACTCAGCCTGATCATCTTCAAGCTGCCCCGCAAGTTCATCAGACAAGAGTTCTGTAAAGCCAAGGATGCCGTTCAACGGGGTCCTCAATTCGTGTGACAGAATCGCCAGAAATTCATTTTTGAGGTTCTCAACCCTCTTTTCAGAGGTTATGTCATGCAAGACCAGCACATACCCCTTATTACCGCCGAGCGTAGAGACATCAATCCGGAGCACCTGTCGGCTTGGGGAAGACATTTCCAATTCAACTGAATCTTTGCTGCCCGATGTTTCTTTCAGCCTGAACAGCCGCTCCTTTAACTCAGGGAGATCCATGACTTCAAATAATTTCGTCCCTTCTAAACCTGCTGGTTTCGTTTCCAGAAGTTGGCTGGCCACTCGATTGGCTTCAATAATGGCAAAATCGTTGTCCACTGCAAGCATGCCGTCTGTCATACTATCCACAACGGCACGCATTTTTTCATGAGCAGCCTCCAGGTCCTTTCGTCTGGCCTTTTCTTCCTGATAAATGAGGGCCAGATCTTTTGCATATTTCAGCGCCTGTTTTTCGACAAGCCCTTTATCGTTTATGTGGTTTTCACCCGCTTGAGGACTTTCGTTCATAGTCAACTCCCCAACCCTAAAACCTCTTCCACCTTCTTCATCAAATCCAGCGGGCTGAAAGGCTTGGCAAAATAGTCCACCGCCCCGGCTTCAATGCCCTTTTCCCTGTCTGCCTGCTGACCTTTCGCTGTCAACATGATCACGATACAATCCTTGGTCTTCGGGTCGTTTTTTATGATGCGTGTCGTTTCCAGGCCGTCCATGCCACCAGGCATCATGATGTCCATGATGATCAAGTCGGGCTTTTCTGCCCTGGCAATTTCAATGGCCTTCTCACCGCTCTCGGCCTGACGAATCTCATAGTCCTCTACCCTAAGGGTCACCTCCACCAGTTCTCTTACCTCTACCTGATCATCCACTATCAGAATCTTTTTCATCATAAGACTCCTTTCCTATTTCAGTCTTAATATGCTGTATTTCCAGTCCTTTTGTTTCGGACCTCCGATTCTACTTCCTTGGTCGGCATCCGTCAAATCGGTATTGTGAACGTAACAACAGTCCCTTTTCCTACCTTACTCTCCACCCACACCTCTCCGCCATGGGCCTCTACAATATGCTTGACAACGGTCATTCCAAGTCCCGTACCTTCAATGGCTGTGTTGGAGGCATCCACCCTGTAAAATTTGTCAAACATCTTATCAACCTGCTCCGGTGTCATCCCCATTCCCTGGTCTTGAACGGATATCCGGCAATGGTTTTTAAATTTTCCCACGACCGTCCGGATTAGACCGCCTTCCGGAGAATACTTGGCAGCGTTACTGAGTAGGTTTTTTAGGACCTGTCCCATTTTTTCTTTATCAACATGCAATTGCACAGGTTTTTCCGGCAAGGCAACCTCAAACTGGTGGTTCTTGTAATGTTCTTGAAAATAGGGAAGTATCTCTTGGATGGCCTCACCGGCGTTGCAGGGCTGTTTGTTCAAGGCAAAGCCACGGCCTGATTCAATGCGGGAGATATCCAGAAGATCATTTATGATAGTGGCCAATCCCACAGACTGTTTATTGATATAGGTTAAAAACTTCTCTTTCTCCTCGGGCTTGAGATCCTCCCGCATCAAGAGAATCTCGGAAAATCCCTGGATTGATGTCAGCGGTGTTCTGAGTTCATGGGCTGCGGTGGAGATAAACTCCGTCTTCATGCGGTCAACTTCGCGTTCGTGGGTCACATCATGAATGATTGTTACAATGCCGGAGTCTTTGCCCTCCCGGTCATGAATAACCGAAGTCCGGGCACGCATAATCTTAGGATGTTCAGGATCATCGCCCGGCAATTCAAAATCGAAGTGGTACCCGGTTGTTTTTTTGTTGAAGGTCTCTTTAACCTTGTCACGCAATGTTGGTTCATCAATCGCAAATTCGATGGGTCGGTCAATCACTTCGCTAAAATGGACATCCAGCAAATCTTCAGCAGCCCGATTCATTAAGACAACCTGGTTGTACACATCGGTCACGATTAAACCGTCGGCAACGGATTTGAGAATGCCGTCAATTCTATCCCGGGCCAACTCGGTATCCACAAGGGATTCTTGCAGATTTTTCTCCGCTTCCCAGCGATGTCTCTCCTGAACATTCCTTTTCAACAGGGCGCTGAGGATAGGGGCGATATGGGCAGCGATGACCTCCAATATCTCCCTGTCCTTTTCGTCATAGTCCGTCTCCTTATCGGCAACACAAAGAATCCCGGTGAGCTCATCCTGATAGAGGATTGGAACGGTCATTGCCCGGGACAGGGTAACATGTCCCTCCGGCAAATGAAGTTCCTTGTTGGCGTACAGGGTCTTTTTCTCCAGCAGGGTTCGCCCCCACATGCCCTTCCAGTCCCGGCGGGGAAAGAGGATGTCCTTATCGGAGATCTGGCACTTGTCCATGATCTCTCCGGTCATCGAGGGGGCCACCATGTCACCATCCTCGTTAATGTATCCGAAAAAACCGTACTTGCTCGCCATAATCTCGAGGATGATATCAAGGATATCGTCATACATATCGGTGTCGGAGCGGGTGAGAAAGATTTCGGCGATCTTGTTCCTGATGGTCAGCTCGCGCTCGGACTCAAGCAACTCTTCCCTGGCCTGCTTGGCAACGGAAAGGGCTTTACTCAGTTCAGCGGTCCTTTCTTCAATCGCCCCTTCCAATTCATTTTGGTATACAACCAGGTCGGAAATGTCTCGAACAACAGCATGCAAAACCGGTTCGCCATTTAGCTCGATCAAGGTTAACAACACATTGGCAGTAAACTCTTCGCCGGTTTTTCTGCGGTGAACCCAATCAAACTTGCTGTATCCGTCTTTGAAAGCCTCTGTTATCTTATTATTTTCAGCGATTAGGGAATCCTCGCCGTCCGGTTGGTTTGGAGGAGATAGTTCAGATGGATGAATACCGATAAATTCTTCCTTGTTTGTTAAACCAAACATTTTCAGGGCTTGATCATTGCAGTCAATAAAGCCATTATCATCTAACAACATGATTGCATCGCTGGAAGCTTCGAACACTGTACGATACTTTTCTTCGCTTTCATGTAAATCTTTCTCCGTACGTTTATACTTGGTAACATCCTGCCCAATGCCGATGACCCCGATGATGTCGCCCTTTACGTCCCGCCGCGTGGTGGCGTTGAAAAGCACTATGGCTCGCCTGCCGTCTTTGGTAAACAGCAGCAGCTCATAATTTTCGGTCTCTATACCCTTCAGGGCATTATCCAGCACCTGTTTGACCGGCGTCTTGTATTCGTCGGTGATGTATTGCTCCACCAGATCCTGACCCATAACCTCGTCTTTACTATAGCCTGTTATACGGGCCACCATCTCGTTCCACTCGTTGATCTTGCCGTCTGTGTCCACACCGAATATGGGCGCGTTGGCCGTGTCGATCAGCTGCGTTAACTCCGTGGCAGTACGCTCCATATCAGCTTCAAGCCTCTTGCGCTCGGTGATGTTGATGATAAAACCGTCAAGGTATTCCACCTTGCCGTCTGTGCCGATCACGCCACCGCCTTTTTCGTACACCCAGCGAAGACCTCCGTCCCTGTGGCGGATTCTATACTCAACCTCCCAAGGATTTCCGGATTCGATCGCTTCATTGACACTTTGGTCAACATATTCGGCATCTTCCCGATGGATGATGGTTTCGTAGGTCCGAACAGCATTGTTGATAAAATCGCTTGGCGGATATCCGGTTAACTGATCGACATGTGAGCTCAAATATGTCATCGTCCAGTCTTTATCCAGCGCGCACCGGTAAGTAATGCACTCGATATTGGACAGTATAGACTCGAACTGATCTCGGTTCTGCTTGAGAGCCTCCTCCGCCTGCTTGCGCTCGTCGATTTCCGCTTCCAGTTCGCGGTATGCTTTTGAGATCAATATGTTTCGTTTTGTAAGGCTCAGCAGATGGAATGTCAGCAGGAAGGTGATGAGTAGACCACCCGCCAGAACGCCCCAGGGAAGCCAGGTTTTACCGCTGGAGACAAATGCCGGTGTGGCTTGGCACAGGATCTTCCACATGCGCCCTGCAACATCAATCGTTTTGACATATTGCAGGCCGGTTGAGTCCTCCACCTTTTTTGAAATCTGGTGACTGACCTCAGATGCCTGATGTGAGTGGTAGGCGTGAAAAAACCTCTTTCCCTCCGGCGCATCTAGGTCATAGAGCCTCATATCAATATCCGTCAAACCCAGGTGATCTAAAGACCTTTTCATTATATCATCGATCCGGAAGACTCCCAGAGCAAAACCTTTCAGACGCTCACGGCGATCCCTGACGGTTTCCAGTGACACACCTTGGGCGTACACAGGCTGGAAGACCAAAAAACCAAATTGCTTGCCGGTCTCCTGCACCAGTGTGATCCGGGCAGTGGATGACATCTTGCCGGTATCTCGCGATCGGTTTAAGGCCTTAAGCCGTGTGGGGTTCGAGGCCAGGTCAAATCCTACTGAGGCCTCATTGCCTTTTAACGGTTCAACGAAATAGACGGGAAAATATTCCTCACGCTCCTCAGCCCTTTCCATAACCCCCTGCGATTTACGCTCGTTAATCTGGAAATCGGGCAACCCATCCTGCTGCGCGGCCTTCTCATACACTGCCCGCTGATCATCTGGTACGCGCGGTACCCACTCAAGCGCCTGAATCCCGGGATGAATGGACAGGTACGGCTCCACAAACGTGCGGAACTCCAAGCGGTCAACCTCCTTGGAGGCGGCATAAAAAGAGCTAATTGCTATGAGTGTATGTAACTTTGATTCAATATCCTTTGCCAAGTGGGCAGCACGCAGCTTGGCAGTCTGCTGGAAGTTGGCCTTCGTCTTGTAGTACTCCAAATTTCGCCCGAAAAAGAACGCACCGATAGAAAGAGCGAGACCAATGATGAGTGTAAGCAATATTGGCACCAATAGGCGTGTGCCTAAGGAAGAAAAACCGATCGCGTTCTTAGACATTGTCATTTGGGTTTCTCCTGATTCGAGGTTATTAAAGGAGAAGACGAGGTATATATTAGCACTTTCCTCGCTTGTTTAAATTGGATATTTTTTGGACAATTTTGACAAAATATCTGAAAAAATCGGTGTTAAAAAATATTGTGATAGGCATTGCATATTCATGAACGTGGTCAGGCGTAGGCAGTCAAATTGGATGTTTTCCCTACCACAACATATGGCGTCTGGTCAGTCTTCCTCACATCCGGTCACGGGTGATGCTTTCGTGCATTAATCTTCTCGCTCATATCGCCCTAAAAAAGTGAATACTGCCAGCACAATTGTTGAAAACTGGGGGATTCATCACTACATCAAGCTTCAAAATAGAGAACACGGCTTTTGCCTGCCGCATAAGCCTTCCCTCGAAGGCCCTCTTTTCGCTTACTCCTGATTTTACCTTGGGTCCTCAGCCTGTGAAGAATTTGCTTGATAGTATCATATTTCAATTTTGTCTTCTTTTCCAAAGTGACTATTTCAATTCCATCTGGATTCGAAATGATATGGGCTAAGACAATATCATTTGGGTAAACTTTTCCCCTAATGGCACGGGCTAATATAGCTGGATCAATCTCAGGGACCTCTCTCAATTCCACGGTCTTCGGCTTCTGCGGTTTTTCAATCTTTTCAACACGTTTGGTTATTTTGTCTATCTTTTGAGATAGTCTCTTGAGGTCCCTCACAACCACCAGCAGTTCGCTTTTCAGTTTCTTAACCGACACCTTCCTTTTTCCTCCATCAATGTGTCAACATGCTAATTTCCCTACCGAAATAGCTTAAGGGAGAGCCTTCTGTAATGTCAAGGAAATTGGATCTGACAAGGTTGCGAATCTGAGAACCTCAAAACGCGGATTAACATAAGTCTTCTCCCAGACACCAGCCAAATCCATGCAAAACTGCCAGACCAATTGTTGAAAATGGGGAGATTGAATACTACATCAAGCTTCAAAATAAAGAGAACGACTCATACCAGCGGCATAAGCTTTTCCTCGAAGACCCTCTTTTAGCTTACCCTTGATTTTCCCTTCCTGTCTCAAGCTTAAAATAATTTGCTTGATTTGTTCATTTTTAAACCCTGTTATCTTTGCCAAGGTGTTTATGTCAATTCCATCTGGATTCGCAATGATATGGCCAAAAATAATATCAGTTGGGTATATCTTTCCCCTAATGACACGAGCCAATATAGCAGGATCAATTTTTGGGATCTGGCTTAATTCCACCGCCCTGGTTCTCTTCGGTTTTTGAAATTTGTCAACACGTTTGGTTATTCTGTCTATCCTTCGAGCTACTTTTTCGAGGTCCCTCACAACCTCCATTAGTTGATCTTGAAGTTTCTTCACGGGCTTCCTCCTTTTGTCGTTATTTATTGATATCCACCCTCTGTTTCAGTTCCTTACCACATTTGAAAAAAGGCAGTTTCTTGGGCTTCACCTTGATCGCGATTAATTACCTCGATACCCGTCGGCAGATCAATTGGAATTCAGTCGTCCCGATGGGAAGGGTTAAATAAGGACGAAATTCCCAATGGACCGGCTTTATTTATTGGTGTATGGAAGCGAGGAATGATGTAAAACTATCTTAAGCTTGCCATCATCGTTTTTCACATAGCCAAAAGTGTATTCGACTTTTACGGCATCTCCCTTTTGGGGAGTGAAGAAATATTTCCCCATGGCCATGGCGACATTGCCGTTTATATAGATTGCCACATTCTTGAATTGAACGTTCGTCCATGGTGCCAAGGCGAAACCTTTGTCTTCTGGAAAATTCTTGTTATGTCCTATGAAATATGATATCGCGCCTTCTTTCGTCGTCCGAAATTTAATGACGGCAGCTTTGGTAGGTTTAAAGAGGACTTGACCGGTTTGGTATGCGTATAGATTGTCAACAAGGTTTTCCGCCGCTTTTTTATAGTCTTGGCCATTTGTGTAAGTCTTTCCAAGATTGACCACAGCATCGCTCCAGGCTTTCTGCGCCTTGACGACTTCCTCCTCGGTGATTTCACTTCGCTCTGCACAAACAATGCCTGCCATGAAGATGGTTACAAACCCCATGATGATGCTAATCTTTACCGCTTGAAGATTTTTAGTCCGTGTTTTCATGATCATGTCCTTTCTTGCTATCAATAAATGTTCTTAAAAAGTGTCAAACATTCTAAGCTGTTAGCTTAGCCC
The DNA here is from genome assembly GCA_014382715.1 of Candidatus Desulfacyla euxinica. Classification (GTDB taxonomy): domain Bacteria; phylum Desulfobacterota; class DSM-4660; order Desulfatiglandales; family Desulfatiglandaceae; genus Desulfacyla; species Desulfacyla euxinica. Next base: position 2,711 of record JACNJD010000264.1, on the reverse strand, counting down.
GATCCCCTGGAATCAGCCTTTATATTTTTCCACAATGTCATTAATAGCTTTTTGCTGCAACTCAGACAGAGGCTCAACTTCGTGAGTTTCCAGAATTTTCTTCAAATGATCGTCTATTCTACCGAACAAATCTTTTCCTCCTTCTGCGCCTCTCAGCGGCAAACTGTATTTTCCTCTCCACAAATCCTTTCTTGAATGAAGTGCCGTATGCTCCTCCATGATATACATACTACTCTTAACTGTTTTAATTTTATCAATGGCAAGATTATCTTCATCTACCGGTATTCCTTTCCAGACACGCCGGGCGGCACTGGCAAGTTCATTGCCATATATTAGAGAATGAGGAGAGAACACCATTCCTGCACCTACACATCCAGATCCCCAGAATGAATCAAAAGAAGATGTTGAAAGCCTCCCGAAATCCCATGTTATTTCAGCGATACAATCCTGATTAAATTCAGGCGTTATAGCTCCTAATGATGTTTGTTGAGAAAGAAGAATACCAAGTTTTCTGCAAATCTGCGATCTAGCCATATCTGCCATGGAATTTTCAGGTATACCGCCCAGACCCCCAGTTGAGGGATCCATAAATGACGGATATGAAGAATCAACACATGGATGACCTTTCTTGAATAACTGAGCAAGTATAATCCCTGGCAATGTTGACGCAAGACAGACAATAAGAGTACCAGCTATTGTCACAGGACTGGAGACGCCGCCTATGGGCATTGGTCCTAAAAAAGTTGGGACATTATTTTCTGTACATAATTGAATTTGCTCTATTACAGTCTTTGGATTATGAAGCACCTCCGGACTAATCAATGTACTTAAATAGGGTTTTCCCTTCAATTCTTCAATTCCACCTCTGATCGCAGCCCCCATTTCAACGGCTGCTTTTAGAATATCTGTTTTGTCACCGGCAATCAAATAGACCGGTTTGGATGTATTTAAAACTGTCGTTGCATTATCTGCAATAAAATTATCTGTTGTAAGGGGCGTTCCACATATATCCATTTCCGGCATAGCATCGCATAGGTGCACCATAAGAGCTGCCCCATCCTGATTACTTTGTCTTTTCTCTCCTGTGGAGGGATCAATGTAATTAGGCGCTTTAGCATCGGCAATAAAACAGGCATTACCTGAACCATATTCTACAAACTCCGTCCCTGCTCGATTCCACCATTCAAAACTTTTTGGCACATAAGATAAATATTCCTCAACTACTTTAGAAGGAAACTTTACTATATCATCCGAAGATATATCGCATCCCGCTTTTGATAAAAGATCATATGCATGTTCATGTTTATCAAATTTTACACCGGTTTCTTCAAGAAATTGAAATATGACCTTTATCATCTTATCCACTGCCTGCGAAGATAGCATTTCCATGCTATTGGGGAAAGACCTGCCTTCTGCTTCTTTTTCAGAACCCATCATTAACCTCCTTTGGACATGCCTAGGAGGCTGTCCGAGAATGGCTATTTTGCCTCCCGCCTCGGCGGGACGTCAGCCTCAAATTATAATCCTCGAAATACTTGAGTGTATTCCTGTGGTTATATTTTCAACCTCCTTCTGTCAGGCGAAACTGCGGCTTACTCTCGCGGTCGTAGCGCTCGGCCCATATACGGCGGTCATTCAGTTCGAAGTGCCTCATAACAGACCCCGGAGGGTTAAGGTTATGATGTTTTGTTCTTTGGGAGAAAAAATGGATAATATCAATACTGCATCTATTTCATATAGATAAGCCGTGAAATGTCAAGAAAAATCGGGTTTCAGGATTACCACTGAACCAACGATTTTTGTGTTGTAAAGATGATGCCCATGTAAAAGTCCTTTTTACATGGATTTAGGGATTCAGTCCCGCGCATCGCGGGATAGGAATTGCGAAATATTGTAAGCAGTTAACGCTAAGGGTATTACTCGAAATTCCGAACCTCATTATGGTGGTTGGTCAGTTTTCGCCGAAAAGTCTCTCAATGGCAATCCTCTCTATCCCACATATGCAGAGACCATTTTTCCTTGACACACAATTAGATTTTCCTTAAGATATTATTGAGAAACAGCTTGTAAGAATTTTGGTGATTCTGCTCATATTTGGGCCTGGGGCAGTCCGGGCGTTTGTTTTTATTTGTCTATAGAGATAAGGAGGGAACCATGTTCAAGATTCTGGAAGGAAGTGAAGGCAATGTTCTGGGTGTTGAGGTGATCGGTGGTTATTTAAAAAAAGACATTGAGGAATTAAAAAAAATCTGTGACGACAAACTCTCCGAAGGGCACGACAAACTGAATTTCCTAATGAAGATCGATCAGCTGGATTTTGGCAAAAGCGAGTTGGGCGCATTTTATCAAGATGCCAAGTACGCCCTTTCGCATATGAAAAATCTTCGTCACATCGCTGTGGTGGGGCACAGCAAACTGGAAAAAGTTCTGATTGAACTTGACAATAAGCTCTTAGGCAGCGTGAAAAAGGAATTGATCGAAAAGTATTTTGATGTGGCCGACATGGATAAGGCCTGGGATTTTGTGCGCAGTTAGGTCTGTGCGGTTCAGAGCCTCCTGCTGTACTTCATGATCAAAACCATCGTATTTGTACACGCGTCGTTCAATAATACTATCTCTAAATACTTCGGCTTCTTTACCGCGATCACATCGTAACTGTTAATGTGCATTAAAAATCCGAATAAAATCCAGTTATCAGGGTAACACTTACT
>JACNJD010000005.1 GCA_014382715.1 Candidatus Desulfacyla euxinica | reverse complement strand
GAATTGAGGCATTCCTCGAATATTGAATCCTACAAAAGTCCGTATATGTCAAGGAAAAGGATATATGAGAAGATGAAAGATTTCGCGATAAATCTCTCAATTGTGCCACCTCATCTCTCCTCAGATAGTTGATTACAGGATTCCGACATTTTTCTTGACACTGAAGTACCCGTTGTGGCATGTAACATATTTCACAAACTTGGGATCGGTGAAGGCTGATGGTCTCGTAAAAAATCTCCAAGGCCGTCACTCCCGCGGCAGCGGGATTGATTTCCCCGGATTCCCGCGTTTGCGGGAATGACGAAAACGGGTCACAGACTTTTTACGAGTTTGCCAATAACAGATCTGAAAATTAACCACTCAAGAAGCAGGAGACATGAAGAATGGGACAAAACAATCCTGAAGGATCGGTTATGGTTGTGGGAGCAGGCATCACCGGCATGCAGTCAGCACTGGATCTGGCGGAATCGGGCTACTATGTTTATCTGGTCGAAGAATCCCCGGCCATCGGTGGTGTCATGGCGCAATTAGACAAAACCTTCCCCACAAATGACTGCTCCATGTGAATTATCTCCCCCAAACTGGTCGAGGTCGGCCGGCATCTGAATATAGAGCTGTTAACTCTTTCCAAGGTAACCCAGATCAACGGAGAAGAAGGGAATTTCGAGGTGTCCCTTCTTAAATCCCCGCGATATGTGGATATGGACAAATGCATTGCTTGTGGCACTTGCGCTGAAAAATGTCCGGCAAAGACACCGGATGAATTCAATCGTGAACTTTCCAAGCGCAAAGCCATTTATGTACCTTATCCGCAAGCCGTGCCTTTAAAATATACGATTGATGCGGAACATTGCATTTATTTCAAGAAAGGCAAATGTAAAGCCTGTGAGAAATTCTGCCCCACGGAGGCCATCAAATTTGATGATCGGGAAGATGTGATCACCCTTGAAGTAGGTTCCATCATTCTTACCGCCGGATTCAAAACATTTGACCCCTCCATATACGAAACCTATCACCACCACAGCTTCCCCAATGTGGTAACGAGTATGGAATTTGAAAGGATTCTATCCGCCGGCGGACCCACAGCGGGGCATGTGGCCAGACCTTCCGACAATCTGGAGCCCCGTAAGATTGCCTGGCTGCAATGTGTGGGCTCTCGCGATCTGAACAACTGCGACAACGGATACTGCTCTTCCGTTTGCTGTATGTATGCCATCAAGGAAGCGATGATTGCCAAGGAACATATTGGCGGCGATTTTGAACCAACCATATTCTTTATGGATATGCGAACCCACGGTAAGGATTTTGAAAAATATTATGAGCGGGCCAAGTCCGAAGGGGTTAAATTCATCCGTTCCAGGGTACATACCATAAACGAGGCTGACGCTGACGGAACGCTTGAGATCAGCTACGTAACCGAATCCGGGGAACCTACGAATATGTCTTTCGACATGGTCGTGTTGTCGGTCGGTATGGAGGCGGCGGATTCGGCCGTGGACCTGGCCCGCAATTTGGGTATCGAGCTTAATGAGCATCGGTTCGTCGAGACTGATGATTTCTTTCCGGTGGCTACCTCAAAACCGGGTATTTATGCTGCCGGAGCGATCCAGGGTTGTAAGGATATTCCTCAATCGGTCGTTGAAGCAAGCGCCGCCGCCTGTCGGGCGGGCATCTGTCTTGCTCCTGCACGCGGCAAAAATGTCAAAACCAAACCCTTTCCGGCTGAAACAGATATCCGAGATCAGGAACCGCGTATCGGTGTTTTTATATGCAACTGCGGGGTTAATATCGGGGGGATAGCCGACGTGCCGGCCATAGTGGAGTATGCCAAAGGGCTTCCGGGCGTTGCATACGCCGAAGAGAACCTTTTTTCATGCAGCCAGGATACACAAGATAAATTGGTGGAGATCATCCGCGAAGAGGGGCTAAACCGGGTTGTTGTGGCCGCCTGCACACCTCGCACCCACGAACCGCTATTCCAGGAAACCATGCGCAATGCCGGGCTGAACTCCTATCTTTTTGAGATGGCCAATATAAGGAACCAGTGCACCTGGGTACATTCCAATGAGAAGACCAAAGCCACGGAAAAGAGCAAAGACCTCGTGCGAATGGCTACTGCAAGGGCTTCCCTGTTGGAACCTATCTCAGACCATTCGGTGGGAGTCAACAAGTCGGCGCTGGTTTTGGGAGGTGGCGTTGCTGGTATGACCGCCGCCCTTTCACTAGCCGATCAGGGTTTTCCCGCTGCTATCGTGGAGAAATCATCATCTCTCGGCGGGGCGGCCAGGGACCTGCAACAAACATGGCGTGGACAGAATGTTCAGGAGTTTCTACCCCAACTGGTCGATAAGATCGAAAATCATCCCGATATTCGTATCATGTTAAATGCGGAAGTAACAAACGCCGCCGGTTTTGTCGGCAACTTTGAAACCCAGGTATCCACAGGAAAACAAACGGAAACCATTCAACACGGGGCGGTTATTATTGCTACCGGAGGAAAAGCCGCCGATACCGAGGAATACCTCTTCGGAAAGGACCCTCGTATAACACGCTGGCATGATCTCGAACAAAATCCGGAACAATTAAGGGAAGCCCAAAGCGTAGTCTTTATTCAGTGCGTAGGCTCCCGCGATGAGCATAGACCATACTGTTCGAGGATCTGCTGTACGGCGTCCGTATTGCAGGCAGTCCATATTAAAGAAGACTATCCCCAAACCGAGGTGTTTATCCT
>JACNJD010000326.1 GCA_014382715.1 Candidatus Desulfacyla euxinica | reverse complement strand
GCTACCACCGGACTCGCTAAATAGACCTCGCTCTCGGGATGCCCCATACGGCCCACAAAGTTCCTGTTGCTGGTGGAAAGGGCCCGTTCTCCTTCCGCCAGGATCCCCATATGTCCGCCAAGACAGGGGCCGCAACAGGGAGGGCCGATAACAGCCCCCGCATCAAGGAACGTCTCGATGATACCCTCCTTTATGGCGTCTTTATAAATCAACGGAGAACCGGGAATAACGATAAACCGGATTCCCCTTGCCGCCTTCTGTCCCTTCAGAAGATCGGCAGCATCCCGCAGATCTTCCAGACGTCCGTTGGTGCACGACCCTAAGAAAACCTGATCCAGCAGAACCGGGTCCAGCTCGGATACGGGCCTTACGTTATCCGGTGAATGAGGTAGAGCCACTTGAGGGGCCATATCATCAACCGTGATCTTGATCTCCTGATCATAATGGGCCCCCGGGTCACTCCTAAGAAAGTTGCCCGACCGGTCAGATCGCCCTTCCATATAGGTCTTCGTGGTCCCATCCGGCGCAAAGATCCCGTTCTTAGCCCCTGCCTCCACGGCCATGTTGGCCATGGTAAAACGATGGGACATTGAAAGCTGCCCGATGACTTCCCCGGTAAACTCCAGGGAACAATACACAGCGCCTGAAACCCCGAGGCGGCCAAGTGTGTAAAGAATGAGGTCTTTCCCCCCTACCCATGGCCGAAGCCTGCCCTCGTAGACAAGTCTGATTGTTTCAGGGACCTTTAGCCATGTCTTCCCCGTGGCTAAAATAGCACCAAGATCGGTACTCCCAACGCCTGTAGAAAAGGCCCCAAGCGCTCCGTAGGTACAGGTATGACTGTCCGCCCCGATCACGAGATCACCGGGGGCGATAAGGCCTTTTTCCGGCAGGATAACATGTTCGATACCGGTTTCACCCAATTCAAAGAAATGCGTTATCCGGTGCTTTCGAGCAAACTCCCTTGTCAATTTAACCTGCTGTGCCGACTCGATATCCTTGTTGGGCACAAAATGATCAGGAACAAGGGCGATCTTGTCCCGGTCAAATACCTCCCGGGCTCCGAGATCATGAAACACACCGATAGCCAATGGGGCCGTAATATCATTGGCTAAGGCCAGATCCACCTCTACCTCTATCAATTCTCCAGGGCTTACGCTCTCCTTCCCAGCGTGTGCTGCAAGGATCTTCTCGGTTATTGTCATCGGCATCGTTCATATTCCTCTTTCGCCATCAGATTTTCCTTTATAAAGGTACTCCAAAACGACCTGCCGTTGCTAATGGAGGGCTTCGTTGGGAGAGAGCCTCGGGTTCTTCTTCATGTATTCCAGACGATTAAGTCCGTTGACATAGGCCTTTGCGCTGGCAGTAATGATATCAGGGTCAGTCCCCTTGCCTAAGGTCACTAATCCGTTTTCCTGCAACCGAACGGTCACCTCACCCTGGGCATCCATGCCGCCGGTGATTGCATTAACCGAAAACCGCATAAGCTTGGAACTGCTTCCGGTCATTTTGGCGATGGTATTAAAGGCGGCATCAATGGGTCCCACGCCAAACCCGGCGCTTTTAGCTTCCTCTCCGCCGATCTTGAGCTTTACCGTTGCCGTGGGGGCCTCAACCGTTCCGCTCACCACATTAAGATACTTCAGTTCGTAAACATCGGGAACACGGAGGATCTCCTCGGCCACCAATGCCTCGATATCTTCCTCTAAGATCTCTTTTCGTTTATCGGCCAGTTCCTTAAACTTCCCGAAAAGCCGGTTCAGTTCTTCATTTGAAAGCTCATAACCCATCTGGGCCAGTTTATCCTTAAAGGCGTGTCTTCCCGAATGCTTGCCAAGGACCAGCCGGTTACTGGAAAGCCCCACGGTCTCAGGTGCCATAATTTCATAGGTCATCGGATTTTTCAAAACACCATCCTGATGAATCCCGGCCTCATGGGCAAAGGCATTTGCCCCCACAATAGCCTTGTTCGGTTGCACTACAATTCCGGTGATCATGGAGGTAAGTCTGCTGGTGGGATGTATCTCATTTGTGCTGATGGAGGTGGTCAGGTTCATCATATCCCTGCGGGTATAGAGGGCCATCACCACCTCTTCAAGGGCGGTGTTGCCTGCCCTCTCACCAATGCCGTTTACAGTAACCTCTGCCTGGCGTGCTCCGGCCCTGATCCCCGCTAAGGTATTGGCCGTGGCAAGACCCAAGTCATTATGGCAGTGGACGCTCATAACGGCCTTATGTATATTCGGGGTATGCTGTCTTACATAAGTAATGAGCTGTGCGTACTCCTCGGGGATAGCATAGCCTACCGTATCAGGCAGGTTTACAGTAGTAGCCCCGGCTTCAATCACGGCCTCAAAAATCTTGCACAGGTAATCCCTGTCAGATCTGGTGCCGTCCTCTGTTGAAAATTCCACATTATCTGTAAATCCCTTTGCATACCTCACCGCATCAACCGCTTCTCGCACCACCTGGTCACGATCCATCTTAAGCTTGTGCTTCAGGTGGATATCAGAAGTAGCAATAAAAGTGTGGATTCTTGGGTTGGCTGCATCGCGGACAGCCTCCCATGCCCTGTCAATATCCTCCTTTGAAGTCCTGGCAAGGGCTGTCACCTGGACATTTCGGATTTTTTGGGCGATCATCTGGACCGATTCGAAGTCCCCCGGGGATGAGGCCGGAAAACCAGCCTCCATCACATCCACGCCGAGTTTCTCCAACTGCCTTGCCAGACGCA
>JACNJD010000213.1 GCA_014382715.1 Candidatus Desulfacyla euxinica | reverse complement strand
ATCTCCCCGGAATCCGCGTCCCGCAAAAACTGCACCGGGAATCCTTGATATTGAGCTCTTCTATCAGGTACCCGTTCCGTTTAACCACGACTTTCTTACAATTGTGGCAATAAGTCTGAGTACCCTTATGCCCGGCCACATTCCCCAAATAGACGTACCGGACGCCCTCCTCAAGGGCTATCTCTCTCAGCCTTTCAAGTGTAGCGATCGGAGTTGCCGGAAGCCTTGTCAGCTTGTACTGTGGGAAAAACCTCAAAAAGTGAAGCGGATAGTCAGGCCCCAACTCCTTCAATATCCATCCGCACATACGTTTGATCATCTCCGGTTTGTCCACATAGGTCGGCACCACAAGAGTAGTCATCTCAAACCACACCCCCTCCCTGTGAAGGGTCTTGAACGTATTCAGGACAGGCTGAAGTGTGCCTCCGTTGAGGGATCGGTAGATATTGTTGTCAAACGATTTCAGATTGACGTTTGCACCATCTAAGTATTTGCACAGACGAAGAAGGGGCTTTCGGTTTATATAGCCGTTCGAGACCAATACGTTCTTGAGTTTCGCCTCTCTCGCCAGCCTGGCCGTATCGCACATATATTCGTAGAAAGTAATAGGCTCAGAATAGGTATAGGCTATGGAAGGGATTTTTCTTTTTTTGGCTTCCCTCACCACCCCTTCCGGAAACAGCTCAAGATGTTCCACCTCTTCCGGCTTTTTCTGGGAAATCTCCCAGTTCTGGCAGTTGAGACATCTGAAATTGCAGCCGGTAGTGGCAATAGAAAATATTAATGACCGGGGATAAAAGTGAAAGAGGGGCTTTTTTTCAATGGGATCCACATGAACAGCGCAGGGGTCCCCGTAGGCAAGAGAGTATAGCTTCCCCCCGATATTTACCTTTGACCTGCATATACTCCTGTCACCCGGATTGAGGACACAGCGGTTCGGGCATACACCACAACGCACAACCTTTCCATTGGTCGTGTAGTAAAAGCCCTCGATAGACCATTTCCACGGTTTTTTCGGGGCACCACCTTTGAATATGTGCCCTTTCACGCTCTCGAGCCTGCTGTTCTTTTTTCCCAAGAACCCGTAGCCTGCTCCTGCGCACAGAAAGGCCGACGCGCCTATGGCGGCGGATTTGAGGAATTCCTTTCGGGTAATCAGGGCAGAGTCCCGCCTGAGGCGGGATTGAGTTGTTGAGTTGTTATTATCTGAATTCATATTGTTTACCTGAATTTTAGGTTCCTGGCTTGATTGACGTCCTACTCCCCAGGGGAGTGTTTGCCAACTCGACGACTCAATCACTCAACTATTTGACTTTTTCTAATGAGTTGATTCTCCTGCCAAACATGAAAAGCACAATACTCGAAATCTTCACAAGGATCAAGAAAACTACCGCAAACCTGATTCCCCACAGAGGGATCAAAATCGTTCCTGTAGCCAATGTGCCCACGGCAGCGCCGCAAAGGTCCGCGGCAAGGCAACCGGCCGCAGGACTTTTTTCCTCCCCTATAATTTCTGCAGCAACAGGAAACTGGAACCCGCATAAAAATGAAAAGAGAAAGCAGAATGAGAGGAAATATAGCGGATGAAGGGCGCTCTTGAAATATGAAATCCATAAAAAGAAGATAAACAGCAATGACAAAACGGCAATTTCTGAAAGTGCTATTTTCATTCCCATTTTGACACGCCATCGCTTGCCTGCTATGGCACCCGGGAGGAGCCCTAAAAGGAATGCGGTAATAATTGCCCCGATTTCGAGATAGACGTAACCGTAAATGACCTGAAAGGCAAAAATAATGAGCATTTCCACCCCCATAGTCGCAAATCCCGTTGAAAAGAGGATATACTCTTCCCTTCTCATGAAGAAAAGATAGATCAGGGTAAGACCCAACAGGATCGCAATAAAATAACCGGGATGGGTTCCATATTTTATAAACCATTCCTGGAATACGATATTTATGAGTCTTGGCTCGAAATCGGTATTTATCAGTTCATTCTTGTCTAATCTCTCCCGGAGTTGCTTAATCCTGTCCTCTGTCACATTGCCATGGAAAAACCCTTCAATATAAGAGGTAGGGATCTTTTTCGCCTTTAGGAGTGATGGGATATCGGAGTGCAATTCCCTGTCACTCAGGAGAAAATAGGCCCGTGCACCAGGAAGAGCAAGGACGTTTTTAAAATGCATTCGTGCAGTGTTATAGACAGTGGAGAGCTTCTTTTTTCCGATATCGCTTATATAGTTGGGAGAGTATTGGAGATTTAAGGAAAGAATACCTCCCTTCTTGAGAATACCTTTTGCAAGAGAAAAGAATTCTTCGGTGAAGAAGCGGTTTATCTGAAAGGTGCTCGGATCGGGAAGGTCGATCAGTATGGCGTCATACATCTTTGTCGCTGTCCTTATATAACGTCTTGCATCGGTGTTGATTATTTCAAGAAAAGGGGCCTTTTTGATGACTCCGAGATCTTGCGCTGCATCGGTCAAACGGGGATCAAGCTCTAAGTAGTCAACATGTGCGGGCCGGTACTTTGATATCTCCTTCAGCGTTTCACCCAAACCCCCTGAAACCAGCATCAGGGTCTCTACCCGGTCTAACTGGGATAAAGGGTAATGCACCTTCTCCTCGCTGTTGATGATATTTGAATCGGAATAGAGAGGGAGACCCGATTCCCAGAAGGTATGTTGGGGTCCTTCCTTTGTTATCACGATCCTTCCGTATGGAGACTCAAGATAATGAACAATATTGCCGTACTGTCCGGAGAGGGTAAACGTTTCAAAACGGCTATTGGTTGAAAAGAGGTAAAAACCTGAACAGACTATAAGGGCGCCGGCCAAGAGAACGTACTGCCTTTGCTTAACCAGGAGCAGGAAGGCCACTAATATCAATAGGGAAGAGGTGATGGCTATAATGGGGAAGGGCTTGAACAGGTAAACAAGGATAAAGCTGAAAATAGCTCCCCCAGCTATATCGCCTATACTGTCCGTAATATAGAGGTCCCCGCTTTCAAAGGGATAATGGTTGATATTCAGGACGTTTTGTGAATAGGGGAGGACAAATCCGGTAAGGAGACAGTAGGGGGTTATGGTAATCAGGATATAGAAGAGTATGGGATAAAAACCCGGGGAAACCCCGTGGATAAAGAAGAATTCCCTGAACCCTCTGATCCCGATAATCTGAAGGAGCGGCCAGATGGCTATGATGAAAATCAGCGGGGCATAGACCTTCAGGCCTCCCCCTTTGACAAATTTTGCCGTCAGGGCGCCAATACCTGTCATAAGCAGCCAGCAGGAGATCACCAAGGAAATAATAATTTCATTTCCATTGAACTGGGTCAGAAATTCTCTGATGGTGAGCAGCTGGGTCGTAACAGATGATATGCCCGTGCCGATGATACTCCAAATTATCAATCGCTTCAGGTTCATCGGTCAAAGACTCCATAAGAGGAAGGCGGTCATGGCCATTAGCGCCAAGTTATTTTTTGGCCAGAAGAAACTGAAAAAGATGAACATCGAACGTCCAGGTAAGCGAAGACTCCGACATCGAATTTTGAATGGGAAAAAATGAAAAAATAGAGTTTAGAAAACCTGAATTACTAAATGATATTCTACAGGAAACAGACGAATTAATTAAGACTTTCGTTGCGAGTATCAAAACGGCTGAAAAGAAAAAGATCTGGTCGTTCAGAGTTCGACATTGGTTTTTTTATTCGATGTTGGACGTTCGATGTTCGATGTTGGACGTTCATCTTACAAAACAACTCCGTGCGGCATAAATGTAAGCTGTGAATCTTACAAAACAACTCAGCGCATATAGGGTTCAGGGCAAGGCTACTCCTCAAAGGCCTGGGCCTGATAGGTGGAAACCTCGATCCTTCCCTTTTTCCATTCATCTTCATCCAGACCCGCCTTGAGACAGAGGTGGTTCAGGAATTCCTCCTTTCCTGGCAGCTGATCCCAGACCTGAGGAAGGAAGGTGGACTGGTGGTATCCCTTTTTTATGATAACCCCGTCTATACCGGGCCGGAGTTTCTTCAAAAGATCGTCAGCATCGGAATAGGAGAGTGGCTTGGGTTCGGTCAGGATGCTGATCTCAATCCTTACCCTTTTCCACTCATTCGTGGTGAGTGGTCTGAACCGGGGATCTTTGAATGCGGCATTGATTGCATTAACCCTGATCCCCTCAATTAATGTTTCCTGCGGGATGATATGGCCTATGCAGCCTCTCAGGTTCCCCCCTGTGGTCAGGGTTACAAAGGTGCCTCGCTGCTCGCCAAAAAGAGGAGATGTTTCAGAGTCCTCTTTTACCGGCCCTTCTTTCCCGGAAAGCGCCCGATCGATTGTCTTTCTTGCAACATTCAGGAGGTATTTGCCCTCATCCTCGGTCAACCTGCCTTTATCTTTCATGCCTCTCTCCTTTGCGCTTTCTTCATTAGGCGAAGCCACCTGAACGCCCTCCTCTGCCCTGGAGGGATTGGTGTCGCTTCCACTGGCAGAAGTCAAAAATATGAATTGAACCAGCACTGAAACCACTATCAACCTTTGGATTTTCATTGTTGTCAACCCCCGCCTCATGGATTCTTTTCATTAGCCACAGACACACACAGACTGACACGGACTAAAAACTGGATAAGAACATTACTAAAGCATGAATCCTTCTATTTCCGCTCTTGGGGGCATGAAATTGCCGAACAACCCATTTTTTATCCCGTGGCTTTGCAAACCCTGTCCATCTCAAAGATGGCAGCCCTGACACTGCCGGTCAATGCTTCAAGTTCCATCTTTTAGGGTCCGTGGCTCAAATACGGTGGGTATATAGTCACTAAGAACTTCGCCCCTTCACCCTCTTTCGACTCAACCTCTGATGCGTGGGGTGAATGGCCATTCAGCAGGTTCTCTGTTCTGATACCGCCCAAAGCCATGCCGGGCATACGTCAATTTGGCCAACGTTGGTTTCAAGCTGCTCTTCCCGGCTCATGGTAATAATCAATGATTTTTTTATCTTGAGTTCCGCCATGGCTTCCGTAATGGCCTGCAACTCCCGTTTTCGGGTTGACGGCTCATTGAATTCAGCAGCGACCTGGATCAACAGCGGTTCACCATGCGGTATGGTGACCAGGAAATCCACCTCGTGTCCCTTTGCGGTTCTGTAGTATTCTATTCCATCGTACTTCCGCCTTAACTCCAGGAAAACGAAATTTTCAAGAAGATGCCCCCACTCAGGGGATGTCCTGTGAGAACAGGCGCGAACCAGTCCAGTGTCGATGGCGTATGTCTTTTTCGGATTGACCGCCCGTGCGCGTTCTGAGTGGGCATGCATACGAACCTGAAAAAACAGATACGCATCCGAAAGATATTCCAGATATTCATGCAGCGTATTTTTTCCGCAACGAATTCCCTGTGATTTCATTTCATTATACATTTTGTTTACACTTAGAAGCGAAGCGGTGCTGTTCAGCATTCGACGAATCATGTACCGCAGGGGAACGATGTTGGATACCTGATGCCGTTCGACCAGATCACGCAGGATAACCACATTCAGGTAGTCTTGAAGAATCCGCACACGGTATTCATCTGAAATGCTCTGAACCTCGGGAAATCCACCCTCCTGCAGATAAGCCCGTAGCCGGTTTTCCAGGATAGAACGCATTTTTGCCCCCGGTCTTTCGCCGGGATTCACATCAATACCCAGATGATCCAAAGCTTCAGAAAAACTGAACGGGAACATCTCCGTGGAAATTGATCTTCCCCTCAGGCTGGTGGCAATTTCCCTGCTCAGCAGTTTAGCCGAGGAACCCGTCAGGCAGATATGGGCCTTTTCCGTGTCCAGTAAACGCCTGACAAACCGCTCCCATCCGGGGATGTTCTGGATCTCATCAAAGAAGAAATAACACTCCTTTTCACGAAAGTGGGGGTATCGCCTGAAATAGACGTCCGTGATCCAATGAAGATCGGATGCGGTCATGGGAAGGAGTCGCTCGTCTTCAAGATTCAGGTAGAGCATACTCTCTTTTGCAATCCCTTCTACCAGCAAATCAGAAATTACCTGGAAAAGGAACCAGGTTTTTCCTGATCTGCGCATGCCGATTACGGTATCTATCTTTCCGGACAACCATGGTAGTGTCGTGTGCCTCCTTGTGAGAGACGGTAGTTTCCGGTCGTGAAAGTCCGAAATGAGCTCTTCGAGTATCAGTTCCATAGCAACAGTATATACGGATCATGAACAGGATGCAAGAGAATAGTGTCTTTTATTTAGAGATATTATTATAATATCTTGTCTTTCTTGTAAATACACGATTTCTGCATCATACATTGCCAAGCACTCATCTTATCGCAATAATATGATCGTGTTAAACTAAAAACCAAGAAAAAAGGCCATTAGCCACAGACACACACGGACTGACACAGACAAAAAGCTGGATAAGGACATTACTAAAGAACAAATCTTTTTATTTCAGCCTTCGGATGCGTAAAATTTACCAGAAGCCCAATCTTATATCCGGTGGCCTTGAGATAATTCAATAACTGGGCCTCATGGATTTTCTGCATAGAATTAACCGCTTTAAGTTCCAGAATAATCTGGTCGCCAACCACGATATCAGCGAAATACTCACCAACTTCAGTGGCCTTATATTCAACCTTAATCGGCACCTGGCATTCAGCCTTAAGCCCTCGTTCTCGAAGCTCTACCAGCAAGGCCCGTTCATACACTTTTTCAAGAAACCCGGCCCCGAGCACCCTGTTCACTTCAAAAATCGCACCTCTAATAGCGTAAGTCAGTTCATCCAAGTCCATATCACCCTCTTAGAAAGTCCGTGTGTGTCCGTGTGTGTCTGTGGCTAATTAAACATCCGTGTTTGTCTGTGGCTAAAATATGATAAGAAGTTGAACCACCATCATCCATGAAGAGACTTGTCCAGTGCCTTCAGCGCTACCTCAAACATGATTTCAGAGAGCGTCGGGTGTGCGTGTAATGTCTCGGCCAATTGCTTCACGGTGCATCCCGTATTTATGGCTAATGTGGCCTCCGCTATTAGATCGGTAACGTGCGGTCCTACCATATGAACACCCAGAATCCTTCCATCCCCGGCCTCTGATACTATCTTTGCCTCACCAGCTATTTCCCCTATTACATGGGCCTTGCCCAGATTTCGGAACAGGACCCTGTCCGCTCGTATATCATAACCCCTTTCCTTAGCTCCGGTCTCTGTCAATCCCACACAGGCCACCTCCGGCATTGTAAATATTGCCCCGGGCACAACATCATAGTCCATTTCCATCCTTCCATCCATAGCGTTTTCAGCGGCAATCAACCCCTCTTTGGAGGCCACATGGGCAAGCATTATCTTGGAAGGGCCGAGTACATCGCCAACAGCATAAACACCCTCGATATTTGTCTGCATTCTTTCATCAACAAGAATCCATCCCCTTTCATCCATCTTAATCCCGAGCACCTCCATACCAATATGGGCGGTATTGGGCTCACGTCCTATAGAGACCAGCACCTTGTCCGTCTCGAGTGATAGGGAAGGCAACTCTTTTTCATTCAGTTTCTCCTCAAAAGGGGAAGGGCCGATAGTCACGCAGGTTTTTCTCCCATCTTTTTCAACTCTCTCAACGGTCCGGTTGAGCATAAAATCGATCTTGCGCTTTTTCATCTCACGCTGAATGACCTTGGAGCAATCCTTATCAACCGATGGAATGGGAAGCAGACGGTCCATGGCCTCTACTATGGTCACCCTGGAGCCGAGGGATGAGAAGATGAAGCCAAATTCACACCCGATTACTCCTCCGCCCACAATCAACATGGACTCAGGAATCTCCTCGAGATTGAGGGCCTCATTACTTGAGATAACCCTCTTGCCGTCAAAGGGAAAGGTCGGGATGTTCAGCGGTCTGGACCCCATGGATAGAATGAGCCTGTCCCAGGGGACTTCGGCTGTCTTGCCGTCTTCCAGCTTCACCTCGGCAAGGTTAGGCCCTTTCAGGTGTGCATGCCCCTTCATAAAGCGAACTTTGTTATGATCAAGAAGTTTGAGAATCCCTGTTTTCTGGTTTGAAATCACGGTCTCTTTCCTATCTATGAGAGCCTTCATGTCAGGGCGGATAATCCCATTTACCGATATGCCGAACTCTTGAGCCCTATTGAAATCATTTAAGATCTCTGCCGTCCTCTTCATGACTTTGGAAGGTATGCACCCCCGGTTTAGACAGGTTCCTCCCACATTGTCTTCTTCTATTAGGGTTACCTCAGCTCCTAACTGGGCAGAGCGGAGAGCAGCAACATATCCTCCCGGCCCCCCACCTATTATGGCTATTTTTTTTGCCATCTCTTTGCTTCCTCCCTACTCAATCCCTTCAATTTCGGATTTCGGAATAACCGAATGCGGATTGCGGAATGCAGAATGCGGATTCAAAACGAACTACTACACACATCCTGCATCGTGCATCCTGTATCGTGTATCCTGCATCGTGCAAATCTTTACCACCAAAAAACGTGTTTTTCAACCAAATTATCAATATATTTTGAGGATAACATAAAAAACGAAAATATTCTTGACACATTCAGTAAATATCGCGTATTATGCCCCCGTGGAAAGTCTCCTTTGCCGTCACTCCCGCAAACGCGGGAGTCCAGAAGTGATTGTCTTCCTGGATTCCCGCTTTCGCGGGAATGACAAAACGGGTGATTTGTCACTTTTTACAAATTCATCAACCTTATTGACAAAAAAGCCTCTGAAAGATCAGGCAGGCCATTTGTTTATGAAAATTGACGAAGCCAGTATTCATATTATAAAACATCTTCGAGATGGAAGAAAATCTTTCAAGAAAATTGCCGAGGAGTTGTCCCTCTCGGAAAATACCGTCAGATCTCGAGTCAGCAAACTGAAAAAGGCTGGTATTTTGGAGATCTCCGGTCTGGTAGATCCGGGAGCCGTTCCCAGGCATCGGGTGGTGATGGTTGGCGTCAAACTGAAAACCATGGATTTAGTCAAGAAAGGCGAGGAATTCAGCCAGTTGAGGGGTGTCGTATCTGTAAGTGTTGTAACAGGCCGGTATGATCTGATCCTGATGGTTTTTTTGAAGGAAGGGTATGAACTGTTGGAATTCTATACAGAGGAAGTGGCCCATCTGGAAGACGTTCAGTCTGTGGAGACCTTCGTAGTCTACAAGGGTTTCAATTTGAGGGTTCCCTATATATTGTAGATTGATGATTGGCGATTGATGATTGAATCCAAATGTTAACAGCCATTATTTACAAATCGCAAATGGCAAGATATAAGGTAGACCACTAAATTTTTAGCATAGTTTACAAAGAAGAACAAAAAACTCTGTGGACCCTGAGAACTCTGTGAGAGTCAATAATTAATAGTCAATAATAAATCGTCAATCCCATTGGGAGGCCGTACCATGAAAGAGATCAGCGAACTGAATTTACCTGAAGATTTGGGCTATACCGAGGACCATGAGTGGATAAGGGTTGAGGGCCATGAAGCTGCAGTCGGACTCACTGACTATGCCCAGGATCAGCTTGGAGACATTGTTTTTGTGGAACTGCCCCGGCCCGGTGATGTCTTAGGGAAGGGGGAAGAATTTGGAACAGTGGAATCGGTTAAGGCAGTAGCTGAACTGTATATGCCTGTCGGGGGGGAAGTCCTTGCAGTAAATACGACCCTTGAAGATTCACCCGGATTGGTTAATACAAACCCGCACACGGATGGATGGATTATCCGGATCAAACAGAGTGACCCCGACCAACTGGATATCCTCATGAACAGGAAAACCTATCTCAAAATGTTGGAAGGGGTAGCATAAATGCGTTATCTCCCTCATACCGATGAAGACATAGCTTCAATGCTTCGAGTGGTGGGAGCGGATACCCTTGACGACCTCTTCTCCACAATACCTGATGACTGCCGCCGGCCAAGAGATCTTGATATCCCGTCAGCCTTAACCGAGTGGGAGTTGAATGACCTGATGGATGCCCTGTCCAACTCAGTGGCAGCCCCTCCCGAATACAAGCTGTTCCTTGGGGCAGGCAGGTATGATCATTTTATACCGGCATCATTAACCCACCTGCTTGGCCGTTCAGAATTTGTCACACCTTATACCCCATATCAGCCGGAAATGAGTCAGGGGACTCTCCAGGCAATTTACGAATACCAGACCCTTGCTGCCCGGCTGCTTGGCATGGAAACATCAAACGCCTCGCTTTATGACGGGGCTTCAGCCTTAGCCGAGGCGCTCCTCATGGCCATTCGGATTACCCGCCGAAAGAAGGTTGCAGTTTCGAGCCTGATTCATCCCTACTATAGACGAGTGGTTCAAACCTATCTTGAGCCTACAGGCCTGAAAATGGTGGAGCTCCCCTATCTTGAAAATGGGAGGACAGATCTTTCCCGGTTGGATAGGATCGATGACCTTGCGGCAGTTGCAGTTCAATCGCCTAATTTTTTCGGATGCATTGAGGACCTGGCGGCAGTCGGGGAAAAGAGCAGGGAAAAGGATTGCCTTTTCGTTTCCTCCTTTACCGAGCCCTTAGCATATGGGCTGCTCAAAAATCCTGGCAGCCAGGGCGCGGACATTGCCTGTGGAGAAGGCCAGAGCCTCGGTATCCCAAAATGGTTCGGGGGACCGGGACTCGGGATGTTTGCCAGCAAAATGAAATACGTACGCAGCATACCGGGCCGTCTGGTTGGCAAATCAACGGACAAGGATGGCAAGAACGGCTTTGTTCTGACACTTGCAACGAGAGAGCAACACATAAGACGTGAAAAGGCAACCTCCAATATCTGTACAAACAACAGTCTTTGTGCGCTCGCTGCCGCAATGTATATGGCCTCTCTCGGAGGCACGGGGATCCGTGAATTAGCGAAACTCAACCACGACAAATCAGAGTACCTCAAACAGGCCCTTGAAGAGGCAGGTTTCAAAATCACCTTTAAAAGCCCCACATTTAATGAATTCGTCGTTGAATCCCCGCCTAACTTTGAGACCACTTATGAGCGCCTGTTAGAGAAAAAGATTGTTGCAGGCCTCCCCCTAACTCCTTATTACCCTGAATTGACAGGCAAATATCTGATGTGTGTAACGGAAACGAAAACTAAAGAGGAGATGGATGAGTTGGTTGAGGAATTGAGGAATTGAGCCACAGACTCACACAGACAGACACAGACTTTTAGTATGAAAAATTAAGACCTGAAAAATGAAACGTGATGCGTGATGGTTTTTATCCCGCAATTCGAAATCGAATGCGAGAGGTTAAATGATGGCAGAGTCACTGGGAACAACCGGTCTTATTCTTAACGAACCGCTACTCTGGGAAAAGGGTAAGAAAGGGAGGAGCGCCTTTTCCCTCCCCCGGCGCGACGTTGAATCTACTCCCTTAGACGAGGAACTTACGGGTGACGGTCCGGATTTTCCTGATTTGAGTGAGATTGATGTGGTACGCCACTACACAAGACTCTCCCAGTGGAATTTCTGCGTAGATGCCGGGATGTACCCCTTAGGTTCCTGCACCATGAAGTATAATCCCAAGATCAACGAAAAATATGCAGCCCTCAAGGGATTTGCCGGGGCGCATCCCATGCTGCCCCCCGCTTTGTCACAGGGGACGCTCAGGCTTATGTTTGAAATGGAGCGCTTATTGGCTGAAATCACCGGCATGGATGCCGTAACCCTCCAGCCTGCGGCAGGAGCCCAGGGAGAGTTGGCGGGAATGCTTCTCATCCATGCCTATCAGCAGAGTAAGGACATGGACCGCTCAAAGATTATTGTTCCTGACACGGCCCATGGCACAAATCCGGCAAGCGCTGCCCTCTGCGGCTATCGGCCCGTGCCCGTAAAATCGAATCAAAACGGTATCCTTTCACTCGAGGCCGTCTACGAAGTCATGGACGAAGACACGGCTGGGATTATGATAACCAACCCCAATACCCTGGGGCTGTTTGAGGAAAATATAAAAGCTATCACCGAACTCGTTCACTCCAAAGGTGGACAGGTCTACTGCGACGGCGCAAATATGAACGCCATAATGGGTATGGTTCATATGGGTCAAACCGGTATTGACGTGCTGCACCTAAATCTTCACAAGACCTTCTCGGCCCCCCATGGTGGAGGTGGACCCGGCTCCGGTCCAGTATGTGTGAGGAGACATCTTGAGCCCTTTCTGCCGGTTCCACGCATAATCGAGGAAAACGGGAACTTCACGTTTTCTGAAGATTTCTCTGATTCCATAGGCAAGCTTCACGCATTTTATGGAAATTTTGGTGTCATTATCAAGGCATACAGTTATATCCGGGCAATGGGGCCACAGGGCCTTAAAAAGGCCAGCCAGCTCGCTGTCCTGAACGCCAACTATGTTATGGAACAGCTAAAAGGGGTTTTTCACCTTCCCTATGAAAAACCCTGCATGCACGAATGCGTCTTTTCCGATAAGTTTCAAAGGGCCGGAAAAGTCACAACCTTGGACATGGCAAAACGGCTCATGGATTTCGGATTCCATCCCCCCACCATCTATTTCCCTCTAATAGTCGATGGGGCCATCATGATAGAGCCCACCGAGACAGAGTCAAGAGAGGAGATAGATCTCTTTATTGAGGCATGCAAAACAGTGGCAGATGAGGCAGAGAAAGATCCCGACCTGATCCGTAACTCTCCACAAAAATGCAAGGTAAAAAGGATGGATGAAACAGCGGCAGCGAGAAGACCGTGTCTTGCGGGGTGAAGCTGGAAACTTGAAACTGGAAACTTGAAATTGGAAATTGGTAAGAAGATGAGGTGCAAAAGAAATCATATATCTGAAATAGGCGTACGGCTCAAGGCACAAGGTGCAAGGAACAAAACCAGGAATCAATTTGTATTACGTATCCTGCATCTTGTATCTTATATCCTGCATCGTCCATCAATGTTCTGAAATAATGGTTGCAAATAGCCCCCCCCAAGTTTCAAATTTCAAATTTCAAGTTTCAAGCCCATGGCTTTGCATTGACATTCCGTTGATGGACTACAAAGAAGCTTTGGATCTGCAGCGATCTCTGGTGGATACCAAGACTTCTGAAATCATGGGCCGAGACCTGATCCTGTTTCTGGAGCACCCGCCGGTCTTCACACTGGGGCGCCGGGGAGGACGTGACCACCTGCTTGTGGACGATGCCACTCTTAGAATGCGGGGAGTTGAAGTGTTTCATGCTGAGCGTGGGGGAGATATCACCTATCACGGTCCGGGGCAGCTTGTGGTATATCCTGTTGTGGATCTAAAAAAAAGAGGGTTCAAAGTTCTTGAGTTCGTCGAGGCCTTAGAGGAAATAATGATCCGCGTCGCAGCGGATTGGGGAATAAAGGCCAGGCGAAACCCTAAGAACAGGGGCGTATGGATCGGTAATAAGAAAATCGGAAGCATCGGTATAGCCATCCGCCACGGGATAAGTTTTCATGGCATTGCGCTTAACGTGAATACTTCTATGGATCCATTCTCGTGGATAAACCCCTGCGGTCTGACCGGTGTGGAAATGACCTCCATGAAGCAGGCCCTCGGCAGGGAAATCGTGATGGAAGAGGTCAGAAGCGCCGCCAAACTCCATATCCGGGAAATCTTTGGCGTGGAATTGGAACAGGCCGACGTGAACGATATCTACAA
>JACNJD010000251.1 GCA_014382715.1 Candidatus Desulfacyla euxinica | reverse complement strand
CCTCATGGAGGGCCGTGTGACAAAACTCATGCCTTTCGGCGCCTTTGTGGAACTCGCCCCCGGTGTGGAGGGAATGATCCACATCTCGGAGCTGGGATGGTCCAGGGTGGAAAACCCCGATGAGGTCCTCCATGTGGGGGAATCGGTCCGGGTAAAGGTGATCGGCATGGAACCAGGCGAGAAGTCCGACCAGCTCAAGATAGCCCTCTCCATAAAGCAGACCCTTGAGGACCCCTGGGAAACCGTGGACCAGAGATATCAAGAGGGGAACACAATCCCGGGGAAGGTTACCCGATGCCTCGATTTCGGCGCCTTTGTGGAGGTGGAGCCCGGTATTGAGGGGCTGGTGCATATCAGCGAAATGAGTTATACCCGCCGGATTTTACGGCCTGAAGATGTGGTTTCCCCCGGTGAACAGGTCCAGGTGATGATCAAAGAGATCGACGAAACCAAAAGAAGAATCTCTCTGAGCCTGCGGGAAGTGGAAGGAGACCCGTGGGCAGGGGTGGAAGAACGGTACCGGGTGGGCCAGTCCATAAACGGGACGGTGGAAAAACAGGAAAACTTCGGAGTCTTTGTCTCCCTGGAACCGGGTGTGACCGGTCTTCTTCCAAAATCCGCCCTGAGGGAGGCCTCCAAACCGGGGATGATTGAAAAAATGAGGCCCGGCGACCCCATCACGGTGCTAATCCAACGTGTCAGTGCCGGGGAAAGGAAGATCACCGTTGGCCCCGGTGATGAAGGAGATGCAGAGGATTGGCGTAGCTTTTCCTCGGACAAGAGGGCTGCGGTAAGCTCCCTCGGTGAAAAGCTCATGGAAGCGCTTGAGTCAAAGAAGAAGAAATGATGACAAGGGGGCCAAGGTGGCCGTGAAGGATGAGTACCCATGAACAATTTCGCCTATCTGACAACAAGCCTTGCCATAAAAAAACTCTCTCAACTTTCAAAACTCAACATTAATATTCACGGGAAAAAAAACATCCCCGATGGATCGATCATTTTCGTGGCCAACCACTTTACCAGGATCGAAACCCTGTTTCTGCCCCGCCACCTCCATCAGCTTACAGGGATTCCGGTCTGGTCACTTGCCGACTACAATCTCTTCAAGGGTCCTCTCGCCGCCATTTTTGATAAGCTGGGGGTTATCTCCACCCGCGATCCCCACAGGGACCGCCTTATGGTAAAGACTCTCCTTACAGGGGAAGCCGTATGGGTCGTTTATCCCGAAGGGCGTATGGTAAAAAGCAAAAAGATCCTTGAGAAAGGCCGTCACATGATCTCCTATGCGGGGGGCAAGCATCCTCCGCATACAGGAGCTGCAACCCTTGCTCTCAGGACTGAATTCTATAGACAAAGATTAAAGACCTTGGAGGATACCGCACCCGAAGAGGCAGAACGCCTCATGGCCTCTTTTGAAATGGATTCTATTGTGCCGCTCTTAAAAAGACGCACCTATATCGTTCCCATAAACATCACCTACTACCCCCTGAGGGCCCAGGAGAATATGATCAGCACTCTCCTTGAAAAGGCCGTGAATGATCTTCCCGAACGGGGTCTTGAAGAAATTATGACAGAAGGTACAATGATTCTCTCAGGTGTTGATGTGGATATCCGGTTCGGAAAACCGATTGAGATCGGAAGATTTCTTCGAAGACCGTTTATCTTGAAGGATATTGCATCCACACGCAGGATAAATTTTGACGACCCCATTCCGTCAAGACGGCCCATGCGCAGGATAGCGTTGAAAATCATGTTCGAATATATGTCGGCCATCTACGGCATGACCACGGTAAATCACGACCACCTGTTTGCCTCCCTGCTAAGCGCGATCCCGCATAGAAAAATAGATGAAATGGATTTCAGACAAAAGGCATTCCTCGCCGCCACCCTGCATTTGGACAAAACGGGGGTTTATCTGCACAAAGATCTCAAAAAAAATCAGGTTCATCTCCTTACGGACGACCGTTTTCATAAATACCGCGAGTTTCTGTCGCTGGCCTTAGACACGGGCGTAGTAAAAAAGGAGGGGAGGTGTCTGATAAAGGATCCCTCAAGATTCAGACATGTTTTTGATTTCCACCGGGTACGTGTCGATAATCCGGTTCAGGTGATGGCAAATGAGGTGGAACCCCTGAGAGAACTTCAGCGCAAGATCCGTTTTATCGCGTGGCACCCTGCTTTTCTGGTAAGGCACCGTATCGCAGACATACTGATAAATAGAGCCGTTCACCGGTTTGAGGAGGCGTATGCGGCCTTTCATAAGAAAGGAGAATCCAAAGATAAGGAAGTGGGGATGCCGTACCTGATAGGGAACAGGTTCAGACGGACAGGCATCGTCCTGGTCCATGGATATATGGCGGCACCCCCGGAGGTAAAGGAACTGGCAATGTACTTGGGGAAAAGGGGTTTTCTGGTTTACGCCCCCAGGGTGAACGGACACGGAACATCGCCCGATGACCTGGCTACCATGACCTATAAGGACTGGGTGGAATCGGTAGATGAGGGGTATGCCATTGTCAGCAGTCTGTGCAAAAGGGTGGTGGTTGGGGGGTTTTCCACCGGGGCGGGTCTGGCGCTCAATCTTAGTGAAAGGGTAAAATGTCTCACGGCTGTATTTGCCGTATCCCCTCCCCTTCGACTTCAGGACTTCTCTGTTCGATTCCTCCCTGCCGTTGGAGTGTGGAACCGATGCATGGATCTCATCAGTATGGATAGAGCAAAAATGGAGTTTGTTCAAAACAGACCCGAAAACCCCCACATCAACTATTTTCGAAATCCCGTATGCGGTGTCGGGGAGCTGGGCCTGCTAATGGAATCTGTGGAAAAAAGACTGCCCCAAATTAAAGTCCCCGCCCTTGTGATCCAGGCGGACGGCGACCCCATAGTAGACCCCAAAGGCTCAAGGAAGGTATTTGAACTCATCAGCTCCAAGGACAAGGAATACCTGCTTTTTAACTTTAACCGCCACGGTATCCTGTTGGGGAAAGGAGCGGAGAGGGTCCATCGCGCCATCGGAGACTTTGTACAAAGATCGACAGACAGTTAAAAAGGTCGCTTACGCGTCACACCCAGCCGATCGCACCTCCGGTCTTTTGATGTTGTAAAACCCTTTCCGGGTAGTTGGTAAATACCCCATCCACCCCGAACCCTTCCATCCTGCGTATATCCTTAGGATTATTTACTGTGAACACAAAAACCCTCAGCCCGCGGAAATGGGCATCGTCAACAAATTTGCGTTTAACAAACTTCAGGGACAGATGGACCGAATATGCCCCAAGCTCAGCTGCAAAAGCAGCATCATCCATTGGCAGACCCGCAACCAGAACCCCAAGTCTTATCCGCGGGTCTATCCGACGCACCTCTTCAAGTTCGCGGTGTTTGAATGACGACACCAGGATCAGGTCATCACGCCAGCCATATTTGCGCAGGGTGGAAATAAATTCAACAACAGGGCGTGCCGTACCCGGTCCCTTCAACTCTATGTTCACCCCTGCCCTCAAATCTACGGTTTCAAACACCTCTCCAAGGGTTGGAATCCGCTCTCCGTTCCCCGCATCCAGGGAGCGCAGGTAATCAAAATCGTGATCAAGCAAATACCCCGAGCCATTGGTTGTCCGTTCCAATCGATCATCATGAAAAACCATAAGGTTCCCGTCCACATTGTAGACATCCGCCTCGACACATGGAGCGCCCAGTTCGAGGGCCTTTCTAAACGATAAAAGCGTGTTCTCCGGCGCATGACCCATGGCACCCCTGTGTCCAATGCAAAGAAGTCTTTTCTTATTCATCCTGATCCCCCAAAGAACTCGCTCAAGATTCCGATCGATTGACTTTCTTTAAAACATAACATAGAAAGAAGTCAATTTTTCAAATTCCTACGATGTATTTTATCAAAACCGAACTCTTTTATGCGTTGCACGCTATTGAGAGTATGATGATATAATGCCTATTGAATCATAAAACAACTTACCAATTTTACATAGGGAGGATAAGACATGCCCAAACCTTTAACACTTGAGATATTTTCAGATTACATCTGACCGTGGTGCTACTTCGTTACCGGGAGTATCGATAAACTCAAGAATGAATACGACATCACAGTACGGTGGCGCGCATTTCCCCTTCACCCGGACACACCGGAGGAGGGTCTTACTCTTGAACAGCTCTTTGCAAACCGCCCCGTAGACATAAATGAAATCAGGCGCCGGTTGAAAGACAAGGCTGCAGAACTGGGACTCCCTTTGGGGGAGAGAAAAAAAACCTATAACAGCCGTCTTGCCCAGGAATTGGGGCTCTGGGCCGAATCAAAAAACAGAGGAGATGCATTTCATATGGCGGCTTTCAAAGCATATTTTGTAGATGGTAAAAACATAGCAAAAATCCCGGTGCTTTTAGATTTGGCTGAATCGGTCGGACTCCCTCGCGAGGAGACCGAGACCGTTCTTTCGACAAGGTCCTTCAAGGATCCGGTGGATGAGGATTGGGCAATTTCGAATGCGAAGGGGATTACGGCCGTTCCCACATTCATGATCAATAAGGATAAATTAGTCGGTGCACAGCCTTATGAGACGCTGGAAAAATTTATCTCTGCGAACGGTGTCAAAAAGACAGAAGAATAGATCGACTACCTGACAGGAGTCGCAGGAAAATGTTAGATGACATTTACAGGAAATTACAGAAACTGCTGGTTGACCGGGGTTGCAGCAAGAATGCTATGGCATCATTACTTGTCCGAAAAGACTAAACCCTAACGTTCCAAATCGCTCGTGAGATGAAAAATGTTAGTGCATTCGAACTCAACTTTCAGGAGGTAGATTTGTGATCAAGCTTATAGGAATTTGCGGGAGCCGTGTAAAAGAAGGAAACATGGAAGCCCTTCTTGGTGAAGCCATGACCCATGCCCGGCAGCAATCGGATGTGGACGCCGAGGTTATAACGTTGTGGGGTAAAGAGATCAATGGCTGCGACCAGTGCAATTGGTGTATCAAGAATCAGACTGCCGATAAACCATGTGTCCAGGATGATGACATGCAGCAGGTCTATCCCAGACTCCTGGAGGCGGATGGGATCATCCTTGCCTCACCGGCACATTTCGGACGTCTGTCTGGACTTATGGCCGATCTGATTGACCGTACAAGAGCCTTTGTCCACGGAAATGTTTACCAGTTCCCCCTGAGGAACAAGGTGGGCGGTGCCATGGCCGTATCTTTTTTCAGGGGAGGAGGGATTGAGACTACGCTGTCGAGTATCGATTTATTCTTTCTCTGCCATCAGATGATCGTTGCAAACAGCGGTTTATACCAGCTTGGGGCCGGGGCATGTTCAAGTCCGGATGGTAAGGGGATGTTCGCAAAGGAGCCCCGTCATATTGTCCTTGAAGACAACTACGGGACCCTGTCGGCCAGGATGTTGCTTGACCGGGTAGTGGAACTCTCAAGGATCATCAAGGCGGGTCAGTCGGCGATTCAGCACAGACCGTAGATAGCGTAAGAATCATAAAGGGGGAAATGATTGTTTTGAATCTGGGGTGTAGGTATCCTGCGACTCGTTTGTTCAATAATTCTTCTTCGGTATTTTGAGACAGCTTCTCCATAGAATACTCGACTGCTGTAACAGCTATATTCGGATGCCGACTTGAAGACCGTTACGGGAAACCAGTTCCGTTAAGGCTGCCATATGGTCCTCGTCCGGCGCCCGGCCCTCAAAATCCGGGCGAATTTTCCCAATCTGAGGCCATTTGGAAATACCCCCCTCATGATACGGCAGAAAAGAAATCTTTTCTACGCCCAGATCCCGTGCCAGCCCCGCTACCCGGGAAACATGGTCGGCGTCATCGTTGATTCCGGCCATAAGCGGCATCCGAAACCAGGTCTGTACCCGGTCGGTGATTCTGCGGGCATTCTCCTGAATGATGCGATTGTCAACACCGGTGAGCTTAACATGCTGGGCAGTTTCGAGGTGCTTGATGTCCAAGAGGACGAGGTCCACTAGCGGAAGAATCCGATCCAGGGCTGCCGGGGGAGCAAAACCGGTGGTATCCAGGGTAATATGAAAACCATCCTGCTTCAATAACGCCATTACTTCCTGCAGGAATTGAGCCTGCGCCAATGGTTCGCCACCGGAAAACGTAACACCTCCCCCCGAATTCCTATAGAAAATACGGTCTTTGGCTACCTCTTCGACAATATCCACCGGGGTCATGAGCTTGCCGACCACTGTCAGTGCACCAAACAAGCACATATCGACACAGGCAAAACACTGATTGCAACGCTGCCAGTTGATATGCCGCTTGCCTCCCTCTTTAAAGCTGATTGCCTTTTCAGTGCATACCGAGGCGCAGGCGCCACAGCCGGTGCACTTCAAATCCCTTATCATCAGTTGGGGCTCTGAAGATTGAGACTCCGGATTGGCGCACCACCGACAGGACAGAGGACAACCTTTCAGAAATACAGTAGTGCGAATGCCGGGGCCGTCATGGACACTAAACTTTTGTATGTTAAACACCAAACCTTTTGGAACCTCTCTATCTTGTGCTGAAATCATTGAATTATGAGTATTTCTCTAAGCCAGACTCTGCTCGGTTCTGGCAATAATATGATCCTGCAATCCTTTGGAGAGATCGACAAAATATGCGCTGAACCCGGCGACCCTGACAATCAGATCGGAATATTCCTCCGGGTACTCCTGCGCACTGACCAAGGTTTCCTTGTCGACGATGTTGAGCTGGAGGTGTGGGACATTTAACTCCTTCCAGGTCTTGAGGTAGGCCATGAAGGCAGGCTTCGTATCTTCTTCAAGAAATCTGGGCGGAAATTTTTGATTGAGTAGGTGGTTGTACGTTTCTATTGATTTGATCTTGGCGCAGGAATTGAGGACTGCCGTAGGCCCCTCCTTGTCTTGTCCCGGAGAGGGGGCTAAAGTTGAATCCGAAAAGAAATCCCCATCCAGACGGCCGTCAGGAGTCGCTGGCGTATCATAGGCCAAACCATAGGTCGCTGAGACCGCACTGCCGTCCCCCCGATGCGGGAGGCCGTAACGATCCCTGATGGTTTCCATGGCTTCCTCGCCTCTGCACAGGACGATACGGGCAATGGAATCGGCATAATCGTCGTCATTACCGTACTTGGGCGCATTGATGCAGGCCTGCCGGATATCCTCATGGCCTTCCCAGTTCTTGTCCATCATCTCGATCAACTCCGGCAAAGATACCCGTTTGTCTTCAAAGACAACTTTCCTGACGGCAGTGATGGAGTCGGCGACATTGATGCCGCCAATGACTATTGCAAAAGAATGGATCATGGAAGGATATACCCATTTTCGGGCTTCTTTCCCGCTCTCGATGCACCCTTCGACAATCGCCGAGTAAAACGGCCGCGGGCAGTATTTTTCAATCAGCTCCAGATTGATTCGGTCCAGCTGCTCCATTTTATTTGTAAAAAAAGCAACCTGCTCCGCGTAAGCATCCAATAGGTCTTCCCAGGAGGTGAAGGTCGAAGGATCGGCAGTTCTTGCGCCGTGCTGCTCGCCCGTTTTAGGATTCACCCCCTGATGCAGCGCCCACCACAGGCACTTGGCCAGGACAAAATAGCCCACGGCCCTGCGCATGACGTTCTTGCCTGGAATCTCGATGTAGACGCAACCGGTGACAGCGTAATCCCTGGCATCTACCGGCGGAACGCCCCATTTTTCAATCAGGGGAAGAAGGGATTCGTCATTAAAGAGTGAAGGGTATCCGACACCGGTCTTGATCACGTCCAGAGCATTGGAATACAGCTTGTCAGGCGTTCCCTCGTGAAGCCTCAGGGCGATGCTCGGTTCGATGAGATGAAGATTTTTGGCTGCTTCCAGGGCCAGATAGGTAAGGTCGTTGGTTACATCGTTTCCATCTTTGTCCGTCCCCCCGATGGTGACGGCCTGGAGCGATGCCACACCTCCATAGACGGAGCTGACCGTTGGTGAATAGACCAGTCCCAGTTCGTTGAACTTGACCCAGAGAAGCTGCATAATTTCCAGAGCTTCTTCACGGTTGAGCCGGCCTTCCGCCAAGTCCCTTTCATAAAAGGGGCCGAAGATTTTATCTATCCGGATACCGATACCCAGTGTGGAATACTCCATGTACCGGACCAGATGGATAAAATAGAAGAACTGGAAAGCTTCCAGGAGGGTTCGCGGCGGATTCTCGGGAACCCACGCGCAGATGCGGCTGATCTCTTCCAGCTCGGACCGGCGTTTGGGGTCTTTTTCCTCGCCGGCCATGGTTTCGGCCAATGTTGAATACCGCTTCCCGAAATGTATGACCGCCTCCAATGAAATGATCACGGCCTCGAGAAAATCCTTTTGCTCCAAATAATCAACGGGTATGGTTTCATCAATCTCCGCCAGTTTATCCTTGGCCGCCTGGATTCTTCCCTTCAAACCGGTTTCAAACAGGCGCTCATAATCGGGAATGCCCAGTTCCGATAACTGAGTCCAGAGAAATGTGCCTTCATAAGTCCAATATTTTTTCAGACTCTGAGGGATGGCCGCCTGGTGCCGGTCGCTCATGGATTTTCCGGCCCAGTATGCGCACAGCTCATCCAGCTCCTTCTTGCCCGCTTCGTCCAGCAAGCTGCTTCCGGCCTCGCTGTTGACGAGTCTTGCCGGTGATTTCCAGTTCTGGTCAATGGGATGGAAGATACCGTTGATGTCCGACGTCTGATATCCGACGATTCGTTCATGATCCCGGATGAAGATGTCCAT
The DNA here is from genome assembly GCA_014382715.1 of Candidatus Desulfacyla euxinica. Taxonomy (GTDB): domain Bacteria; phylum Desulfobacterota; class DSM-4660; order Desulfatiglandales; family Desulfatiglandaceae; genus Desulfacyla; species Desulfacyla euxinica. The sequence continues at coordinate 4,917 of JACNJD010000251.1, read as the reverse complement.
CTTGGCCAGAAGGCTGGCCAGCGCCTTGGCGCGCCGCACAACCATGGTCTGCCCCTCGGTTTCCTTATAGGATTCCGTAAAAAAGCGCGACCGTTGAAGGTCCAGTCTTATTTCGGGACGATACATGCCCCGATTGGATTCCTCTTCGGCGCTGCCCCGTTTCACATTTCGCACCGCCCTGCTGACGACCTTCTTTTTTAATTGTTCTGCCAATTTCATTGATTGTACCTCCTTAGGTCCTTTTTTGAGTTATACCTTAATGGATTCAATGAAATGATCAATCAGAGAAACCACGGTCTTTTCATTAAATTTTCGGGTAAAACCTAAAAGTCGCATCATGTTCATCATGATACCTGATCCATTATAGGCAAACGCAAGGGCATTCACATCAACATCTTTTCTAATTTCCCTCTGGCTAATACCTTCCTGTATTACATCAGAAAAGTGCTTAATATAGTTCTGCTGATCGGTTCTCAGCCTCTTTAACACATCTTTGTCATCAATACCGGATATTGCCAGAAATTGAACTTTTAACTCATTAGGGTGTTTGATCATGCGTTGATAATAACCCAGTAGCATGGATCGGAGTTTTTCAAGAGGGCTCTTTACCGGGTCGAGTTCCCTTTCCCAAAAGGTAAGTATTCTATCTGACATATGTTTGAGTACCACTATGAAAATTTCCTTTTTCGATGAAAAATGTCGATAGATCATTGCTTCTGAAATACCAGCCTCTTTAGCAATATCAGACATTTTGGTATTGTAATAATTGGATCTTGCAAAAACCTTTACCGCAGATTTTAATATCTGTTTTTTTCTTTCTTTGGCTGGAAGTCTTTTTTTTAATTTTTCCATAGAACATTTCCTTGTAAGTTAGTACTGACTTACTTAATCTCATGTTATCGCTTGACTGTCAACTGTTATTTAAATCTACGTTTTATAATTACTGTAAAAATATGCCCAAATTACAGGAATTTCAAAGAAACTTAAACAGCTGATTTTGCGATTTTTAGATGTTTCTTATGCAATAACCCAACCGGAAATTACTGGGTTGGAATACCAAAAAGGCTGCGGGTGCTTATACGGAGAATTTGATTAGGGTAGACTTAGGATATCGAGCGGGGGATTACTCCTGCTGTTGTTTTTTGCTTGACCTGGAGGGTACGATATGGTTAGACTATAAACTCTCATGTTTGGATGGTGTGTTTAACCCTTAATTACACCCAAAGGTCTTAATCGGGCGACCTTGAGGGCCAGACCAGCCCCATGGACTACGTCAACAACCTGAGATACGTCTTTATAGGCCTCTGGCATCTCCTCCTTAAGAGTTCTTTTGCCTCTGGATTGAACAAAGATACCTTTATCCTCTAACTCGCGGTGTATTGCACGTCCCTTTGCATTTTTTACGGCCCTGGTTCGGCTCAAAATACGGCCGGCCCCGTGGCAGCAGGACCCAAAGCTGTGCTCCATTGCCCCTTCGGCCCCCGCCAGGATGTAGGAGTTAGTGCCCATGTCTCCTGGGATCAACACGGGCTGGCCAACAGTTCGATAAATTTCAGGAAGCAGAGGATGACCGGGTGGCAGGGCTCTGGTAGCTCCCTTGCGATGAACACAGAGCATGACCTGCTCTCCATCTACGAGGTGTTGCTCTTTCTTGGCAATATTATGACACACGTCATAAAGGAGTTTCGACCCTAACTCCTCCGGTCTTATTGAAAGTGTCTTCAAGAGGGTCTCCAGCGTCAAATGCATCAATATTTGCCGGTTGGCCCATGCGTAATTGGCAGCACAAGCCATCCCGGCCAGGTAGCGCCGGGCCAGGTCTGATTCCAAAGGAGCACAGGCTAACTGCCTGTCGGGAAGTATAAACGATTTTTGCCCGTTAGCATCAGATTTGATCATCATCTTCAAGAAATCATCGCATATTTGGTGACCAAAACCTCGGGAACCTGAATGAATGAGAATAGTGATTTGGCCTTCAAACAGGTTAAAATGGGAGGCTTTTTCCCTGTCATAAATCTGGTCCACAACCTGAATTTCGAGGAAATGATTTCCTGATCCAAGGGTTCCCAACTGGTTCTGCCCCCTTTTGATGGCCCGTTCGCTAAGAACTGATGGATCGGCTCCCTCCATGGCGCCACGATCTTCTGTTCTTTCCAAATCCTCGGCAGTGCCAAAACCCATTTTGACGGCCCAGGCAGCCCCCTTAACAGCTACCTCGGTTTCTTTTGATTTAGACAGATGAACAGTCCCGGTTGACCCTACTCCGCTTGGGATGTTCTTGAACAGGGCCAAAACCATCTCTTTAATAAGGGGTCTGATTTCGTCGGCCCGGAGCACGGTCGTCATGAGCCTGCATCCGCAGTTAATATCGTAACCAACCCCTCCGGGAGACACGATACCTTTATGGAGGTCAAAGGCTGCAACACCACCTATTGGAAAACCATAGCCCCAGTGAATGTCAGGCATGGCCAATGAGTGCCCAACGATGCCCGGCAATGTTGCAACGTTTGCGACCTGGGTGAGACTCTGATCCTCCTGGATAGATTTCATCAGATCTCTATCTGCAAAAACAAGCCCGGGCACACGCATGGCGCCCGTCCGGGGGATCAACCATCTGTAATCATCGACTTGCTCTAATTTTATTGTCATGCTGAGGGCCTCGATACTTCAGTTACTACAAGTCAAAAATGATCGTTGCTTTCCAGCAACCGTTTTCGCAGATCACCTCGATCCGATGATATGTCACTGCTTTGATTTCAGTTAAGACTTCATGCTGTTTTGGGTTGAAGGGGACGGTTTGCAGGGTCGCATTAATATGGGATTGGGAGATGGAGCTAATTTCAGCACAGGTTACAATCTTGTCTTCACCCTGGAAAAGATAAAGGATTTCTCCCAACCAGCGTACAATAAGATCGGCATAGTCTTCTCCACTGACCGAAAGTTGGAGTGAGCTGGTTTTTCCGGTTGACCGCTCTTGGATCATTATCTGCATCATCGAATGAGCGGCCTTCTCAAATAGATCACGCAGATCTGAACCGGTCACCATGATGCCCAGATCAGCCGTATGATCCAGAAGAGTAAAAGCTGCACTATTTGAATCCATGAGGAAACATTAGTTTCAAACGACTGAATTGTCAAAACTTTGTTTAGGAGGAAAAAGAACTATGAATTGTGCCTTTTGTGGGAACAAACTTATAATCGAAAAGAAAGTGATGAAGAATGATGAATGCCCTCACTGTTCGAGAGACCTCAGATGCTGCAGACAGTGCAAGTTCTACGATCTTCATGCCTACAATGATTGCAAGGAAGTTATGGCGGAAAGGGTTGTAGATAAGGAGCGCTCCAATTTCTGCGAGTATTTTGTCCCGCGAGGTTCGTCGCTGGAAATAGCCAGCAAGGAACAGGACGCGAAAGAGGCCCTTGAGGCCCTCTTCAAGAAATAATCATACCCACGGAAATCCTTCCTTTCTCTACTAATGGGCGATAGCTTTTTTTACACAATTGATCGCAGCATTCATATCAGAATTGCGCCGGTTAAAAAATATAACAAAGTAGTATGGCCCCTTGGGATATCCTCCTATATATCCAACCTTAGTCCTTATTCCCTTTAGAGACCCGGTCTTATAAAGTATGTTATCATTTCTTTTGAGGAGATATCTGTAAGGTTTGAATTGTTTCAATATGATCAACATCTCAAGGGCGGAAATACGATTTTGTCTCGAGATCCCTGATCCCTCGACAATTTTTATGTTTTGTAACTCGAGCTTGTTCTTTGCGTAGTAAGTAACAGCTCTGACACCCTTGGCTAAGGTCCCCGGTGATCCATAAACTGAGGCGCCTAAGGCAATAAGAATCTGATTGGCCATGAAATTACTTGATGACTTCAGCATTTTTTGAACGACTGTTTCCAAGGTAAAGATGGACTCATAGGTATAAATCAACGTGTCGTCGGGCCCAACAGAGCCAAACCGGATAATGCCCCGGCTTTTCACCCCCCTTTTTCTTAGAAAGTGCAGGAGCAGTTCTCCTGCATAGCGGGCCGCATCTCGAGAATTATCTAAAAAGGTGTGACGCCCTCTCTCAAGTCCCAGGGATCGAATTCGATCCCTGGCAAAGGGGATCATAGGCGTCTGTCTCTCTAAAGATATGATCCTCCCTTTTCCGTCACGTCGAAAAATCACCGTGTTGAAGTTTGCGCAGAGTGCCCCAACAGGAGCATCGTAGGGGTTAGTTGAATTCCCGCACCCGGGAATATTTATGTGGGAGAAAAAATAGGTATTATCTAATATGATGTCTTGAAAGCGCACGCTTGTTGACAGATAATCGGCCAGACCCTGCAAAACCTCAGAGGTCAGGAGAGGGTCGCCATACCCCTTTACCTTGAGGTTTTGGAAGGGGTCCCGATAAAACTCCGTCCGGAATCTAAAAGAGGGACCAAAATGATTGAGCGCTGCCAGGGCAGTTAATATCTTTATTGTTGACGCCGGTACAAGTTTCTTTGCCTGGTTTTTCTCATATAGAATCCTGCCATCCGGGTCCGCCACCAGAACAGCATCTTTGGATGTAATGTTAATCCGGCAGGGGAGGTTTTGTCCTGCATACGAAATAGATGATTGAAACAAGAAAAACCCGGAGAGTATGGCCGCAAGCCATATCATCCACACTGCTTCTCTGATAGTCCTGGTGGCCGGGTCAATGGTGGGAAAGGGATGAAAATTCGATGAGAGAGCAAAAATAAAAGTCATTTGGCGTTAGAGTTATATGTTTCATAATAAGCCATCACCCTTTTCACAAAGGCTTTTGTCTCTGGAAAAGGGGGCACTCCTTTATGTATCTCCACCGCCTCGGGACCAGCATTGTACGCGGCTAAGGCTAAGATTTTATCGTTCTTGAAACGTTTCAACAGGAGGCTGAAGT
>JACNJD010000157.1 GCA_014382715.1 Candidatus Desulfacyla euxinica | reverse complement strand
GACCGGATGTGGCCTCATCTATGAGATCAATTGCCTTGTCCGGCAGGAACCTGTCAGTAACATACCTGTGAGAGAGCGTTGCAGCGGCCACGAGGGCCGAATCCTTGATGCGAACGCCATGGTGAACCTCATATTTTTCCTTTAGCCCGCGCAGGATCGAAATGGTGTCTTCAACAGTGGGCTCTTCCACCATTACCGGCTGGAACCGTCTCTCAAATGCCGCATCCTTTTCAATATATTTCCTGTACTCCTTTATGGTAGTGGCGCCAACACATTTCAGTTCGCCCCGGGCCAGGGCAGGTTTTAGCATGTTGGAGGCGTCCACCGCCCCCTCTGCGGCGCCGGCGCCCACGAGGGTATGCATCTCATCTATGAAGAGTATGATCTGGCCCTGGGAATCTGTCACCTCTTTCAATACCGCCTTGAGCCTGTCTTCAAACTCCCCCCGGTATTTGGCTCCGGCAATGAGCGCCCCCATATCTAAGGCCACCACCCTTTTGTCTTTTAATGTTTCGGGGATGTCGCCCTGTATGATTCTTTGTGCAAGACCTTCCACTATGGCGGTTTTGCCCACCCCCGGCTCGCCTATCAGGACGGGATTGTTCTTGGTCCTTCTGGAAAGGACCTGTATGATCCGTCTGATCTCGTCATCTCGGCCTATTACCGGATCCAAGTCCCCCTTTGATGCGATGGCGGTCAGGTCCATACTGAAACGTTCCAATGCCTGATACTTGTCTTCGGGGTTTTGGTCAGTGATCCTCTGCCCCCCCCGGATATCTACTAAGGCCTTAAGTATTGTATCCCTTGTAATTCCGGCCGCGGCAAGGATATTTGATCCCTCGCCCTCAGTTTCATCTGTTACGGCGAGAAGGATATGTTCGAGACTCACAAATTCGTCTTTTACCTGTTCTGCCTCGGTAAAGGCCTTGTCTAACACGGCCTTTGCACGTTGAGAGAGATAGGCCTGCCCATATCCGGCGCCGGATACCTTAGGGAGATTTTCCAATGCGGACTCAAAAGAGCTGATGAGCTGATTCTGGTCAGCGCCTATTTTTCCAAGGAGAGGTGGAATTACCCCCTCCTTCTGTTCCAAAATGGCCCTTACAAGATGCTCGGGCTCTATCTGCTGATGCCCAAATCTTTCGGCCAACTGTTGAGCGGTTTGTATGACTTCCTGTGCTTTTAATGTGAATTTGTCAAATCGCATATTTTTCCTCCAAACGTGATACGTGATGCGTGAAACGTGACGGGTGATGCATGATGCGTGATTCACGTTTCATTCTGTCCGGGGTTATTAAGAACCTCCAAAAAATTTTTAAGAACTTATAAACTTCCTGTATAACGTTCCAAAATTAAGTTCTATTAAAGATGTTGTCAAGGGATGTGGAATGCTGAAATCAGTTCTAATTATGATCTATTATACACCACGAAGTACACGAAGAGCACGAAGTAGGGCGTGTTTTTTCTGTTTCTTCCTGACCTTCATGGTATTATTCAGCCATTGATTTGCACAGGTTTTTCTAAAATTTGAATTGCCGGAACGTTGATAGGGGGCTTGATCATAGTGAAAAATTGGCGTAATCTAAGTGTAAAGGTTCACGGGCTCAAAGCCCCACCCTGAAAATGGAGATAGGTGCTATGGTATTAGAAACAGTTTTGGTTGATCGGGATGATTCGGTAGGCATTATCAGGCTGAATCGTCCGGAGAGGATGAATGCGGTTATCGAACAGATGTATCTTGATCTGCAGACAGTTTTGGCCGAGGTCCGCAATGATGCATCTATCAGGGCAGTGATTCTGACCGGCACGGTCTGGAAAAGGGCGGATGGGGAGAAACAGGCCTTTTGTGCGGGTGCGGATCTGAAGAAGCACGCTTCAGGGGACCGGACCCCGTGGCAGAAAAGGGAGTATATCTTTCTTGCCCACGAAACCACCCGGCGGATTTATGAATTCCCCAAGCCGGTGATCGTTGCCGTAAATGGACCTGCAAGGGGGGCGGGAACAGAAATGGCCCTGAATGGCGATTTTCTGCTCATGGCGGATACTGCAACCATAGGGCTCCCCGAGATCGGTCTTGCCACTTTTGTGGGCGGCGGGGTAACATCCCACCTGCCCGGGGTCGTAGGTATGATGAAGGCCAAGGAGCTGATTTATACGGGGAAAGTCTTGAACGGGCCTGAAGCGGTGGAGATTGGTCTGGCCCTAAGATCCGTACCAGTGGAGCAATTGATGCTGGAGGCCCTTGCCCTTGCAAAGAAGCTTTCAGAACAGGCCCCGATTTCCATTGGCTTTGCCAAAAAACTTATCCAGCAAGCCCCTCACCGGGATCTTGAGACGGTATTATTAGCTGAATCAGAGGCCATTCTGGCCTGCATGAATACCGAAGACTGGCACGAAGGGATTGCTTCTTTTACAGAAAAGCGAAAACCCCAATTCAAAGGGAGGTAGCTCATGGGCCTGGAACAGGTATTAGACGCAACATCTGTTGCCGTGGTGGGTGCATCGAAAAAGGAGACCAAACGGGGATATCAGGCCATCAAGACCCTGATCGAAGAAAAGTTCGAGGGTCGGATCTATCCTGTGAATCCGAAGGAAGAGAGCATATTGGGCCTGCCCTGTTACGCAAAGGTTTCTGACATTGAAGATCCGGTTGAAATGGTCCTTATTACCACACCGGCAACGACCCTCCCCGAGATTCTGGAGGATTGCGGGAAAAAGGGCGTGGCAGGGGCGGTGATTATCGCCGGAGGCTTTGGTGAACTTGGCAAGGATGGGAAGGAACTGGAAGGCCGGATCGTGGATATAGCAAGGGAAAACAATATCCGGATCATCGGACCAAACACCTCCGGCATGATGAATCTCAAGAGAAATCTAAACCTGGTTGGTTTAAGGGATGTGCCCAAAGGCGGAATAGCCCTGATCTGCCAGAGCGGTAACATGGCCCTTTCTCTTATTACAGAGGCATCCATAAAGAGCCAGCAGGGATTTTCTTATTATGTTGGGATTGGTAATGAAGCGGATCTGAAATTTCATGAATATCTGGAGTTTTTTCAGGAAGACCCTGGAACGACGGCAATTCTCATGTATGTTGAGGGTATGCGCGATGGACGGAAGTTTCTTCAGCAGGCCTATCAGACCACCCGCAAGAAGCCCATTGTCATGCTCAAGAGCGGCCGCTCGGCCACAGGCAAACTCTCAGCCGGCTCCCATACCGGGGCCCTGGCAGGCATTTCAGAGGTGGCGGCAGCCGCCTTTCGAAGGGCAGGGATCATCGTTATCAAGAACTCGGATGAACTGTTCCCTGCTGCGGAAACCCTTGCCAGCTTACCTCATATCGGACGGAAAAGCATTGCCATCCTTGCAGACGGCGGGGGACATGCCACCATTGCTGCGGATGAGCTGACGGATTTGGGTGTAACCATCGAGCCCCTGGGGGAGAAGACCCAGAAAAGACTCCGAAAGATTTTGCCCAGAGGGGCCTCCGTTCGAAACCCTGTGGATGTTGCTGGCGGGGCAGATGAAAACCCGGCGGTTTTTGCCGATTGTGCGGAAATCCTGCTGCACGATCCCCAGGTGGGCGGACTTCTGATCGTGGGTCTGTTCGGAGGCTACAGTATCCGTTTTGCTGAAGATCTTGCCTTTGTGGAAGAAGATGCTGCTCACCGGATGGGAAAACTGGTGAAGGATAGCCATAAACCGATTATTGTCCATAGCCTCTACAATCATGCCAGGCCGCATTCGCTGGATCTGTTACGATATTACGGCATCCCAGTATATGACGCCCTTGAAACTGCCTGCAAATGTATTGCGGTGCTTGCAGAATATGGCAGCTACCTGCGCAGCTATCACGCCAAATCTAAATTTGTCTTCAGCAAAGGCCGTAAATCCAAACCACGCGGTCGTGAAATATTCCGCCTGGCGAGGGAAGAGGGTCGAAATGCGCTCTTTGAGTATGAGGCCAAGGAACTGATAGGCCTGCACGGCGGGCCGGTCTCTGAAAACTATCTTGTTCACTCACAGAAGGAGGCCGCTGCTGCTGCCGCACAATTTGAGGGGGCGGTGGCATTAAAGATCGTCTCCCATGATATCCTGCACAAGACCGATGCCGGTGGTGTGAAACTCAACCTGAAGACATCTGATGAAGTCCGAAGGAGATACTCTGAAATCATGAAGGACGCCTTAGCGTATGATCCGGATGCCAGTATAAGGGGGGTCCTTGTTGAGGCCATGATGGGCCAGGGGCTGGAAGTCATTATCGGTACCAAGACTGATGATCAGTTTGGACCGGTTATCATGTTCGGCATTGGCGGGATAATGGTGGAGGTGTTGAAGGATGTGGTATTTCGTGTGCTCCCCATCTCAGAACGCTCGGCCAGGAGGATGATCGAGAAGATCCGGTCTGTCGAACTCTTAAACGGCTTCCGGGGCAAGCCGCCGGTTGATAAAAAGGCGATCAAAGAGTTATTGCTCACAATTTCAGAGATTGTGGGCTCCTATGATGACATCCAGGAAATAGACCTGAACCCGGTGATTGTCTATGAGCAGGGATTAAGTATTGCCGATGCGAGAATTATTCTGAAGAAGGATATGAAAATCAGCAACTGGTAGGGAAAGGGTGAAATGAATTTATCCCCCGTGCGGCACCCTCATCCACTGGAAACTTATTCTTGTGCGAGCCCATACCATGAGACATTTGAAAGATGCTCAATTTTTGAGGCTCATCTATTTTACTATCTCTGAATTATCGTAGCTGGGGCGAATCAGGGCAGGTGCCAGCTCATCATGCTCCCGCTTCAGCTGAAGCAGCACGATGGCTCCTACAACCATGGCGCCTCCGACGATCTGCAACGGTGCCAATCCTTCCCCCAAAAAGAGATAGGCTAATAAACCGGCCGCGATAGGCTCCAGGGTTGCCGTAATGGAGGCACGGGTGGACCGGATATGATTTATGCCCATAAAAAAGAGGGCGAAGGGAATCACGGTACCGATTACGGAAATGTAGAGCAGCCATCCCCATTGGCCCAGGCTATGGCTCGCCCAGAGGTATTGAAAGGGGGGGGGAATGATGTGCCATGTGAACGTGGCAAAAAGGAACGCATAAAAAAGGACGGTCCAGGGGGAGTACCGCTGCATCATTCTCTCGCCGATGAGTGTATATGCAGCAAAGCAGAGGGCAGCAGACAAACCGCAAAGGATCCCCACCCGATTCATTTTCAGTAGATGGAGGTTGTACCCTCCCACCACAAGATAGCAACCTGCAAGAGAAATAACAAGGGAAAGGAATTTAGTAAGAGTCAGACGTTCTTTCCAGAAACAGATGGAGAAAAAGGCCACCAGAATGGGTGCAAGATACTCAAGAAAGACAGCAGCAGCCACCTGAATTTTGCTGACTGCGTAAAAATAGGTAATCTGAACAAAGGCCATGGCGACCCCGCCTAAGAGGAGGAAATAGCCAAGGTCTTTGCTACGAATCCTGAACACGTTCCTGTCATGCAGGCAGAAAATAATGGCTAACAGAAGCGTCGATAAGGTGACCCTGATCTGCACCAGCTCAAAGGGGGTAATGCCTCCAGCGAAAAGGGCTTTGCCTGCAACCCCTGATGAAGCCCACATAATGGCGGCTGCCACAACGCATAGATATCCTTTGACAGGGTTTGATGACATAGTTGTTTAGAAGTGCCTAAAGTTTAAAGTGAACTAAAGTGCCTAAAGTTATGGTAATGACCAGGGCAACCTGAAACCCGTAACCCGTAACCCGTATTCAAGGCGCAAGGAACTCAAGGAACATCCAGCATCCCGTAACCCGAAACCCGCAACCTAAAACTTGTTATCTTATAATCATGCAAGAGAGGTGTGATATAATATGAAAAAGAAAAAAATAGCAAGGAATCTGTTGTCAATATTCCTGATGTCGTTCTATGCTTCGTGCGGGCGGCATGATATCCTGGATGAACGAACAGAGAGGAACGCCATCGAGCCCGTGCAAATCATTTTAGCCGTGGATAGCGGTGGCGATTTCATGAAACGGTACGAGGTATGTTGAATCTATCAGAAGATTCAGCCTCCTTTATCGAGGACCTCCGTTGTGCGCTTAACGATAGAAGTAGATGTGAACACTTTTTTCCAGAGGGCATTTCCGGATTCTCCTCCACATCCGCCGTGTTGCTTCTTTTAAGCGGGCATTCCGGTAATTCGGGAACTGTTTCAGAGCCCTGTCTTGTTTTCAACAAGCGATCCAAAAAAGTAAAGCAGGCAGGAGATCTTTGTTTCCCCGGCGGCAGGATTATCCCTCGTTCCGATTTCTATATATCAAAGATCCTGGGTTTGCCCCTCTTTCCCTTGGCACGCTGGCCTTACTGGCACAGGTGGCGGGACCTGCGGCAGGGGGAGTCTCGCAGGCTGGCGCTCCTTTTTGCCGCCAGCCTCCGGGAAAGCCTTGAGGAAATGCGTCTGAATCCTCTTCTGGTGAAATTCTTAGGCCCCCTGCCCCCTCAAAGACTTGAGATGTTTCACAGGGTTATCTACCCCATGGTGGGATGGATTACCGGTCAAAAGCGGTTTTTTCCCAACTGGGAGGTTGAGAAAATCGTTTACATCCCGCTGAGAGACCTGCTTGATACGGATGGTTATGCCTGTTATCGCCTGCACATGGGAATCCGCCGGGATAATAGGGAAAGGGGAATAGCACAGGATTTTCCCTGTTTTCTGCACCAGAACCAGGATGAGAGGGAGGTGCTCTGGGGTGCGACTTACCGCATAATAACGATCTTTCTTGAACTGGTCTTTGGGTTCAGCCCTCCTCCTGTGGAAACCCTTCCGGTCATTGAAGGGGCTTTGGCCGACAATTATCTCACCGGGGCAGATAGATCTTAGCAAAGCGATGCTGGATGCTGGTCAAAGATCCCCTCCGCAGGCGGGGGATCTCCGCTACGCTCCGACCAGCAGTTCGTAACTCTTTATTGATTCGTATTCTTAAGAAGGGCGGGCAGATTGCTACTGATCTGGGTATGCCATGCGCGTCCAAGGGTGGCTAAGGCCGCATTAAAATTTATTCTTGTGCGAAGGAGATCGGAAACGAGGGCGGGCCTTATCAAAAGCATCCTTAAGAAATGGAACAGGCGGACGTTCCCGACCTGATTGAGGCAGTCAAAGATCTCTATGGGAATTGAGCGGGTTGCTGCATCACACACAGTGCGGAGGGCAAAAAAGGGAATAGATGCTTTAATGGCAACCGCAGCTACTGCAGCGCTTTCCATGTCCACGGCTAATGCATTGGTTTTCGTAAAGAGCGCTTGTTTGTTCCGGGCAGAAAGAACCGCCCTTTGAACTGTAATGATTGGGCCGCGATATGTGGGGATCCCTTTGGCGATTAGTGCCGCATAAGAGATGTCGACAAATTTAAAGTTCCCTTCCCAAATCTGTTGGCATGTGTTGCCATTTTCTTGAATTATCGAGTCGGCAAGAACCAGGTCTCCGGGCTCAAGCCCCGGGTCCAGCCCCCCTGAAACCCCTGAAACGCCCAATGCGACCACACCTTCTGCGATCAGCCACTGTGAAGCCAAAAAGGCGTTTTCCATGCCTAAGCCAGAGCGCACAACGATAAGATGGGTTCTGTTATTCAGGTGAGAACGGCGGAACAGATGTCCCTCGGCGTGCTGCCATCGCCCACGCCCTATCAGGGCCCTGGCTTCGGATGGAAGCGCTACGACAAGGCCTATGGTTGAATTCATGGTCTCTGTTTTAAAACGGGCAGGGGCAAATCTGTTGGGCGTTGAAGACTCACCTCGTTTTGACGGGTCATTTTTTCCGTGCGAAGCCTGCGGTATTCGCTTAAGGCCCAAAGTGGAAAGAATTGGCAATAGCCGTGGTAGCGCAGATAAAAAACCCTGGGGAAACCTGTACCTGTAAAATCTTCCTCATCCCAGACCCCTTGCTGGTTTTGGTTCCCAAGAAGATAGTGAATACCCCGTTGGACCGCAGAGCTCTTCACTTCACCCACTGCCATAAGCCCTAATAATGCCCATCCGGTCTGGGACGGGGTGCTCCTGCCGTTGCCACCAATGGAAGGGTCAGAGTATGAATGGCTTGTTTCGCCCCAGCCATTATCTGAATTCTGGCACGATTTCAACCAGTCAACCGCCCTGCGAATGTAGGGCCGGGATGTGTTTTCTCCCAACGCACCAAGGCCTTTGAGTACGGACCAGGTACCGTATATGTAGTTTACACCCCACCGACCGAACCAGGCTCCACACTCTTCCTGTTCTTTGCGCAGAAACTTGAGTGCCTTGGCAATGGGCGGGAAGTCATGGCCATAACCTAACATGGAGAGAATTTCTACGCACCGCCCCGTGAGGTCGGAAGTGCTGGGATCGAGTAGTGCTCCATGATCGGCAAAGGGGATATTATTAAGATAGAAATAGCTGTTATCAATATCAAAGGCGCCCCATCCCCCGTCGGAACTCTGCATACCGATGACCCAGTTTACTGCCTTGGCGATTTTCTGCTTATACTCCTCCTCATCCAGTGCGCCGGCCCTGAGAAGAGACATAAGGACCATGGGCGTGTCATCAATGTCAGGATAAAAACTGTTTTCAAACTGAAAAGCCCAGCCTGCCGGTTCCAGATCAGGGGCCCGGTGGGTCCAGTCTCCGGGGCGAGTAATCAGCTCTTTGAAAAGCCAGTCTGTGGCCTTTTTAACCGCGTTATGGTCCGGTGGCAGGCCGGACTCGAGCAAGGCCGACAGACTTAGACAGGTATCCCAGATAGGGGAGACACATGGCTGGCAGAACGCTTCATGGCCCCGGGTGACGAGGAGATCGTCTATGGCCTTGAGACCTCGGGTAAAATCGGGGTGATCAGCGGGATAACCTAAAGCTCTGAGGGCCATTACCGCGTTGGCCATGGCAGGAAATATGGCGCCGATGCCTCCCTCGCCCTGCATCCTCTCAACGGTCCAGTTCTCGGCAAGCCTTGTGGCCTTTTCCCGTGTGGTTCGGGGGATAATAGAGTCGACTGTTTTAAGAACGCGGTCTAAGAGGATGAATAGATTTTTGACCAAATTCCGCGGTATAAGATGATCAAGGTGACGGAGTTTCCGGGGAGATTCCAAAAACAATTCCGCTATGCCTTCCTCCGGTCTCAGATGACATACGGGTTGCTTGGCATTGAGAATGAGGAGGGGTACGATCACGGTCCGAGACCAGTAAGATACCTTCTGGAGATGAAAAAAGAACCATTTTGGCAAGAGCATGATCTCAATTGGCATGGCAGGGGTTGTTCTCCAGGGGATCTGGCCGAACAGGGCCAAGGTGAAGCGGGTGAAGACGTTAACCTTAGCCGCACCCCCCTGGTTCAATATGAACTCCCGTGCCTTAACCATATGTGGTGCATCGGGTGAATCACCGAGCTGTTTAAGGGCAAAATATGCCTTAACCGAGGCGCTGATATTGGCTTCGCCCGCGTGGTAGAGAGGCCAGCCGCCGTTCTCAATCTGTCTGTTGCGAATGTAGTGGCCCATTCCCTCCTTGAGATCGTGGGGCATTTCACGACCCAGAAATCTCTGTAGGAATATATATTCAGACGAAATGGTGGCGTCTGCTTCCAGATCAAAGACCCAATATCCTTTGGCGTTCTGGATGGCCAAAAACCGATCTTTGGCCTTGGTAATAGCTTCATTGAGCCGTTTAACTGTAAACAGAGATGTTGCCGGACCTGGTGTTTTGACTACATTTTTTTGGATGGGGTCAGGTTGCTGGCTATGGCTGATAGTTCTCTTTTGATTGGTTAAGACTTTAAACGTTGTGCGAATACCCTGTTTCATCGATTACCTCAGTTATCATAAAAAATAGCGCTATCAGTCCTTAATTTCCCTCTTGATGTGAAAAGAGCAGGGGAAATATTGCTGTTAGAACACTATGAGTCATATATACGAATATTTTTCAAAATTCAAGTAAAATCAGCAAGGCAGGTAGTTTTATCTAAAAATCCCACCCTGTTTACCGTTATATTTATGGCGTTGAAGGTTTCTTCCACCCTTCCTTTCAGGATATAGGGGCCTGTTATGTTCAACATATGACAAAATCGGTGGTACACCCTGGGGAAAAATACGGCCTCATAAACAGCGGTAAGGTCCTCAAAAGTGATGAATTTCATGGGATCGCCCTCCCTGGTATGCACGGTCTTGCCTGTGACAGGCCATCCGATAGTTGTTACATCTTTACCCACCAGAGAATGAAGGTCCTCGGCACGGACATAATCGAGGTCTTTCAAGATATCGCCACAAAGGGTCAGTGGGTGGACCGAAAGAATAAAACCAAAGACCTGCGCCTCATGTCTTAGCATGACAGGCTTAGGGTACGGGGTATGGCAATCCTGTCTTAGCCGGGGTGTCCGGACAGGATTTTTGCCAAGATCAAAAAGACCGGGCTCCTTTTCCTCTTTTCGAGCGAAAAATCGAATAGCCTCCCAGACAAGCCCGGGTCTGGATATGCCTCGGGCAATGTCGTCAAAACAGCCCCCTTTAATCAGGATTCTGACATCCTGAAGATGGATATGGGGTCTGGTTCGATTAAGGAAATTCTCAAGAGATATAAAGGGGCCGGTTTTGATCCGGGTATGGATAATGGCCTCTTTAGCCTCTTGGGTAATTTCTTTCAATTGCATAAGACCTACCCGTATTTTCCGGTCTTTGCCGATATATTTGATTTCACTCCGGTTGATATCAGGGAGGAGGACCTCGAGCCCCATACGCCTCGCCTCCGATATATAGCTGAGGGTGGGGTAATAGCCCCCGTGGTTGGATATCACCGAGGCCATGAATTCTGCAGGGTAATGGGCCCTGAGATAGGCGGACTTGTAGGCCACCATGGTGTAGCTGGCGGAATGCGGTTTACAGAAGCTGTACCCGTCAAACCCGATCATCATCTGCCAGACCTCCTCTATCACCCCCCGGCTGACCCCCCTCTCCGAGGCACCCCGCACAAACCGGGTGTAAAAATCCCTGAGCTTTTTTTCCTTATGTTTTTTGCTTACCGTCTTTCTGAGGGTGTCGGCCTCGGCAGGGTCAAAGCCGGCTAAGTGAATAGCCGCCTGACTGAGTTGTTCCTGAAACACCATCACCCCCAATGTCTCTTTCAGGACCGGCCCCAAAAGTGGATGTGGGGGTGCCCATTTCTCTCCCTGGAGTCTGGATATCCAGGTGTGTATGGCCTGATTGGAGGCGGGTCTGATAATGGATGTTACCACCACATTGAGAAGAAAATGGTCCAGGGTCAGGTACTCATCAAAGGTAAACCCGGATCTTACCTTGGTCAGGACCTGTCTTGTGGCGGGGCTTTCAAAATAAAAGACCCCTACAGTCTCTCCTTTATAAAATACTGCTGCGGTTTGAGGGTCATTAAGAGGGTTCAGACCGGCATAGTCGATGTGGTGGTCATAATTTTTTTCTACTAAATCAAGGGCATCACGGATTACGGCGAGGCTCCGGTTACCCAGGATATCTATCTTCACAAGACCTGACTCTTCCACCGAATCCTTTTCCCACTGGAGGACCTGAAGACCGCTGCGGGAAATCTCCACCGGACAGTACCTGCGAACCTCATCCGGCACTATCACTAAGCCGCCGCAATGTGTGGAAAGGTGGTTGAAATGTCCCTGTAGCTGAAACGCGGCGGTCATAATATCATCCCATGGTTTGTTGAATTTTATTCCCCTCATTTTGGGGTTAAGGGTTAATTCCTGCCATGCCTCCTTCAAACGCCATTTAAATCCTATCTTGTCCGTCACCTGCCCGATTTCCCGGTCTGTCAGCCCGAAAACCTTTGCCACTTCCCTGATGGCCGATCTGGCGCCGAGGGTGTTGTGGTTCGCCACCATGGCCGTCCGGCGGTTGCCGTACTTCGCAAAGGCATAATCAATCACCTGGTCCCGTTCATCCCATGCAAAATCCACATCGATGTCCGGTGGATCCATCCTGCCGGGGTTCAGGAATCGCTCGAAGAAAAGATGGTGTTTGATGGGGTCCACGTGGGTAATCCCTAATGCGAAGGATACAATGGATGCGGCAGCGCTCCCCCGGCCGCAAGATCGGCCGGCCCTTTTTACTATATCCGCAACCACCAGAAAATATGGGGCAAATTCCTTTTCCCGGATAATCCCCATCTCATGGGCTATCCGCTTCCTTACTTTCCTGGTTATTTTTCCGTATCGCTCTCTGCACCCATCCATAGTGGCCCGATAAAGCTGATGAAATGCCTCTTCCGCGTCCAATTTCTCAAAGGAAGGGAAAATAATCCGGTCAAAATTCCAGTTTGAAAGGGCGGATTCGGCTACCTTAACGGTATTGGAGATGGCTATGGGGGCATGGGGATACTGGTCGATCATTTCACGTGGGGTGTTTAAAAAACTATGCTCCCGGCAGGTGTCTTCATTTACAAGCCTGGAAAGCTTTCTGTTCAGGGAGACGGCCCTCAGAATCCGGTGTAGTGGAAACTGGTCTTTCCGGGCCATATATACCCGGTTGGTGGCTAAGGGTGGGATACCCGTCTTACGGGAAAAGGCGTAGCAGCGGGCCATCTGGTAGCCCGGAGACATCTCCACAAAGAGGTCCTCCATTGAATCCCGTTTGAGGAACTTGAGGAGGCTGAAATCATCGGAAAAGATGATAAGACCCCGGCGTCTTTCTCTGAGCGCCCGAGTCAGATCAAAATTAGAGTGACAGTGGCGGGCAGATATAATGTGGCACAAGTTGGCGTATCCCTGTGGGTTCTTGACAATCAGGACCGCGCGTCGTTCGCCATATAAGAGTTCAGACCCCAGGATAGGTTTAATTCCCATCTCTTTTGCGATCTGGACAAAAAAAATCAGACCATAAACCCCGTTGGTATCAGTCAGGGCCAGACGCTTAATCCCCAAGTCTTTGGCGGCCTGGCAGACCTCCTCGATGGTGCCGAGCCCCCAGCCCCTGGAATAATCGGAATGGACGTTGAGATGGATAAAAGACATAATGTGTGAGTTCAGAGGTTCGGTGAAAAAGATGAACATTGAACATCGAACATCGAACGTCCAATGGCGAATGAAAAAACCAGGTAAACAAAGACGCCGATGTCGAACTTTCAATGACTATTTCCTTTTCTTTTCAGCAGTTTTGATACTCGCAACGAAAACCCTAATTGATTCTTATGTTTTCTCTAAAATACCATCTAATAACTCAGGTTTTTTAGAGTTTCTCCCTTCATCTTTTACCATTCAAAATTCGATGTTGAACGTTCGATGTTCGATGTTCATTTTTTTCAGTAAACCTTTCACCGTTCATCCGGCGCAAAAATAACTTAGTACATAAGGGTTATGCAGTTTTCCCATAACTGATTGCCTCTGTTCCATACCGTTCCCTGATACGATCCATGGCCTGAGTGGTCATCACTTTTCTGTTTTCATCCGGGGACGGGGTATGGAAGAGCGCTAATTGGGGGCTTGGAGGATCAAACTCCCAGAACCATACCCTTATGAAATTTACTCGAACCCTCCGGCTGCATACTTCAAAAAAGAGTTTCTCCAAGGGATTGCAGAGGTCAAGACTCCGGAAATCTAAACGGGGCAGTTGGATCTGACGTCTTGTCTCCACCTGATCGGAATACCTGACTGACAATCCGGCCTTTCTCGGGATAAGC
>JACNJD010000086.1 GCA_014382715.1 Candidatus Desulfacyla euxinica | reverse complement strand
CCCCGGGAATATTCTCAAAAACACCGGCCACTGTCAGTCCCCCGGACTCTTCGGACGCAGTCCCTTTCTTTTTGGGGCTGAAGGCATCTAACATGGGGCCGAAGGCAGCCATTGCATCGGGAAACTCCTCTGCATCTTCTAAGGATTTTATCTTGCCAATGCTCGCCGCCACGGCCTCTGGTGTGGGGATTTCCTTTCCGTCTCCCACCACTGCTCCCGGACCGGTGACAACGGCGGCACGGTTGTAATAACCCATACCCGCGTTATAAACAGCTCCGGTCTCCGTACATTGCTCGCTGCAGAGATAAAGCACCAGGGGCGCCACAAATTCCGGTTTGAGTTTTTCGAACAGCTCCGGAGGCAGGACATCTTCGGTAAGCCTGGTAGCGGCAACCGGGGCAATGGTATTCACCTTGATGTTATGCTTGTCCCCTTCGATCCTTATGGTGTTCATAAATCCCAAAAGACCCATCTTGGCCGCTGAGTAATTGGTCTGGCCAAAGTTGCCATAAAGACCCGCTCCAGAGGTTGTCAGTATGATGCGGCCATAACGGTTTTCCCGCATCTTTACAAATGCCGGCCGGGTTACATTATATGCCCCCTTCAGGTGAACATCCATGACCGCATCCCAGTTCTCCGGTTCCATTTTGGCTAAAGTCTTGTCCCTGAGGATACCGGCGTTGTTGATGACGATATCCACCTTGCCGAAGGCCTCAACGGCCGAATCCACAATGGCCTGGCCCCCTTCGGCCGTGGCAACGGAATCATAATTGGCCAGCGCCTCGCCGCCCGATGACTTGATCTCTTCCACCACCTGGTCTGCAGCCGAGTTCCCGCCACCGGTTCCGTCCCGCGCACCGCCCAGGTCGTTTACAACCACTTTTGCGCCCAGCCTGCCCAGTTCCAGGGCATAAGCCCGGCCCAGACCGGCGCCGGCGCCCGTGACTATTGCCACCTGGCCGTCAAAATTTATGCCACCCAGCCTGGCGCGTCTCTCCAATTCCTCGGCGTTCATCCATTCCACAATACCCTGGTCGATAACCACCTCTCCGTTTTCAGCATTCAGGGTACGAAAAACCGCCCTCCCCTCCTTCTCTTTCCAGATCTGGGTTGTAATTGGTATACCCGGATAAAGGGTCCTGGAAAAGCGGACCCGGAAACGGGTCATACGTTCCGGTTCACCTGGAAAAAGATGCTTGATCACGGCTCGACACGCAAAACCATGGGTACACAGCCCGTGCATGATCGGCTGTTCAAAACCGCTGGCCTTTGCGAACCCCGGGTCAACATGGAGCTGAAAAATATCTCCGGAAAGTCGATATAACAGGGGCTGATGTGACATCGGTGTGCCCTGTTCTTCGAAATCAGGCGCCCGGTCTGGAAAATCCACTGCTTCAGTTGGGCCGGGATCTCCCCCGAACCCGCCGTCTTTCCTACCGAATATAGTAAAGATATTGGTAAAAAGTTTGCTTCCGTTGGAATGATAGGTATCGGCCTCGGCTACTACCAGCGCGCCCCTGCCTTTCCCCTTGTCGTACATGTGGGTGATCACCCCTTCGGTGGATAAGGTCCCTTCCGTGGGAATAGGGTTGTGAAAAATGATGTCCTGTTCCCCATGCAGAACACCAGAAAGGTCAACATTAGAGCTTATCCCCACTTCGGCCAGAAATTCAAACACGCTGGCAATAGAAAAGCTGGGAATAACCTTTAGTTGATCTTCGTAGCAGTACTCCAGTTCATCAAAGCCTGCTCCCACTCCAAGGGCATAGAGCACAAGATCCTTCCAGTTGTACTCCTTGCTCACCGGTCCGATCTTTTTACCGATGGCATCTAAGTTAAGGGCCATCCTGTCACCTCCTTATGTCTGTTTGGTTTATATCCGTTTGCCCTTGAGATCCACCGTTAAAGGCGGGAATTAGTATAAACTCAAGGGTCTCTTTAACATGTTCGATATATTCCTCCCTTTTCAATTTGAGCATCTCCCGAAAGAAATTCTCACCCGAGATAAAGTTGTGGATTGAGTTCATCATGGCCAGGACCCGCATGGAGGCACTCGTCGGAATGGACTCCTTAGTCTTGCAGAGATCCATGGAACGGGCAATATCTGAAATGAAATCAGGTACATGGAAATCGAGATTGGATTCTTTGCGGGTCTTCCCAAAATACTGAAACAGGACAAGATTGGATATCTCAGGGCATTCAAAGAGATAATCAGTCACCATATCGATAGCGATCCCTAATCGTCTTGCTAATGGCTGGCCATGGATGACCTTTTCTACCTCATCAAGTTTCTGTCGAAGGTCATTGTTAATATCTAATATAACCGACTCATAAAGATCGGTTTTCTCCCCCCAATGATAGTAGAGAGTGGAAATGTCAATCCCCACTTCCTTGGCGATCATCCGGGTTGTGGTGCCGTGATAGCCGTACTCACCGAACATGCGGCGAGCCACCTTCAATATCTTGGCCTTCATGGAATTAGGGTCCTTGCGGGCCTTTTCTAAAGGTGTTGCCATCGTCTTATACCAGCATGTGTTTCCATCATTTGATGGAATTATATATAAGAGAAATCACTTGTCAAGAAAAATGTCAGGAATTTTTGCGGGATTTTCCCTGACCGAAGATCATATATGGGTCAGTATTCTGGGAGCAAGATTCGAATTCTTGTTCACCCAAAGGTGATGAATTCGTAAAAAGTCTCCACACCCGTCATTCCCGCGCAAGCGGGAATCCAGAACTGGCTGAAAACACTGGATTCCGGATCAAGTCCGGAATGACAAAGAAGG